>CAVOEV010000014.1:0-33940 GCA_963694825.1 Planctomycetota bacterium
CGTACTCGGCAACCGGGTGATCGTCTCGTGTTCGCCCAACGTGTTGGTGTTCACCGACATCGACGGCGACGACAAGCCGGACCGCAAGGAGTTACTTTTCACCAAGACCGGACAGCCTCAGCACGACCATTCGGCTCATTCATTCCTGTTCGGCCCGGACGGCAAGATGTACTGGAACTTCGGGAACACGGGCGGTGCTGTGCATGACTACAAGGGCCAGCCGGTCGTTGATCTGGCGGGCCACCGGGTCTTCGACAACGGCCGTCCCTATTACGGCGGCATGCCGTTCCGTTGCGATCTGGACGGTGGTCGATTCGAGGTGTTGGCTCACAATTTCCGGAACAACTACGAGATCACCGTCGACAGTTTCGGCACGTTGTGGCAAAGCGACAACGACGACGACGGCAACCGAGCGGTGCGGATCAACTTCGTGATGGAGTTCGGCAACTACGGGTACAAGGACGAGTTGACCGGAGCCGGCTGGCGGGCGTCAAGGACGGGGATGCATGCAGAGATCCCCTTGCGTCACTGGCACCTGAGGGATCCGGGTGTGATGCCGAACCTGTTGCAGACCGGCGCCGGGTCTCCGACGGGGATCACGATCTACGAGGGTCGTTTGTTGCCAGAGGTGTTTCACGACCAGGTGATCCACTGCGACGCGGGTCCCAACGTGGTCCGGGCCTATCCGGCGACGGTCGACGGAGCCGGCTACAAGGCCCGGATTGTCGATGTTGTCCGAGGGACCCGAGACAACTGGTTCCGTCCGGCCGACGTCTGTGTGGCCCCGGACGGTTCGATTTTCATCAGCGACTGGTACGACCCTGGCGTTGGCGGTCACAACCAGCGCGATCTGGACCGAGGCCGCCTGTTTCGGATCGCTCCTCCGGGGCACAAGTATCGTCCGCCGAAGATCGACGTGTCGACGGTCACCGGAGCGATTTCGGCTCTGAAGAACCCTGCCTTTTCGGTCCGCTACCTGGCCTTCACGGCATTGCAGGCTGGGGGAGTCGAGGCGAGGACTGCGTTGCGACTGTTGGCTGGCGACCGGCAAGCCAACCCGCGGCACAGGGCTCGGGCGGTGTGGGTCCTGGGCAAGAGTGGTTCGGCTTCTCAGGCGGCCAGCGTGGCCGAACGTGCGATGACCGATGGGGACGCGGACCTGAGAATTGTCGGCCTGAGACTGGCTCGACAGATCGAATACGACATCGTCGCTGCGGTCTCGAAGTTGGTCGACGATCCATCGTCGCGAGTCCGTCGCGAGTGCCTTGTGGCGTTGAAGACAACGAAGTCCCAGGACGTGCCCGGGCTGTGGGCTCGATTGGCTTCTGGTTACGACGGTCTTGACCGCTGGTATCTTGAGGCTCTGGGTATTGCCGCCGACGGCAGATGGGACGCCTGCCTGGCCGCCCGGGCCAGGCTCAAGCCGGGTGCTGCCGATTCGCTGGCCGGACGCCGGATTACCTGGCGGAGTCGAGGCACGGGAACGGCCGCACGGCTGGCCGAGATCATCTCGGACACCAAGACGCCATTGGCTGACCTGCCCGGCTATCTCAGGGCACTGGACTACCAGTCAACCCGATCTCGCCACCAGGCGGCTTTGGCCCTGGTGACCGGTGAGTACGGCGAGGACACCGAGAGATCGGGGTTGGTGATCCGTGAGGCTTTGGAGCGAGTCGGTGCGTTGGATCTGCGTGCCAACCCGGAAGCCCGGCTGGCGATCAATCGCGTGGTCGAGCGAGTGAGAGGGACGGCGGAGTTTGTGAGCCTGGTGAGTCGATTTGGGCTGACGGATCGGTATCCCGATCTATTGCAGACAGCCAGACGCGAACCGGACACTCAGATCGGTATCGATTCGGCCAGGGCGCTGTTGGCCAAGGGGCAGGTGAATCTTCTGGCTCGCGGGCTGGCGGCCAAGCGGGAAACCGACGCGACATCGTTGGCTCGGGCGCTGGCCAACGCTTCGGATGCACGTGCTGCAGCCGTGTTGGGGCCATTGGTCGATGACTCGAAGCGGCGGTTGTCGGTTCGACGTGAGGCGATTCGTGGAGTGATTCGGGGTTCGAAAAAAGGTGCTGGCAGTGTTGTGGCTCGGGTCCGAAACAAGACTCTGCCCGGTGAACTCAGGCAGGCTGCCGGTGCCGCCCTGGTGACTCACGCTGATCCGGGCATCCGCAAGCAGGCTCGTTCGCTGTTTCCTTCTCCTCCATCAAAAGACAACACCCCGTTGCCCCGGATCGATCAGTTGGCCAAGCGCAAGGGGAACGCCGTTCGCGGTCAGAAGTTGTTCGCAACGGTCGCGACCTGTGCCAGGTGCCACAAGGTCAATGGCGAGGGCAAGGAGGTTGGGCCGGATTTGTCTGGGATCGGTCGCAAGCTAAGTCGGCAGGCGATGTACGAGTCGGTACTGTTTCCCAGTGCGGGCATCAGTCACAACTACGAATCGTATGTCGTAGCGACAGTCGACGGGACGCTGGTCACAGGATTGTTGATCAGTCGAACGGATGCGAGTGTCACGATTCGAAACGTCGAGGCGATCGATCGGACGATTGAGACGGCGGACATCGAGGAGTTGAAGAAACAGACGATTTCTCTGATGCCGGCGGATCTTCAGAAACTGATGACCGCGGCCGATCTGGTCGACGTGGTCGAGTACCTGGCAACGCTCCGCAAATCTCAGCCGGTGCCGACTCGACCATGACCATGACCACGATTCGTGGCCCACGATTCCCAGCCGGGCAGCGGGTCGGTACATTGGCCGCAGTTCGGTTACATTGCGACTGAGACAAGAGATTCTCTGGCCCGAGCCGTTCGATATGGATTCAGGAGACACCGAGATGCCACTGACATGCCGATATCCGTCTGTCCATTTGACCGCGGTGCTGGTCGCTTTGATTGGTGTGTGTTTCACCGGCCCCGCCCCCGTCCCCGCAGCCGACGTGACAGGATTCCGGGGCACTGACGGGTTGGCTCGGAGCCAGGAAGTCGGTCTGCCGGTGTCGTGGTCATCGAGTGAGAACGTGGTCTGGCGTGTGAAGATGCCGGGTCCTGGGACATCGAGTCCGATCGTGCTCGGCGACCGCATCTACGTGACGTCGTACACCGGTTATGGCCTGGTGCCGAACCAGGGCGAGCAGCAGAACCTGAAGCGTCAGGTGTTGTGTCTGGACCGTACCAGCGGCCGTCAGATCTGGCGGAAGGAATTCGCCGCCAAGTTGCCCGAATCGAATTATTCGGGCGGGAACAACGCTCGGCATGGTTATGCCTCGAGCACTCCGACGACCGACGGCAAACACCTGTACGTGTTTTTTGGCAAGTCGGGAGTGTTCTGTCTGGACCTGGACGGAAACACTGTCTGGACGGCCGACGTTGGCAGCAATTCACGAGGTTGGGGTTCGTCGAACTCTCCGGTGTTGTTCAAGAACGTGTTGATCATCAACGCGAGCATCGAGAGTGGTCGGTTGTTGGCGTTGGACAAGTCGACGGGGAAGGAAGTCTGGTCGGTCGGTCAGATCCGTGGTGCCTGGAATACTCCGTTGCTGGCCGAAGTCGAGGGTGGAAGTCCGGAGCTGGTCATCAGTTTGCCTCAGCAGGTCCGCGGGCTGGACCCGTCGACGGGCAAGGAGTTGTGGACCTGCGAGGGGATACCGGACCGAGGTTACGTGTGTCCGAGCGTCGTGTCACGGGCGGGCATTGTCTACGCGATCGGTGGTCGACAGAACACGGCGTTGGCGATCCGGCTGGGTGGTCGTGGCGACGTGACATCGTCTCACCTGTTGTGGAAAGCGAGTCGCGGATCGAACGTTTCCAGCCCGGTGCTTGCCGGTGGTCACCTGTACTGGTTCCACGACCGTCGTGGCACGGCCTACTGTTTGGATGCCAAGACGGGTGAGATCGTCTACGAGTCGCGACTGGCACCCCGTCCGGGTCTGGTCTACTCGTCGATCATGCATGCCGACGGCAAGCTGTACTGCATCAGTCAGCACAACGGGACGTACGTCGTGGCACCGGGCCCGGAGTTCAAACTGTTGGCACACAACACGTTCGCCGACGACGACAGCCGCACCAATGCCTGTCCGGTGGCTCACAACGGTCAGCTGTTGTTGCGGACCGACGGGTTCTTGTATTGCCTGGGCAAGAAGTAGAACAAGCATGTCGAACCGCATTGGTTTCGAGATCTTCTCGGATTACATCTGACCCTGGTGCTACTTCAGTACCGTGCGTATTGAACGGCTGGTCGCGACCTACGACATTGATGTCGTGTATCGACATTTCCCATTGCATCCGGACACGCCCGAAGCCGGGCTGACTCTTGAGGAGTTGTTTGCCGGCCGCAACCTGGACGTGCCGCGGATGCAGGCGGAGATGGCCGAACGCATGTCGGCCGAGGGTCTGGAGTATGGGACTCGGACCCGGACCTACAACAGCCGACTGGCTCAGGAACTGGGTTGTTGGGCCGATGGTCAGTCGGGTGGAGAGCGATTGCACGACGATTTGTTTCGTGCGTACTTCGTGGATGATGTGAATCTCGGAGTGGTCCAGAACCTGATCGATTTGGTCGAGAGGTCAGGATTGGACGCCGAGGACGCACGGGCGGCACTTGTGGATCGGCGTTTTCGCGAGGCAGTCGATGCCGACTGGGCTCGTGCGGCCGAGTTGGGCATCACTGGAGTTCCGACCTTTGTCGTCGGTGCCGACCGGGTTGTTGGGGCTCGGCCCTACGAAGCTCTCGAGCGATTGGTTGTCGAGGCGGGTGCCGTGCAACGCACGTCCTGACAGGCCATACTGACCGGCTGGTCGTTGCTGGTCGTCAATTCACGTTCTGGAAAATCGGTCATGGACAGTCTTCGCGTCGCCGCCATCAGCATGAACAGTCTTCACGGCGAGACGGTTTCCATTCTCGAGACGATCGCATTGCGTTGTCGCGAAGCGGCCGATGATGGTGCCGAGTTGGCGGTGTTTCCTGAACTGGTCGTCCACGGTCATTGCACCCCGAACACGTGGGAGATTGCCGAGGCGGTGCCTGACGGACCATCGACGCGGCGTCTGATCGAGTTGGCTGCCGAGTTCAGCCTGGTGCTTTCGGTGGGGCTCAGCGAAAAAGAAAACGATCTGGTCTACAACACCCAGGTGTTGGTCGGTCCTGACGGCTATATCGGCAAGCAGCGCAAGTTGCACTGCTCGCGGGACGAGGTGCTGTTCTACAAGGGAGGTCGGGAACTACCGGTCTACGACATTGGCAAGGCGAAGGTCGGGATGATCATCTGTTACGACAATCAGTTCCCCGAGTTGGCTCGGATCCTGGCTCTGCGTGGCGCCGATCTTCTGTTGATGCCTCATTCGGCCCGCGTGCAGATGTGGGACGACACGCCCGGCTCGGCGGCCGCTGCACGGGCTCATTCTCACGACTACTTCACCAGTTGTTACGCTCAGCGGGCTCGCGAAAACGCCTGTTTCGCCGTGTTGACCGATCAGGCCGGGCGTGCCGGGTACGTTGACACCTATCCCAAGGACTCGCCCAACCAGCCCCACCACGCTGGGGCGATCTTGTTCTTTGCTCCGGATGGCGAAGTGATCGCATCGTCGCAGCGGGAGGAGATCCGCGACGAGATGGTGGTTGCGACCTTGGAAGCGGATCGACTGGTGGCTGAGCGGAGCCTGGCGAACTACACGCTGAAGACTCGGAGGCCGGAATTGTACGGCGAGTTGGTGGCCGAGCAGGTCCGCTGCTAGGCCAGAAGGACTTCGCGGATGCGGCCGCAGACGTACTCGATTTGCGGGTCGGTCATCTCGATCGCATCCAGGTAGAGGTAGCCTTCCTCGGCGTGGTGAGACCGGGTGACGATGGTCGGGTTGCCCTTGGCCAGTTCGGTGGTGAGTGTGCTGGCCGAGTACGAGGCTGTGGTGGTGTCGAGGTCGAGTCTTGCTCGAGAGAAGGGGCAGCCGTTGGGGTCGGCGTCGACCGATAGGGCCAGCCCGGGGATGCCTTCGAGTTGATCGAGGATCAACTGGACCTTGCGATCCTGTTCTGCGGTCCAGGCTGTGACGTCTTCGGACATGCGGTATTCCAACGCGGCCATCGCGCCCACGATGGACTCCTTGCCCGCCTTCATGCCACGCCCGATCCCGCGATTTTGCAGGTAAACGGCTTCGACCAGTTCGCGTCGACCGGCGACGACTCCGCCGGTGGTCGAGCAGAGGTACTTGTGGGCACTGGTGATCACCAGATCAGCCTGTGTGTCGATGAGTTGAGTCAGCCGATGGTCCTGCGCGGCGGCGTCGACGATGACCGGGACACCTGCCGCGTGAGCCATCTGGACCACGGTGTCCAGCGGCACCCAGCCATGCCGGGCCGTGTGGTGCGATTCGACGGCAACGATGGCGGCGACGTTCTCGCGAGCCAACTCGTGGGCAATCACTTCGGGTGGACAGTTGTGGATGGTTCCCATTTCGATCGGAGTCGCTCCGGCGAGGCGTATCGCCTGAGTGATCGGGGCGCCGTAGTTGACGCAGTGGCCCTTTTGAATCAGCACGCGGTGTTTCATGTCCTCGGTGTCCGGCAGCTGCCAGACGCGTGCCAGGTCGTTGCCGGTCATCGTGGCCGCGACCGAGAGGGTGATGCCCGATGAGGTGCAGGCGGTGATGCAGCCATGTTCGGATCCGCTGGCTCGCGAGATCATGGCTCCGGCGGCCGCCTGCAGTTCGTCCAGATCGAAGAAGTGATCCAGAGACTCGCGGACCGTGTCAGCAATCTCGGGCAAGACGACCGCTCCGGAGAGGTTCGTCATCTTTCCACAGGCGTTGATTACCTGGCGGAGATGGTAGCGTGAGTGGATGTTCATTTGGGACAGCGGGGGAGGACGGGTTTGAGGTGAGGTTGAGAGTAGCAGAGCGGTGCTCGAGTTGCTTGTGGGTCGCTGGGGAAGTGCGAGTGGTTTGGATAGAGTGGGGCGGTTGGTGTGGGATCCGTATTGGACGAGCAGGTTGACTGAATGCAATGTGACATCTTGATCCGTGGCGGCGAGGTGGTGGATCCGTCGCAGGACTTGCGAGCGATCCGTGACGTGGCTGTGGGTGGTGGTCGGATCCTGGCGATCGAGGAATCGATTTCTCCGGACGAGGCGACTCACACGGTTGACGCTCGCGGCCTGCTGGTGGTGCCGGGTCTGATCGACCTGCACGTGCATGTTTACACTCACCACATGGAGTTGGGGATCGAAGCCGATCCACTGTGTCCGGCCGGTGGTGTGACCACGATGCTCGATGCCGGCAGTGCGGGCAGTCGCAACTTTCGCGGCTTCCGACGCGACGTGATCGACCGAGTTGAGACTGAGGTCCTGGGGCTGGTGAACCTGGCCAGTCCGGGATTGATCACGTCGGATCTTGGTGAGCTGGTCGACCGGCGTCATGCCGATCCGGCCGGAGTGGTGCGGACGATTGCCGAGAATCCGGGTGTGGCGATCGGTGTCAAGATCCGAGCGGGCAAGCACATCATCGGCGAAGGCGAGCAGGGTTGGGAGAACTTTCGCGAAGCGGTGCTGGCGGCTCGGGAGAGTGAGACGTGGTTGATGGTGCACATTGGCGAGAGTCCGATGTCGATCCCCGAGATGCTCGAGCATCTCGAACCCGGCGATTGCATCACGCATTGTTTCAAAAGCGGTTCGACGCGAGTACTGGACGACGACGGTTCGGTGTTTTCGGCCGTCCGCGACGCATCCGAGTCCGGAGTGATTTTTGACGTGGGGCATGGTTACGGCAGTTTCCATTGGGACGTGGTGCAGGCGTCGTTGGACGGTGGCCTGGAGCCGAGCACGATCAGCACCGACTTGCATGTGAAGAACCTGCACGGTCCGGTTTACGACATGCCGACGACGATGTCGAAGTTCCTGCATCTGGGTGTGCCATTGGAGCGAGTGATCGAGATGTCGACGACTCGACCGGCGGCGGTACTGGGTCGAGCCGACGACCTGGGAACATTGCGAGTCGGCACGGTGGCCGACATTGCGGTATTGGAGCGTCAGGAGGGTCGTTTCGTGTTGACCGACAGTTACCGAGGCGAGCGGATTGGCAACGAGTTGTTGGTGGCAGCGGCGACGATCCGTCGTGGCGAGATGGTGCCAGGCGGAGGCGGGACACGCATGCGGCATCGGGCAGATTGAGATGACAGTGGGCGAGTTGATCGTCGGCGACTGGGTCATCGACCCGGTCGTGGTCGGTGTGATCGCATTGGCCGTTTTTGTCCGTTCGACGTTTGGTTTTGGTGACGCGTTGGTGGCGATGCCGTTGTTGATGCTGTCGGGCACCGAGGCGATTCCGGCGACAGCTTTGGTTGCGGCGGTATCGTTGGTGAGTGCGGCGACGATCTTTGCCATCGACCGTGGGAAGACTCGATTGGCACCCCAGACCGGCGTCTTGGTTCTGACCGCCATCCCGGGCCTGGTGTTGGGCCTGTGGTTTCTGGGAACGGCATCGACGCCGTTGCTGACTGGTGTGCTGGGTGGCACAGTGGCGGCGATCGGGCTGTTGGGCGTTGCGGGTGATCCGGGAACCTGGCGGGTGACGGATCGCATGGCGCCGGGGTTCGGATTGGCAGCCGGTTGCCTGGGCGGCGCCTTCAACGTGCATGGTCCTCCGCTGGTCGTCTTCGGGACGGAACGGGGTTGGTCGCCCGAGGTGTTCCGGTCGACTTGCCAGGCCTATTTTCTGGCCGTCGGAGTGCTGCTGGTTGGTGGTCACGGATACGCGGGTCGGTACGACGGGGAACTGCTGGTGCAGTTGGCAGCCTGCCTGCCGGTGGTGGGGGTTGCCGGCTGGTTGGGAGGGCGTCTGAATCGTCGATTGCCGGTCGAGTCGTTTCGGAAGGCGGTTTATGGCATTTTGGTTGTGCTTGGCGCGTTGCTGCTGTTGGGTGGCAGCGGCTGAGTCGTGGCGAGCACAGTGAATCGACTCGCAGGTTGTTCTCATGGCCCGCACCACAGTTCCCGTCGAACCAGAACACTACGTTCCGGTGCCGAGACATCGGTTGATCGATGTGCTGGTCGACGAGTCGGGCGAGCGTGGTGAAGGGGTCGCGGACCTGTGCCGGTTGCTCGAAGCCCTGCTGTATTTTGAACACCGCGAGTTGATCGAGGAGTTGAAGTGAGACTACCTGTTCAGTTTGCCGGTCGAAGTCGACTGGGCTCGTTACGACACTCGATTGATGGACGGCTACTTCCAGGACAACGACTATCTCGACGGCAGCCGCGAGCCTCCGGAATTTGCACGGCATGCCCTGGTCTTCCGACGGGGGATCGGGATCGACCGGACCGAGGGTCTGCTCTTTTTCCAGAAACTCGACCTGCTGGTGTCTCGGATCCTGGTCGGCCTGTTGAGACTCCCCGGTCGGCTGTTGGGTCGCGGTCGGGTCGAGTCGGCTGCGTTGGACGAAACGGGATGCGTCGGCCGAACGGCCGACGAGTCGTCCGAGTCGTTGTTCGGGACGAAGACGATCGAGCGGGTGACGTTGCATCCGGAAGACGTCGGGGTGTTGTCCTTGTTTCGAAGAACGAAGTTGCAGGAAC
The DNA here is from genome assembly GCA_963694825.1 of Planctomycetota bacterium. GTDB lineage: Bacteria > Planctomycetota > Planctomycetia > Planctomycetales > Planctomycetaceae > UBA8437. The sequence goes on from CAVOEV010000014.1 coordinate 9,558, forward strand.
CGACGTTTGGTCAACTGGTACTGGTGTTTCGGCTGAGGCCTGAGGAGACGGGCGAGTCGGATGGCACGGTGGGTGGGGTCGAGCGAGCGATCCACATCAAGACGTTTGTGGACATCCCGATGGCCGATCTCGAGGTGGTGTTTCCCGAGAAGCGGTTGTCGATGAAGCCGGTGGACCTGATCAAGGTGGGGGTGACTGCGGTGACCGGCCTGGTGGTGGTGGCGATCAAGCTGATCATGTCGGCATTCAACCCGCTGCTGATGGTCGTGTTGCTGGGCAGCCTGGTGGCTTATGCCGGCCGGGCCATCGTCGGCTACCGGACGTCTCGGGCCCGATACCAGCACCTGGTCACCGACGCGTTGTACACCAAGAGTCGTGACAACGGGTTGGGGGTCCTGTTGTTCCTGGTCGACTGCATGGAGGAGCAGGAGTGGAAGGAGGTGCTGCTGGGTTGGGTGCTGCTGGACCGTGACGGTGCCTGCGGGAGCCGAGAGTTGGATCGTCGCTGCGAGCGATGGCTGAAGGAGAGGTTCGGGATCGAGACGGACTTCGAGATCCGCGACGCGCTGGCCAAGCTGAAGCAGTTCGACCTGGTCGAGGAAGACGACGGGGTCTGGACCGCCTGCGACCTGGTCATTGTGCTGGAGAGGCTCGACCGGCGCTGGAACGATCAGTTCCAGTTCCAGCGCTCCGGTGCAGCGGACGCCTGAGCGTCGCGGGGGCTAGGTGTCACCCACCGAGCCGTCGGGCCACTCGAGCGTGCTGCGTGTGCGGGCGAACGGCCGGGCCGGACGTCTGGCAGCCACCTTCTCGTCGATGTCGATGCCCAGGCCCGGTCCCGGTGGCAGAGCGGCGAAGCCTTTCTCGTACTTGATCGTCACGCCACCATAGAGGTCCTCTTCCCAGGCCGCGTACTTGCGGGCCTGGTTGAACTCGTGGATCACGCAGTTGGTCGTGCAGGCGTTCACATGCAGTCCGGCGAGAGTCATCACCGGGCTTTGGGCGTTGTGCAGCGCCACGTCGATGAAGTTCGACTCGGCTATCGCCGCCAGTTTCTTGCATTCCGAGATGCCTCCGGCGTGGATCACGTCGGGGTTGATGAAGCTGACATGATGGTTGTTGATCATCTCCTGCAGCCCGAACTTGGTGAACTGGCTTTCGCCTTGGCACAGCGGCACCTTGACCTTGTCTGCGAGCCACTTCATCTTGCCGAGGTCGGAGGTGAACATGGGTTCCTCGATGAAGAACGGCCGGATTTCCTCGACGGCGGTGCAGAATTCGAGAGCCATCTCGGGTTTGAACTGCGTGTGGCAGTCATAGAGGATGTCGAAGTCGTCGCCGCCGGCGTCGCGCATCGCCTTCAGCCGGGCGATTTCGGCCTTCAGGTCCCAGGGCTGCTTGATGACGCCGTTGCGGGCGAGGTTGGGCCCGGTCTTGATGGCATTGAATCCGCGTTGCTTGGCCGAGTGCACCGCTTCGGCCGATCCGCCGTGGATGTAAAGTCGCATGCGGTCCTTGGCGGCTCCGCCGAGCATTTGGTAGATGGGCGCGTCGAGGATCTTGCCGGCAATGTCCCACAGCGCGATGTCGATGGCGCTGACGGCGCTGTTGAGGATCGGGCCGCCGCGCCATCGGGGCCAGCGGTACATCGCCTGCCAGTGCTTTTCGATCTGCATCGGGTTCTTGCCGACGATGTAGCGTTCGTGTTCCTGGATCGCTGCGATCATCGTCGCTGCCCGGCCCCGGATGCCGCCCTCGCCGACCCCGGTCACTCCAGCGTTGGTGTAGAGCTTGACGAAGATGTAGTTCATCGACCCGGTCCAGACCGGGATGACCTTGAGCTTGGTCACCTTGAGATTGGCAGGGATCCTGGCGTGGACGTCCGAGGGGAACAGCGAGTAGTCGCCCAGTGAAGCGGCCATTCCGGCTCCGAATCCGGACTTCATGAAGGTGCGACGGTCCATGGTGGTCTCCAGGTTGAGGTCGGACAGCTGATCTGCGGCGGTGTGATGCTACACCGCGCCCGCGGCGATTTGCACGCAGGTCGGCCTTTTAGTGGACTGGCGGCTCAACAGCGCACACCGGGCGGCGGTGGCGACTCGCGGGACTCAATCCAAGAGAAGCTGTCTGTCAGATGCTCGTCGCGATACCGCCAATGATTGCGATACCAACGAAGACGATTAGCAGAACCACGGAAATCACCATCCAGATGCCACAGAACTTCCAGAACGATTTCTGTGCTTGCAAAGCAGATGTCAATGCGCTGGTGAATCTCTGCAGATCAAACTCCTGACTTCGGCCGGCATACTGCCACAGGTACGTGTTCATCTTTGGATTGGTGTGGACGCCGGAGGGGAACAAGGAGCAGACCCTCAATGACGCGGCCGGTGGCTCGCAATTACTCCTTCAGCACCATGTCGATACACATCACGGCGGCCATGATCAGTTGCCGCATGGGGTTATCGGGAGGCACGGCTTCCGATATTTCCAACATGTAGTTGTCCGCACTCGTGAAGAGTTCCTTCCCCAATCCCGCCCATTTCTTCGTCACGTGGGCGAGTTCGATGTCGTCTTTCATGAAGCGGAAATCCCAGCCCGTGAACCTGCCTTTCAACTCACACATCCGGTTGCCGTCGGGGCCCAGGACACGGAAGGCACCGCCAATCGAAAACAGCTTCTGCTCGAATCCGCCGATCCGTTGGTCGGTCTCGTCGAACACCGAGACTTTCGAAAGAAAGAACGAGATGCCGCGACTCACCCGGACAATCTGATCGCCGGACGGAAGGCGGATTTCGACGTTGAATGGAGTCATCCGCTTGTAATCGCTGAACCGCAGCATCTTCGTGATTATGCCGAGATGGTTCTCACGGCACTCCAGCAGGATCTCGCCGGAATCGGGGTCGTACACGTCGTAGTTGTTCGCCGCCTTGAACATTCCCACATGCTCTTTGACGAGATACAGATTCCTATTCAGGACTTCGTGCATGGCGTAGCCTGTGTGGTTAGATGAGGGGGATTGTTGTGGAGACTGGGGTCATTTTTTTGCTGGCATTGCGGATGGCGATGTAGCAGCGAAACGGGGCGTGTTCGGGTCGCCAGCCTGCGGTCAGTTTGATGAGTGTGCCTTTGTTCTTGAGTGTGACGGGGATGGCGATCGGGGGTCCGGTGGTGCGTTCGATGATCCAGAAGAACTGGGCCGACGACTGTGTTGGCTGTTGTCGCAGGCTGTAATCGACGCTGAAGTGCATCGTCGTTCCTGTGGGCAGCGACTGAGGCAGCGAGGTGCCTGCCGAGAGGTGAACCAGGTTGGTGGTCCGTGGCGGACGGGCCGGTGCCTGAGCGGATGCCGGTGTGGATGGCTCGGTCGTTGCCGGAGGCAATGCTATTTCTTGTGGCGGGTTCCAGGCATCCTCGATCGCACCACATCCGCAGGTGCACAGCACATAGCACGTGACGGACACTTCCAACCATCTCATCATGATTGTCACTCCGGGTTCTGTCTGCCGACCAGGTGAACCGGCTGGCACGCATGGCTCGGAGAATCAGTACCGGAGGTGGGACTCGAACCCACACGAGGTTTACCCTCACTGGATTTTGAATCCAGCGCGTCTGCCATTCCGCCACTCCGGCTCGTGGTGCTCCACCAAGCTAGTCGACAGGTTGGTGGGTTTCAATGGGCCGAAGAGCTGGCGGCGGCGGTGTTGTGGCGGTTACGACTCGCGGAGTTCACGCCGCAGGACCTTACCGAGGAAGTTGCGAGGCAGGTCGCCTTCGGTCGTGCCGCCGGTGGGCAGGATCAGAGCCGGCCGACCGGGTTCGAAACCCCGGCCCGGATCGAGAACCGGATCGGGTCCCAGGTCGATCGTGCAGCCGAGTCCGGTTGTGGCGGTGGTGGCAGTGCTCGTGTCGCTCGGATCGAAGCTGTGACTGGAACTGTCCGGGACCTGGTCGTCCCAGTCCAGCCAGCGAGTGGCTCCGGCGGGGCGTCCGATCCGAAACTTGAGCAACCGGGCCAGTGCGTAGCCGACCTGTTGCAGGCTACCGAGTCGATTCTGCATCGACACGGCGAGCACGGTTTCCGGAGCCGCTTCATCGCCGGGGACGAGGCCGGCCAGGACATCGAGTGTGACCAGCACCCGGGCACGGGTGGCGCTGAGCAGACGCCCGACTTCCATCACCTGCCGTTCGCTGTCCAGTTGTGCGTGGTCGGGAATCGGTTCGATGACCAGTCGCACGATGCTGCCGATGGTGGGTCGTCTTGGTGATTGGAGTCTGCCATCGAGGATGGCCCAGTGTGCGACGAGGATTTCGGGGTGAGTGATCCTGCCGCTTTCGACTTGTTCGATGCGGTAGTGGTGATAGACGAGAGCCCGTCGGTAGGGTGCAATTTGTGTGGGCGGTGGGACTGGCGACGTATCGACGCAGTGGGCTCGGACGACGATTCGTCGAGCGGGCCGCAGCGACTTTCGGACTCGGTTAGCGGCGTCGCACAGAGGTTGGGACTGTGCGTTGTTGAGTGCATTGGCCGAGACGGTGATGTGCGAGATCCGGGCTTCGCACGGCTGACGTCTGCTGGAGTTGTTTTCCCATGTGACTTGGCTGTCGGGTGGCAGCTGGAGTTGGTTCAGTGCTGCGGCGGGTAGTTGGGCAGTTGTCTATTTGGAGATCGACCACAGGGGAGATTGTCGAGCTTTGTGTCACTCGCGTCCAACGCAAACCAGTTCCCGGTCGGTGCGAATCAGCAGTCGGTGTCCGCTGATGGCGGGAGTGGCCAGTGTGCGACCGTTGATGCGATTGAGTGCAAGTCGGCGGTAGTGTGGGCCGGTGGCGAGGACGTGAGTGGTTCCGACTTCGTTCTGGACCAGCAGGTGTCCGCTGACGGCCAGGGGCGAGGCCGAGAAGTGGCCGCCGAGACGGCGACGCCAGATGAGTGTGCCGGTGCGGGCGTCGAGGCTGCTGGCGAGGCCGGTGTCGCTGACCAGGAACAGGGTGTCGTCGACGACAAGCGGCGTCGGGTTGAGCGGGACGGCTCGAGTGTGCTGCCAGGCGACGTGGGTGTTGGTGACGTCGCCCTGTCCGTCGGTGCGAATGGCGAGCAGTCGGGGCGTGTCGTAGCCGGTGCAGACGTAGATCAACTCGCTGCCGGGGGGGCCTGCGACCGGGCGAGGGACGACCGAGTAGCCGGTGTAGCGGACCCACCACAGCTCTCGACCGGTCCTGATATCGTAGGCAACCACCCGGTCGCCTCCGGCACTGACCACTTGAGTCTCGCGGTTCGTGGTGCCGGTGCGAAGCAGCAACGGGGTCGAGTACGAGTGTCGGCCCGAGACGCGAGGTGTTTGCCAGAGCACTTGGCCGGTCTGGCGATCCAGTGCGACGACGAACTGTTTGGAAGTGATGGCGCCTTGGCGGCGGCGGTCGTAAAAGGGACCGGTGTAGCCGTCGCAACTGACGATCAGCAGGTTGTCGACAAGGACGGGTGAACCGGCTGGGCCGTGGTGGTGGTAGTAAGGAAGTGTGGTGGTCCAGCCAACCGTTCCATCGAGGCCGACTCGGGCCGTGCCATGAGCTCCAAAGTGGACGAAGACGGCCGAGTTGGTGACGACCGGAGTCGGTGTGGCGTGAGTGTTCTTGGAGTGAATTCTGGCGGGCTGGGTGATGGCCAGCAGGCGGTGGTTGGCTCGAAGGAGTCCGGTCCGTCGGTCCAGTTGCAGCAGCAAGAGTTGAAGCTGAGAGTTCTTGTCGGTTTCCGAGGCGGTCAGCCAGATCGAGTTGTCGGCGACGACCGGCGACGACCAGCCGCGACCCGGCAGTGGAGTCCGCCAGAGGATATTGAGGCGTTTGTTCCAACGCAGAGGGATGTTGCAGGCGGGATCGGCGTGAGCTGCTCCGCCGGGGCCGAGGAACTGTGGCCAGTCGGTGGGCGGCAATGGGGCAGGGGCAGGGGCAGGGGCAGGGGCAGGGGGGGCGGCGAGTGTGGTGGTAGCAAACCAGGCGATTGCGGTGATGGACATCAGGGTCCGGACGAATTGTCGCCGTTTTTGGTTCATCGGGTCACTACTTGTGTTGGTTGGCTGTTGCCCAGTTGTCGTTTTCGGCTTGATATGGCATCGGTGACGACTGGACATTTGAGATTGTCTGTCGCGTGGTGTTTGGGGGTTGGGTCAAGCTGAGTGGACTTGTGTGGCAAAACCGGCCGAAAACAGACAATGGGCTATTGGGCTGTTTTGTGACAAGTTGGGAGGATGTCGGGCAGCGGGTTGAGTGCGTTTCAGTAACAGGTTGACCATGCTTTTGGATCGCGGTAACCTATCGAAAGATATACATATGTGTACGCGTCACGTTGTGTATTCCCGCCTGAAGACTCTTCCCCTGTCCCACTTGGAAGTCGTCGCCATGCTGCGCCCGCGAGTTGGGTTTGTACTGGTCGCGTTGAGTTTTGCGAGCGTGCAGTTGTTCTCGGCGGTGTTGCCGGCAGCCGAGCCGTTGCATGTTCGTGTGGACCGGTTGGTGACAGAGAGTCCCCTGGGACTGGTTTCGGGTTCGAGCGGTGACGGCGAGTTTCTACGTCGATTGTATCTGGCGTTGGTTGGTCGGATCCCATCAGTCGAGGAAACTCGAGAGTTCTTGGCCGATCAATCGTCGACGAAGCGGTCTGCGGCTGTGGATCGTTTGTTGTCTCGTGGTGCCTACGTGCGTCGGATGACGAACGTCTTGGACGTGATGTTGTCCGAGCGTCATGGTGACGGCGAGGTGAAGCGAGCCGAGTGGGAGGCATTTTTGAAGCAGTCGGTCGAGTCGAACACACCGTGGAACGTGTTGGCATCCGAGATTCTGGGTGCGGACGCTGTGGATCCGAAGCAGCGTGGTCGGGCGAAGTTCCTGATGGATCGCGGTGTCGAGGTGAACCAGATGACTCGGGAGGTCGGCCGCATGTTTTTCGGCGTCGACCTGCAGTGTGCTCAGTGCCACGACCATCCATTGATCGACGATTACCTGCAGAAGGACTACTACGGCATCTACGCCTTTTTGAATCGAACCTATCTCTTCAAGCCGGATAAGAAGAAGCCGGGCGTGTTGGCCGAGAAGCCCAATGGGAACGTGGCTTTCAAGTCGGTTTTCACCGGTGATACAGGCCAGTCGCGACCTCGGCTGTTGGGCGAGCGTCAGTTGACCGAGCCGGCGGTCGTTTTGGGCCAGGAGTACAAGGTCAAGCCGGACAAGAAGAAGAAATCCTTGCGTCCGATTCCGACCTACAGTCGTCGCGAGCAGTTGGCCAGGTTGATCCGCGACGGCACCAACCGTTATTTCGCTCGCAACATGGCGAATCGTCTGTGGGCTTTGGCGATGGGTCGCGGCCTGGTCGAGCCATTGGATCTGCACCACAGCGACAATCCCCCATCGCATCCCGAGTTGCTGGAGTTGTTGACCGACGAGTTCATAGCGATGAAATACGACATGCGGGGTTTCTACCGCGAGTTGATTTTGACACGCACGTTTGCTCGCGGATCGAGTTTGCCGTCGGACCTGGTGGCACGATCGGTGGGTGCGGTCAAGTTGTTGGCCGAGTCGGTCGCGACGGAGAAGAGTTTGACTGCGGAGTTGTCGGCTGCGGACGTGAAGATCGAGTTGGCGGTTGCGGTTCGTACGAAGTCAGAGGAGCCGATTTCGGCGTTGGCCAAGTCGTTGAAGTCTGTTGTCGACAAGTTGGCGGCTGCCAAGAAGGCTCACGACCCGTTGGCGAAGGCTTTGGCGGCTGCGACGAAAAAGTTGCAGGAGCGTCGGCAGGTGGGTGAGCCGTTATTGGCGAGTGCACGGCAGGGAGTGGCGGCTCTTGAGTTGTTAGCGGCCGACAAGGAACTGGCGGCGATCGTCAGCAAGCTCGACAAGCGAGCCAAGGCGATGTCGGCAGAGTTGGCTGCCTTGGAGAAGGACCGGGCTGCCAAGCAGTCGGCCGAGGCCAAGACGGGCCAGGCAGTGAAGGCTGCCCAATTGGCTTCCGACGGGCCTGCGAAGCAGCACGATGCTGCGGTGAAGTTGGTCGAGTCGAATGCGTGGGCGGTGGACCAGTTGAGAACAACTCGGCAGGCGATCAACACTCGTCTGACCTCAAACACACGTCGCAAGGAGACTCTGGAATTGCTCGCCGGCCTGTCGGCAAGCCAGAAGGCGTCGGACGAATCGCAGGTTGTTCTGGCGGCGGCCGAAAAGGCATTGGCACCGGTGGCAGCCGAATACGATCGGGCTGACAGAGTGCTTGTGTCAGCCAAGCAGGAAATGGCCACAGCCAAGATGGCTCGCGACAAGGCGGCCAAGCAGTTGACCGCGACTCAGGCGCGGCTGTCCGAGTTGTCTGGAGTCAGCGAATCGTTGTCGACAGCAGCTCGTCAGGCGGCTTTGGCCCTCAAGACACTTGGCGACGACCAGGAACTGGCCGCCATCAGCAAGTCGCTTGGCGGCCGATCCGCCGGAGTGTCGAGCCAGTTGGCTGCGGCGAAGGCGGCATTGCCCGGTCATCAATCGGCAGCGTCGTCAGCGGCCGGGCGAGCCGAGTCGACCCGGGTGGCATTCGAGTCGGCGGCCACGAACCACGGTCGGCTTGGCAAGTTGCGGGTTCCGTTACTGAGCACAACCACGGTGGCTCGCGGCAAGTCTCTGGCGGCCCAGGGCGTCTTGAACGAAACACTCGGCAAGTTGTCCAAGGCCTGGTCGCGTCAATTTGCGATCGGCACAATCGAGCCGTTGTCGCCCGAGCAGTTGGGTTGGAGTTTGCTGGAGGCGGTTGGTCAGGTCGAGCGTCAGCGTCGCGGCGTGGTGGCCGAGTTGGACAAGAAAAGTCCATTGAAGGCTGACGAGAAAAAGGACGCGGCCAAGTTGGCGGCTCGCAGGAAGCAGGTTGAGCAGGCGACCTACGACAAGTTGAAGGCCAACCTTGGCGCGATTGTCAGTCTGTACGGTGCCGGATCCGGGCAGCCTCAGACCGAGTTTTTCGCCACGATCGACCAGGCTCTGTTCATGGCCAACGGCGGTCCGTTGAAGGGCTGGTTGGCACCGGGCGGTGGCAACCTGACTGATCGGCTTGTCAAGCTGACTGATGCGAAGCAGTTGGCCGAGGAGTTGTACTTGAGTATCTTGACACGTCACCCGTTGGACGACGAAGTGTCGGACGTGGCGGCTTATCTTGAGGAACGCACCCAGGCACATCGGGCAGCGGCGATCCAGGAACTGGCCTGGTCGTTGTTGACCTCGGCGGAGTTTCGATTCAATCATTAGCAATCTGGCACCACTCTATTGATGGTGCCGAGAATCACTTTCGCGATTTCAAGGGAATGACGAGTTGTCGATCGGAGTTCGAGTCAGACAGGACGTCTTGTTCGATCCGGTTGTCGTCCATAACGGGAGAATGACCAATGCAATGTAATTACTCGTGCGGCAGTGACGAGCACGTGATCGCTCGGCGGCAGTTTTTGGGTGGAGTGGCCGGAGGCGTAGTGGGCGGATTGGGTGTGATGGCGGGCGTTCCGGCCGCCAAGCAGCTCGAGAAGACACAGCAGCGGGTCGTCTGCATTTACATGTCGGGTGGATTGAGTCAATTAGAGAGTTGGGATCCGAAGCCGAAGACGGACACGGGCGGGCCATTCCGAGCGATTCCCACCTCGGTTCCCGGCATTCATCTTTCGGAGCTGCTCCCCTCCACGGCCAAGCACATGGACAAGCTGGCGTTGATTCGCGGGATCAACACGAAGAACGGCGACCATGGCAAGGGCAACTATCACATGCAGCACGGGCGTCAGCAGATTCCGGGCGTTTCGTTGCCGACGTTGGGTGCAGTGTGTTCGAAGGCGTTGGAGGATCCGGGCAATCCGATGCCGGGCCACATCCGGATCGGCGGTGGCGGTCGCGGCAACGATGCGGCCTATCTGGGCCCACGTTATGCGAGCATCGGAGCCAACGGAAAGCCTCCGGCCAATTCCGAACGACCCAAGGGTTTGAGTGAAGCGGCGGACAGTTTGCGAAACCGGTTGCGTCGCAAGGCCAACGACCGGTTTTCCTTGCGTCGCCGGACGACGGAAACCGACGCGTACACATACAGTTACGAGCGGGCCTTACAGTTGATGGAGCGTCGCGACGTGTTTGACGTTTCGAAGGAACCGGGTGCGATGCACGAGTTGTACGGCAAGGAGTCGTTTGGACAGCATTGCCTGACGGCTCGTCGGTTGCTCGAGGCCGGATCCACATTCGTCAAGCTGTCGCATTCGAACTACGACACGCACAACGAGAACTTCAACTTCCATCTCGAGCAGGTCGGCGAGTTCGACAAGGGGTTTGCGGCCCTGATCGGTGATCTGGACGACCGCGGCATGTTGGATTCAACGATGATCGTGGTGATGTCGGAGTTTGGTCGGACGCCGAAGATCAACAAGTATTACGGTCGCGACCATTGGGGGACGGCCTGGAGCATTTGCCTGGGTGGTGGTCGGATTGCCCGTGGCGCGTTGGTTGGCAAGACGAACGCGAACGGCACGAAAGTGATCGACCGCGAGGTCAGTTTTGCTCAATTGTTCCACACCTACCTGGCCGGTGTCGGTCTGGATTCTCACGAACCCTTCGACGTCGGTGGCCGCCCGGTGCCGATGGCCGATCCGGCGTTTAGTCCGATTGACGAGTTGATCGTCTGATCAGCGGAGTTTCTGTTTCCCTGGGTTGTCCGTTTCTTGTCAAGTTCCTGGTCCCGAGCACTTGCAGCATGGCGGTGACGAAGGCGAATCCGAAGACGGTCCATGTGGCTCACCAGTGGAAGCATAGCAGCCCATTGGTGTCGTGCTGTTTTGCTCCGGACGGACGTTATGTCTTCACCGCGGGCCAGGACTACGCCTTGCAGCGTTGGGAGATCCCATCGGGCAAGAAGGTCGCCTGGTCGGCTCATGACAGCTGGGTCCGCGACATGGTCTTCCTGCATGACGGCAGGACGCTGATCACGGCTGGCTGCGACGACACGTTGATGTATTGGGACGCGATGTCGTCCGAGACGCCCAAGGCGATCCGCACGGTTGCGGCTCACAAGGGCTGGATCCGCAGCCTGTGTGTAGCGGCCGACGGCAAGACGTTTGTATCCGGCGGCAACGATCGGTTGGTGAAGTTGTGGAATGCGAGTGACGGAAAGTTGATCCGCTCGTTTGCCGGCCACAAGCTGGATGTCTACAGCACGTTTCTGCATCCCGACGGAAAGACGTTGTATTCGGGTGACCAGGGTGGTGAGATTCGCGAGTGGGAGATATCCAGCGGGAAGACATTGCGGACGTTTGACGCGAAGGTGTTGTTGACCAATAACACTCAGGGCGTGCGTTATGGTGGAGTCCGCGGATTGGCAGTGAGTCCGGACAACAGGTACCTGGCGGCCTGCGGGTTGCACAAGGCGACCAATCCGCTGGGTGCGGTGAATGAGCCGATCGCTTTGTTGTTTGATCGGAAGACTGGCAAGAAGGTTCGTACCCAGGCGGGCAGCGGCATCAAGGGCATCGCCTGGCAGTTGACGTGGCTCAACGACGGATCGCTGGCAGTGGCGTCCGGCGGCAGTGGTGGAGGATTCCTGTTGTTCTGGCGTCCGGATTCGGACAAGGAGTACCACCGTTTCAAGTTGCCCGACACGGCTCGCGACATGGCTGTGCATCCCGACGGGTTGCAGTTGGCGACGGTGCATTACGACCGTCACGTGCGGATCCACAAGTTGACTCCGAAGCCGGCTGTCAAGAATCCAGACAAGCCGGCCCCGAAGAAGTGACTGGTTGTTGACGGTCAGTGGCGCGGCTTGTACCGGCCAGTTTCGCCCAAGTTCAGCCATGCGACGGCGGTCCCCGAGATCTTCGGGTACCAGTTTGTGCGTCGGATTGGTGTCGGTGGGATGGGTGATGCGGTCCTGGCATGCCAGCGATGTTGTCGGTTGGCACGCTGTTGCCCAACGTATTTGGGTTGTTCGACACGAGCGGCAATGTCTGAGAGTGGTGTCGCGACTGGTTTTCAGCCGATTATTACTTGAGGTCCCCGGATGCGAATCCTCCGGGGCCGCGCCAGTGTGAGCGGTGGGTTATGCGTGGCGGCAGTTTCGCCAACCTGGCCAGTTACAAGCGTTATGTGGCACGACAGGGCGAGTTGCCCGATCGCCGTCGTCAGTCGATCAGGTTCCGTGTCGTCCGCGAGATTGCCATTTGTGATTCGGCCGACTGAACCTAAAACAGCCTGAGAAAGTGGTTTGAACAGAGTCGTTAGCGACGGTGACTACAGTGTTGGCAGCGGTTTCAGTGGCGTTGCGGCAGTCCAAGGAATCGGCAATCGAGGGTACGGCAGGATGAAGGCGTTGACGCGGCGTGAGGTGTTGTTGCGGTGGGGTGCTATTTCGGCCGGAGCGGTCTCGATGGGCTTCGCTGGAATGCAGTTGTCGACGGTGAAGAAAAAACTATCCGCCGATGCATCGGGCATCGGTTATGGCGAGTTGGTGACCGATAGAGAGCGGCGGTTGGACTTGCCACGTGGGTTTTCCTACCAGTTGGTTTCGGAAGTCGGCGACACGATGGACGATGGCCTGGTAGTGCCCGGAGCGCCGGATGGGATGGCGACATTTCCCGGTCCCGACGGGTTGACGATCCTGATCCGCAATCACGAGCAGAATCCGGACGTAGCGACGGGTCCGTTTGGCCGGAACAACCGTCTGCTGGGGAACATCGATTCGACGAAGCTCTACGACGACGGCAACAACCAGACACCGGGATTGGGTGGCACGACGACGGTCGTCTACGACACGCTGGGCAAGAAGCTGGTGCGTCAGTTCATGAGTTTGGCTGGCACGTATCGCAACTGTGCCGGCGGTCCGACTCCGTGGGGAAGCTGGTTGACGTGCGAGGAGACGGTGCAGCGGGTTGGTCGCGGGGACGAGGGGCAGAAGTTTGTTGCAGCTCGCGACCATGGCTGGGTGTTCGAGGTTCCGGCCTCGAGTGAACCGGAATTGTTCGAGCCTCGACCGATTCATGCCATGGGGCGATTTAATCACGAAGCTCTGGCGGTGGATCCTGAGAGTGGTGTGGTCTACATGACCGAGGATCGCGACGACGGATTGTTGTACCGCTACATCCCCAAGACGCCGGGCAAGCTGTTGGACGGAGGCCGATTACAGGCCTTGTGTCTGCCGGAGGATCTGGGTGGTGAGACTCGGAACTGGGACCGGAGCCAGATTTCGATCGGTCAGCCTCAGCCGGTGACCTGGATCGACATGGGCGAAGTCGATTCGCCTTTGGACGACTTGCGCTTCCGCGGTTTCGGTGCAGGAGCCGCCCGGTTTGCTCGGGGTGAGGGCATCTGGTATGGCGATCGGGAGGTGTTCTTCGCCTGCACGACGGGTGGTCAATCTGAAGCGGGGCAGATTTGGCGATATCGTCCGAGTGAGCAGGAGGGGACTGAGGGTGAGTTGCAGTCGCCTGGTGAACTGGAGTTGTTCATCGAGCCCAACAACACCAGGCTGCTCAACAACGCCGACAACCTGACAGTGGCTCCGTGGGGTGATGTGGTGGTGTGTGAGGACCGCAAGCGGAGCGTGGTACGGCTGGTCGGAGTGACTCCTTCGGGCGGCATCTACACGTTGGCTCACAGCCACATGCGAACCGAGTTAACCGGTGTCACGTTTTCACCGGACGGCTCGACCCTGTTCGTCAACGCCCAGGGCAAGGGGTTGACTTTGGCGATCACCGGCCCGTTCAAGGAATCGATTGCCTAGGGTTTGGTTTGGGGCAGTCTGTTGGCGGGAGTGAGCGACGATGGGGTCGGAGCCTGCCACGACGGATGATCCGGCGGGTGGCCCGACGACGGCTCATTGGGCTGTCGTTTTGTTCGTCATCGGCCACTTCGTTACGCTGTTGTTGCTGACGGTGTGTTGCGTGGTGGCGATGTTCGAGATCGAATTGTCGGGCGGCTGGTCGGCGAAGTCCGTTCGCGGCAGTCTATTTGCGTGGTTGTCGACCTGGTCGCTGTTGTTGTTTGGCGTCTACCCGTTGCCGTCGTTGGCATTCTGGCGTTCCTTCCTGCGTGCATCGGTATCGTGGTTGGACATTCTGCGAGGCCGTCGTCGTCATCGGTTGTCGGAGGCGGATCGTGGTCGGGATTGGCTGTATTCGGCCTGGGGGCCTGCGATCCTGATCGCCAACTGTGCGGTACCGATCGTGGTGGCGGTGTTGGGCCTGTTGTGGTTCGAGCGGTAGTCGGGTAGTCGATTCGCAATCGGGTTGTGGCGTTCCTACAATCGGGCAGCAGGCGGTCCAGCCGTCGCCCCGGTCATCTGGATCGTTGTCATCGAGTCGATGTTTTTTCCAGGAGAGAGTTCGATGCCGTGTGTCCGCGCCGTCTGGTTGTACCCGACTCTTGCTGTGTCCCTGATCTGCAGCGGTTCTCTTGTTGCTGCGGACCAGCCCGAGTTGTCCGAGGCTCAACGGACGGCGGTATCGGACGTCGCGAGTCGGAGTGGGTTGATCAAGGAGGTGAACCGCAAGATCTGGGAATACGCCGAAGTGGGTCTCGAGGAGACTCGGTCGTCGGCGTTGCTCCAGGGTCATTTGCGTGAGAGTGGATTTCGTGTCACTGCGGGTGTCGCGGGGATGCCGACGGCGTTCGTGGCCAGTTACGGCAGCGGCAAGCCGGTGATCGGGATCCTGGCCGAGTACGACGCGTTGCCGGGGATGTCTCAGAAGGTGGACGGAGTGCGAAGTCCATTACAGGCGGGCCGTGCGGGTCATGCCTGTGGTCACAGCGGTTTGGGCAGTGGTGCCTTGGGAGCGGCATTGGCGATCCAGGCATCGATGCGGACTCACAAGTTGACCGGCACGATCCGGTTGTACGGAACTCCGGCCGAGGAGACGGTGATCGGCAAGGTGTACATGTTGTTGGATGGTCAATTTGACGACCTGGACATTTGTCTGCACTGGCATCCATCGAACCGCAACGGAGCGTGGGCGGGGACATCGAAGGCGTTGGTGAGTGTGAAGTTCAATTTCCTGGGCACGGCGGCTCATGCTTCGGGCAACCCCGAGAGTGGTCGCAGTGCGTTGGACGCGGTCGAGTTGATGAACGTGGGTGTGAATTACATGCGTGAGCACGTCAAGGAGGACGCAAGGATGCACTACGTGATCACCAACGGAGGTGGTGCTCCCAACGTGGTGCCTCCGGTGGCATCGGTCTGGTACTACATCCGAGCCGACGATCATGCTGATGTTGAGGCGAATCTGAAGTGGGTCCAGGACATCGCTCGCGGTGCGGCATTGATGACTCGAACGAAGATGAGCATGCACGTCGACACGGATTGTCACGAGTTGATTCGCAACGTGCCGTTGGCCGAGTTGCTCGAAGAAAAACTCAGGGCGATCGGCCCCCCGCGTTTCAGCCAGACCGAGCAGGCGTTTGCTCGTCGTTTGCAGCAGCCGCTGGTCGAGCAATTCGGGACCGAGTTCCCCAAGGCGATCGACGAGTCGATTCGTGCTTATGCCGAGTCGATGACGGCTCGGACTCGGGGATCGACCGACGTGGGCGACATCAGCTGGCACGTTCCAACGGGTGGAATTTCGACATCGTGTCTGGCGGCAGGGAGTCCGGGTCACAGCTGGCAGAACGTGGCGGCGATTGGTTCGACGATTGGGGAGAAGGGGATCATCTATGCGTCGAAGGTCCTGGCGGCGTCGGCGGTCGAGTTGTTTGAGAAGCCGGAGTTGGTGCTGGAGGCTCGAGCGGATTGGGAGAAGCGAATGTCGAAGCGGAAGTACACGACGTTGATCCCCAAGGGCCAGGCTGTTCCGGTGAAGATCCGTTGACCGACCGTCGATTTCGAGTGGTGACGTGGCTACTGGGGATTGCCCTGGCCGCGTTGTTCTGGTGGCCTCTGGTCAGCGGAGGCGGTTTCGTCGGTGGCGACATCTACTCGTACTATTTCCCTCAGAAAGTGTTCTTCGCCGAGCAGTTACAGCAGGGGTTGTCGCCGTTCTGGAACGACCGGGTCGGTCATGGGTATCCGATGCTGGCCGAGAGTCAGGCGGGCGTGTTTTATCCTCCGCACCTGGCGCTCTACACCTGGTTGGACGTCAACACGGCCTACAGTCTCAGTCACCTGCTGCACTATGTGCTGGCGTTTGTGTTCACGGCGGGTTATGCGCGGCGATTCGGAGTGGTTGGTGCGGGTGCGTTTCTGAGTGGATTGGTGTACGTGTACGGCTGGTTCCCATGCCGCAGTTGTTGGGAGTGGGCGATCATTGGTGGGACGTGGTTGCCGGCGGCGTTGTGGTCGGTTGAGTGTTTGTTGCAGACCGGTCGGGTTCGTTTTGCCGGTGTGTTGGCGGTGGTGTTGTCGGTGCAGATGCTGGCCGGACATTTTCAGCTGGCCTGGATCACTCAGCTGATCCTGCTGGTGTATGTCCCCTGTCGCCTGTACGGGATGCCGGTTGGGGGTCGGGTGCTGGAGCAGGGGGCCCGTTGGCGGTTGGGGTTGGTGTTGCTGGTGTCAGGTCTGCTGTCGATCGGGTTGTCGGCGATGCAGTTGTTGCCGACGTGGGAGTTTCGCCAGGCGAGTCAGCGGGCGGAGGCGGGTGAGGAGCATCCGCTGCAGTTCGGTTCGATTCCGGCGTGGTATTGGTCTCAGGCGGTGATGCCCTTCAAGTGGTATTCACCGACGATGGATCGTACGGCGGCATTGCGGGCCGATCCGGCGGTTCGGGGTGTGGCGACGAACGAGGGTGAAGCGCACCTGTACTTCGGGTTGGCTCCGCTGTTGCTGGCGGCGATCGGAATGGGTGTGTCGATTGTGCGATCGGATCGGCGGGGCATGTTCTGGCTGCTGTTGGGGACGTTGGCGTTGTTCTACACGACCGGTCGTTTGGTGCCGTTGGTCGAGTGGCTGCCGGGGTTCAGTTTTTTCCAGGGTCCGGGTCGATACGGGATCGTGGTCACATTGGCGGTGGCGATGCTGGCTGGCGAAACGGTAGGGCGATGGTGGACGACTTCGGTGATGGGTCGTCCGGCAGTGATCGCTGTCTGGCTGGGTTCACTGGCTGCGGTGTGCAGCAGTTGGTGGCTGGTCGATGTGACCTGGATGGCCGTCGAGACTCATCCCGAGTTGCCAGCGGCGCCCGGCTGGTTGCCATCGTCGGGCGTCGTGTTGTGCGGCCTGCTGGGCGTGGTGCTGTTGGCGGGCGTCGGGGTGTACTGCGAGTGTCACAGGCGGGTTGCGGTGGTTGGGTTGGGTCGGCGGCTGGCTTTGGTCGTCCTGGCAATGGCCACTGTGGGTGACCTGTGGCTGGTCAGTCATCTGGTCCAGTTCACCGTCGTGCTGGACGAGCCGCCGATGACGCGGTTGGAGTCGAGCCCGGTGCGGGAACGGTTGGCCGAGTCCGAGCGGCCGACTCGCGTGTTTGCCCCGATGGCGAACTTTCCCACCGTGCTGGGTACGTCGTCGACTCCGGTGTACTTCACCTTTGGCCCGTCCGAATACACTCGCCGCGACCTGATGATGCCCGAGCCTGAAGTCGATGACCCCGACGACAGGTTTGTGCCTCAGACGGATGCCCAGATGGACTGGCTCGAACGAGCCGGAGTGACTCACATCATCAGTTTCGCGGCGATCGATTCGGGGCGGTGGCCGGTCGAGAAGATCTGGCGTGGTCGCGACCCGGTGATGAATTCAGCACTGGGGCATGCCGGTCCGCTGTTCCTGTACCGCTTGACCGGCGGACGGGGTCGCGTGTCGTTTGCTGAGGGTGGCGAAAAGAACTCGGTCGATGGGTTTGTGGGAACGGGATCGGAGATCACGATCGATGTGACCACTCGGGTCGCTGCGTCGCTGGTGGTGACCGAGTTGATGGCGGATGGTTGGCAGGTCGAGGTGGATGGTGAGCCGCGTGAGGTCGAGTTGGTCGATGGGATGTACCGGGGTGTCCGGCTGCAACCGGGCGATTCGAGCGTTCGCTGGCACTACCGGCCTCCGGGTCTATACTGGGGCCTGTTAATCAGCCTGGTCTCCCTAGTCACCCTAGTTTGCCTGTTCGGTGGATATGCGTGGCAATTTTTGTCCGGGCTAGATCGAGGAGTGCCATAGCGACAGGAGGATCGCGTAGGGCAGGCCCAAGGACGGTGCCAGGAGTTTCCATCACGGGAGTGGCACCACGATGCGAGTTCGAAGTTGGGCAATTGGCTTCTCGTGTGTGATGTTGGCCCTGGGAGTTTTGTCGGGCGAGTCGGTTTCTGCCTGGCAGCAGTCTGGAGTTTCGAAGGACGCCAGCCAGCAGGTTCGGAACAAGCAGCTGCACAAGTTTCACACGGCGGCCCGATCCGAGCGGAGCCTGGTGGGAAGCCGGCTGGTCTCTGAGATCAGTCGTGACGCTCAGAAGCATGCCGACTGGATGGCGAGCACCGGTCAGTTTGTGCACAGCGGTATGCAATACTGGGAGGTGATTCTGACGGGGCCGAAGACGTCGGAGAAGGCGATCGCCGGTTGGCTGGAGTCACCGGCTCATTGCGAGATCCTGATGAGCGGTGGTGAGATCGGATTTGGTTTTGCCGAGGCAGACGGTGTGACGTACTGGGTTGGTTTGGTGCGCTAACGTTGTTGAGCGGGTCGTTCGAGGAGTTGTTTGCGTTGTTTCATCAGTTGGGCCGACCGGCCCCGATCGAGTTGCCTGCGAAGCGGGACGTGGGAATCGGTTGTGTTGGCGCCGGTTTCATCATGGCCGATTGCCAATTGGTGGCGTATCGGGCGGCGGGTTTTTGTCCGGTCGCGATTTCGTCTCGAAGCGAGTCGAAGGCTCGCGAGGTGGCGGGGCGGCATTCGATTCCGACGGTGCATGCTAACTGGCGGGACCTGGTTGCGGATCGTCGGGTCGAGGTGTTGGACGTGGCGGTGCCCCCGGATGTCGAGTTGGAGGTAGTTCGCGAGGCGTCCCGGTTCGGTTCGGCCCACGGCGGTCATCTCCGCGGGCTGCTGGCTCAGAAACCTCTGGGTGTGAACCTGTCAGAGGCTCGCGAGATTGTGAGATTGTGTCGCGATGCGGGTATCACGTTGGCGGTGAACCAGAACATGCGTTTCGACCAGTCGATCCGTGCTGTTGGCGGGTTGATCGACGAGGGTGTACTGGGCGACCCGGTGTTGGCAACGATCGACATGCGAGCGATTCCGCATTGGATGCCCTGGCAGCGGCGTCAGGGTTGGGTGACATTGCGGATCATGAGCATTCATCATCTCGACACGTTTCGTTATCTTTTCGGCGATCCGCAGCGGGTGTTTGCGAGTGTGCGACCGGACCCGCGTACGTCTGAGCAATTCGAGCATAGCGACGGCATTTGTCTGTACATTCTCGAGTACGCCGACGGGTTGCGTGCGATGTCGGTGGACGACGTGTGGGCGGGTCCGGTGCGTGAGGGTTCAGCTGGCGACCTGGGGATCGGTTGGCGGATCGAGGGAACTCGAGGGATGGCCAAGGGCACGATCGGTTGGCCCGACTATCCCGACGGCAGTCCAAGCACTCTGGATTACACGACCACAGATTCGCCCGACTGGATTTCGCCACGCTGGGAGGAAACGTGGTTCCCGGACGCGTTTCTCGGCCCGATGGCCGATCTGCTGGTGGCAATGGAGCGAAACGAGCGGCCGAATCTGGACGGCGAAGACAATTTGAAGACGATGGCTTTGGTCGACGCGTGTTACCTGTCAGTTCGCGAGCATCGTGCGGTGTCGTTGTCCGAGTTCGACGTGACGGTGTGACTCGAGAAGCGATTCACTGGTTGTAGAACGTTTCGAGTCGGTCTTGGTACTTGGCGATGATATGTCGTCGTCGGACCTTGAGTGTTGCGGTCAATTCGTCGTCTGCCAGCCCGAAGGGTTTTTCGAGCACCAGGCATTTCTTGACTCGTTCGGGCTGACTGACCACCTGCATGAGGTGTTGGACTTTCGAGTCGATATAGTCGAGCAGTTGGGTGGTGGTGACACATCCGTCCTGGCAGTCGATTGCACAGGCGAGGTTTTCGGCGACTGATTCGAGCAGGTCGAAATTGGGCACGACGACGGCGCTGATGAAGTTTCGGCCGTCGCCATAGACGACTGCCTGTTCGAAGAGTGGGTCGGCTGTGAGCAGTCGTTCGATGACGGCCGGCGCGACATTTTTCCCGGCGGATGTCACGAACAGGTCTTTCTTGCGATCGGTGATCGCAAGGAATCCGTCGTGGTCGATGGTGCCGACGTCGCCGGTATGAAACCAGTCGTCGACGATGGCCTGTTCGGTCGCCTGGGTGTTCTTCCAGTACCCAGCCATCACATGCGGTCCGCGGGTCAGGATTTCTCCGTCCTGTGCAATCCGGATTTCGACACCGGGAATGGGCAGTCCGACGGATCCGAAGCGGAAGGCCTGGGCGTGATTGAAGGTGATGACAGGCGATGTTTCTGTCAGTCCGTAGCCTTCGTAGATCGGCACTCCGGCCTCAGCGAAGCCATCGCAGACGTGTCGCGGTAGCGGTGCGCCACCGGAGTTGAGTTGTCGGATACGGGGTCCGAAGATTTCGACGAGTCGAGAGTTCCGGGCGTCGGTATCGAGTGCTTCGACGGCGTTCCAGATCTTCTCGTAGAACCTTGGCACGGCGGTCAGCCAGGTGGGCTGGATGGTATCGAGGTCATCGAGCAGCGAGTCAATATTCCGGGCCAGTGCCACGGTGATGCCGGCAGCGGAGGCGAGGTAGTTGTCTGTCAGCCGGGCATAGATGTGGCTGTAGGGGAGCCAACTGAGCAGGATGTCGTCGGGTTCCAGGAATGCGACCTGCATCATGGCCCGAACATTGGAGAGCAGGTTGCCGTGGGTGAGCATGACTCCCTTGGGGTTGCCGGTTGTGCCGCTGGTGTAGATCAGCGTGGCGAGGCTGGCCGCATCGAGTGCGTCTTCGCGCTTGGCGATTTCGTTGTCGAGGTTGGCGAGTGTTCCGCGGTGGCAGAGTTCCTGCCAGTCGAGTTGAGTTGGCCGTGGGTGGTGTGGCGAGATCGCATTGAGTGAGACGGGATCGAAGGAGACGAGGAATTCGAGTTTGGGCAGTTTGGCGAGTCGTGCGACGACCTTGTCGGCCTGGTCCTGGTTACTGACCAGTACGGCTCGTGCTTCGCTGTCTTGCAGTTGGTACTCGATCTGTTCGGCCGACAGTGGTGCGTGCATGGTGACATCGGCGGCTGCGGTGCTGAGCACGGCGAGGTCGGCAATCGGCCATTCGGCGCGGTTTTCCGAGAGGAGTCCGATTCGGTCACCGGGTTGGATGCCGAGGCTGATGAGTCCGGCGGCGGCCTGGTCGGCCTGTCGTCTGACCTCGGTGTAGGAGATGTCCTGATAGTGGCCAGCGACCTGATATTTCAGAGCGGCCTTGTCACCCATCCGGCGACTGACCGCACGATGCATGTGGCAGAGGTTTCCAACCGAGTCATCGAGTTCGGTCACGAGTCGTCTTGGGGCTGAAGGTTTTCGAAGATCGTGGCGACGCCTTGTCCTTGTCCGACGCAGAGTGTGGCGAGTCCGAGTCGTGCGTTGGTGGATTTCATGCGGTGCAGCAGTGTCACCGAGATGCGTGCTCCGCTGGCACCGAGCGGGTGTCCCAGGGCGATGGCGCCTCCCCGGGTGTTGACTCGATCCGCATCGATGTCGAGCAACTTGAGTACGCTGAGCACCTGGACGGCGAAAGCTTCGTTGATTTCGATGCAGTCGATGTCATCGAGTGTGAGTCCGGCGCGTTTGAGTGCCTTGTTGACGGCGGGGACGGGTCCGATGCCCATTTCGGTCGGGTCGACACCGGCGACGGCCATGGCTTTGATTCGGGCGATGGGAGTCAATTGGAGTTCTTTGGCGGTGTCTTCGGACATCATCAGAAGCGCGGCGGCTCCGACGTTGATCGGCGAGCTGTTTCCGGCGGTCACGCTACCTCCGGCTGGGTTGAACGCGGGGGCCAGTTTCTCGAGTCCTTCGATCGAGCAGTCGTCTCGGATGCATTGATCTCGAGTGAGCTGAGTTTTTTGACCGAGTTCATTTCGGCCCCATGTTGGGACGATTTCGTTGTCGAACTGCCCGGATTGGGTTGCTTGGGCGGCCAGTTGGTGGCTGCGCATGGCGAACTCATCCTGCTCGGCTCGGCCGATCTCGTACTTGGTGGCCAGGTATTCGGCGGTCAGTCCCATGTGCATGATGGCTTCGCTGTACTTACGAAACAGTCCGGGTGCCGGATCGTAGTCCTTGGTCATGGGGATGTGGTGCATGTGCTCGACGCCTCCGGCGATCTGCACATCTTCGCACCCGGCCATGATGCTGGCCGCCGAATCGTTGATCGCTTGCAGGCTCGAGGCACAGTTACGATTGATAGTGACTCCGCCGGTTTCGATCGGCAGTCCGGCCATCAGCACGGCGATGCGGGCGATGTCGTAGCCTTGTTCGCCCTGTTGTTGGACGCAGCCCCAGCGGACGTCTTCGATCCGGCTGGGATCAACCTGGGTGCGTTGGACGAGTTGCGTGATCAATTCGGCCGAGAGTTCATCGGCTCGGACGTCACGGAACCAGCCCTCTCGCCCATCGGCTCGACCGATCGGAGTCCGGATGGCATCGATCACGACGGCGGAATTCATGAGTCGGTCTCGCTGGCTGGATCGTGCCATGTCAAGTTGGATACATTCTGTTGGCGAAGCGAGTCAGTCGGAGCGAATCGGGGTCCGAGTTCTTCGAGCGGTTCGAGTCGTTTGAGGATTTCGCCGGCCCCCAGGCTGTCGCACCATCTGAGCAGTCCACCGCGGAAGGCGGGGAATCCGATGCCGAGGATCAGTCCCATATCGACATGAGCTGGTTCGGCGACGATGTCTTCTTCGACGACTCGAGTGGCTTCGAGCAGCATGGGCAGGAACAGTCGGTCCTGGATGTCCTGTTTCGAGAAGTCTCGCGAGTCGATCCGATGCGGTTCGAGGAAGGCATCGAAGTCTGGGTCGTTGGTTGGTTTCTTGCGTCGTCCGACAAACAGCCGGATGCCGTGTCCGGACTTCTTTCCCAGTCGACCGGCTGTGACGAGGTCCTGGAGAATCGGAATCTCGATCGCTCGATCGCTGTACGCGGCCTGGACAACCTGTCCGGCGAACAGTGCGGTATCGAGTCCGACGAGGTCGTGGAGTGCGATGGGTCCCATGGGCATCCCGAAGCTGGTCGCAGCCCGGTCGATCTGGTCGGCTGAAGCCCCTTCGCACAGCAGTTGCAGCGATTCGGCCATGTAGGGCAGCAGGATACGATTGACCAGGAAGCCGGGGCAGTCCTTGACGACGATGGGTGTCTTGCCCATCCGCCGAGCGAGTGCAACGAGGGTAGCGAGAGTCAGGTCGGAACTCTGTTCACCTCGAATCACTTCAACCAGTTGCATGCGGTCGACGGGATTGAAGAAGTGCATTCCGGCGAAGCGGGTGGGGTCGGGCGTGGCGGAAGCCATTCGGGTGACGGAGATGGTGGAGGTGTTTGAGGCGAGGATGGTATCGGGGCCGAGGTTGGAGGCGAGTTGTCCAAAGATGCGAGTCTTGAGTTCTTCGTTTTCGGTCACGGCTTCGATGACGACATCGCAATCGGCGAGTGCAGTGTTTGAGGTGGCAGTGGAGATGAGGGCCAACATGTGTCCGAGGTCATCGGGTGTGGCCCGTCCGATCTTGATGCGACCGGCGACGACGTCGGCGGCTCGTTCGAGTCCATCGGCGAGTCGTTGGTTGTCGAGATCGACCATGGTGGCTGGGATGCCACGTCGAGCGGCGGCGGTGGTGATTCCGGCCCCCATCAGTCCGGCTCCGAGCACTCCGATCCGGCCGACATCCCGTGGTGTCGTGTCGCGGGGTCCACCGGCGTCCTGTCCGAGTCGGTTTTGCATGAAGAAGAGTCGGATCATGTTGCCGGAGATGTCGCTGCCGACGACCTGTTTGGCGCACTGGCGTTCGATTTCGAGTCCTTGATCGAGCGGCTGGTTGAGTCCCTGCCGCATGGCTTCGAGTGCTGCCAGCGGTGCGGGGTACTGGCCTTTGGTCTTTTGCAGGACGTGTCCGGCGGCGACGGCGAAGCTGAAGTTGGCCTGGTCCTGGCTAAGTCCCATGGGGGCGTGGCGTTGCGTCCGGATGTCCAGGTAGCGATCGTCGTGAGCGAGCCATTCGATTCGTCGTCGACCTTCGTCGAGCAGTTGGTCCGTGGCCTTGTCGGGGTCGACGGTGATGGCATCGAAGACGAGTCCGAGTTCTGCGGCGCGTCGAGCGCTGACGGGTGCTCCGCCGCAGATGATGTCGATGGCGTGGTGGAGTCCGACGAGTCGAGGCAGTCGTTGCGACCCGCCCC
>CAVOEV010000015.1:0-33538 GCA_963694825.1 Planctomycetota bacterium
CGTCCGAGGCGTGCGCGAGTGGCAGTTCGGTCGTTGCGGGCGATCTCTCGTTGGGCCAGGTCGTTCGGTTGAGCAGTTTTTGGAAGTTGCTGGCTGTTTGGAGCAGTACGGCGATGGTTGGGACGGGGCTGATCTTTCACCAGGTCTCGTTGATGGCCGTCCACGATGTAAATCGCAGCGATGCGTTGCTGTTGCTGGGATTGCAAGCGGTGGTGGCCACGTTTTGTGGCGTGGTGGCCGGGCTCCTGACCGACCTGGGTTACGAGCGGTACTTATTAGCGGTGGCGATGGTGTGTTTGTCGACGGGGACCGGGCTGATGTTGTGGATGCCCAGTCCGGTTTGGGCCTTGGCGTATGCCGGAGTGCTGGGTTTGCAGGGTGGGATTATCCGAACGGCCGGGACGGCGGTGTGGATCAACTATTACGGGCGAACCAACCAGGGGGCGATCCGAGGTGTGGCGATGTCCGCCGCGGTGATTGCGGCGGCGTGCGGTCCGTTGCCGCTGGCCTTGAGTTTTGACTGGACGGGTAGCTACGCGGTGGCGTTGATTCTGTTTGGCGTGCTGCCCCTGTTGTCAGCAGTGGCCGTGGTAACGGCACGTCGGCCCGAGTGACCGAAGCCGGTCCCTGGGGTCAGGCGTGGACGGCGGCTCCGGCGGCGACGACGGGGACCAGGTTGTCCCGGTCGTCGAACTGCATGCCTTCGGTTGCTTCGACCACTTCCAGATCGTCTCGAGCCGCGATGGCATCAGCAAACGCCACGCTGACGAGGACTTCGCCCACCTGCATCGTGTTGGTGATCTGGACGACTCGAGCATTTTCTGGCTCGGTCAAGCCAATCGTGGGGATGATCGCCTCGATACATTCGCGGTCGGTCTCGAACGCGATCGGCATCCCGGCTGCTGACGGGTGGCCTCCGGTCAGAGCGTTGATCGCGGTGGCCGACTGGTCGACTTCGGCGATGGTGCGAAGATTGGTGACTTCGGCGATCCCCAATCCGCAGCCGTTGCCGTGCGTTTCGGAGGTCAGGCCGCGGACGAAGATGCGGCGAACTCGGACCAGGTCGGCATCGGTGGCGGCATGGTCGTTGTACTTGCGGCCGACGACGTTGGTGTCCATGCCCGATCCGCTGACGTTCTTGCCGATCTCGTCGATGATCAGCAGGTCGACGGTGTCAAACGGCAGTCGAGGCATCCACTGCTTGGCCTGGCACAGCAGTTCTTTCTCGCGTTCCAGGAAATTGGCCGGTGCGACTGCTTCGATCAATGCGGTTTCGTCAAACGCGTTCTCGACGATGGCCAGGCCGGCGACGATGTTGCATTTCTCGAGCACTTTTTCGCCAACGGCCGTGACGATCTCCAGCCAGCTGTAGTCCTGGATCGCCCGGTGGTAGATCTTGGCGCCTTCGTGTTTGCCCAATCCGATGAGCATCATCTTGTGCAGGCCCGATTCGATCTCGCCCACGAACCCGGTGTGCGGTTTGACTCGGCCGCAGACAATCACGTGGTCGGCTTCGGAGGCGTGCTTATCGAAGTGGACGGGGATCCCCTGCGGAGTTTCGTCAATGATGACCGTCTCCATCGAAGCCCGGATCTCCGCTCCGGTGAACTCCTCGGTGATCCCATAACTTTCGATGATGCCCCGTTGTCCCTCGGCAGTCCCGCCGCCGTGCGAACCCATGGCGGGGATGATGACCGGCGTGGCGCCCAGGGTCTTGATGTGATCGCAGGCCGCCTTGATAATTTCGGCGATATTGGCGATGCCGCGGCTGCCGGCTGAAATGGCGACCGTTTGACCGGGCTGGACGGTTTGGCCCAGATCCAGATCTGTGAGTTGGGCCGAGACTTCGGCCGCGATGCTGGCCACTCGAGTCGTGTCGAAGGACTGCCGGATCCGGATCATCTGGGGGAGTTGCATTATGTTGTTTTCCGCGTCGGACCTGGGCTGAATGGTGTTAGTCTAGGACGGTTTCCAGAGAAGGTCCACTAGAGTCGCATGACCGATGATACCCCCAACCCTTCACCTGCCTCGGGCGATTGCCTGATCGTCAACGATCGCATGTCGATCGCGATGTCGGAATTCGACTTCGAATACATGCGGTCGTCGGGGCCGGGTGGTCAGAAGGTGAACAAGACAAGTACCAAGGTGCGGTTGAGATGGCGGGTGGTGGAGTCGCCGAGTCTTGATGCCGGGCTGCTGGAACGGATTCAGGCGAACTACCGGTCGAGGATTACTGGTGACGGAGAGTTTTTGGTCACGAGCCAGAGGACTCGAGATCGCGAGTTGAATCGTGCTGATTGTCTCGAGAAGTTGGCCGAGATGATTCGGCAGGTTGCCAGTCCGCCCAAGAAACGCCGACCCACTCGGCCGACTCGTGGGTCCAAGGAACGGCGGCTGAAGAGCAAAAAACAGCGATCGCAGCGAAAGGAACTCAGACGTCGACCCGGCGATGGTGAGTGAGAATTCGGGGTTGTGAGTGGACCGGGGTTCGAAGTACCCTTCGCTCGCTGTTGGTCTTCAATCTCGCGAGATCCGGTCATGGCCGCCTCACGTTTCGTCCTGCATTCCGCCATCCTGCTGACCGCCTGCGTTGTGGGATTCGTGATGGGACGGCAGAGTTGCGTGGTGGCTGTCAGTGGCCAAGTGGCGTCTGAAGCATTGCAGGCCGACTGGCCCGTGCGTGCTCCGGTTTTTGATTTCGATGCGATCGACGCGATTCCGGATTCGTCCGATGCACGAGTCGACTCGATTTCGAACTTTGGCAGCTCGGACGATCAGGGCCCCAATCGCCAGTTCATCTCCGATTCGGCAGTCGGTGGTCGTCCGGGGCCGTTTATCGGGCCAGGATCGGCCGAGCCGATTCGGGGTGCCGCGTTGGCGACTACCGAGCAGATTCGGGCTCTGATCGACAGAGAAATGCCGGATGCCAGCCGGTTGGACAAGTCTGTGTGGGCCGAACAACTCGAAGGTATGTCGCTCGATACAGCTCTCGAACTCCTGCTGCTCAAGCAGGCACTCGGACCGCTCGAGAGCCGGGTCGAGCCGTCGGAGCTCGAACAGGCGGATCCGCCGCCTGGTCCCGACAGTCGCTGAAACCGTCTGCTGGCGGCATGAGCCTTGACACTGGGGCAGTTGCTGGTGTAGTTATAGCTTCAACGCGCAAGCGGCTGGTTATACGTTGGGTTGGACCCGGCGAGCTGGTGTTATGCTGTCGGTTTTGACGATTGGGCCAAATTGGCAAGGTTGTTGTGCCGAATGCTGGTAATAAGAAGAAGTGAAACGAGCAGGCCGTAGCCGAACAGTGAACGAATCAGGCCGATTCGAGTTGTCGGGTACTTCAAGGAGATAAGAGTTGATGTCCAAGCAAGCGTCTCGACGTGATTTTCTGTACGCCGGTTATCTTGGCGGACTTGGCCTGACGATGGCCGATCTGTTCCGGGCCGAGCAGGCTCAGGCCGATCAGAAGTTTTTCGAGAGCAAGGAAGGGACCGCCAAGTCGGTGATCTTCATCTTCTTCCCCGGCGGTCAGGCTCACCAGGAGACTTGGGATCCGAAGCCGTACGCACCACTGGAGTACCGTGGTCCGATGGGTTCGATCGCCACGAAGGTGTCGGGTGGTCGTCTGAATGAGACGATGAAGCACACGGCTCAGATCGCCGACAAGATCACCGTCGTCAACTCGCACACTCATGGCGAAGCCGCTCACGAGCGGGGCACTCACAACATGTTCACCGGCTACCGTCCGAGTCCGGCGTTGGAGTTCCCGAGTATCGGGACGGTGGTGTCTCACGAGTTTGGCCCTCGCCACAACCTGCCACCGTACGTGTGTATTCCCGGCCAGCCGAACCGTTTTGCCGGCACGGGCTATCTGCCCAGTTCGTATGCTCCGTTCAGCTTGGGTTCCGACCCGGCGAGTAGCAGTTTCACGGTCAAGGATCTGAAGTTGCCAGGTGGAGTGGATGACAAGCGATTCGAACGTCGTCGCACGATCCTGGGCGCGGTCAACGACTACTTTGCGACTCGTGAAAAGGCCGATTCGCTCGACGCGGTCGACACGTTTTACGAGCGAGCCTACTCGCTGGTCAGTTCCAAGAAGGCTCGCGAGGCGTTCGACATTGCCAAGGAGCCGAAGAAGTTGCGTGACGAGTACGGTCGCAACTCGGCCGGTCAGCGGATGCTGATGGCTCGGCGACTGGTCGAAGCGGGTGTGCGTTACGTGACTCTGACCTATGGCGGTTGGGACATGCACGGCAACATCAACGGCAGCATCAAGAGTCAGATGCCGGCCTTCGATCAGGCTTACGCCCGCTTGATCCGGGATCTCGACGAACGAGGTCTTCTGGATTCTACGCTGGTTTGCACAGCGAGCGAGTTTGGCCGGACGCCGAAGATCAACTCCAACGCCGGTCGTGACCACTGGCCCAAGGTCTTCTCGACCGCCATGGCCGGTGGTGGAATCAAGCGTGGAGCCATCTACGGATTGTCGAACGCGACGGCGAGCGAGCCGGAGGAGGATGCGTTGGGCGTCGAGGATTGGGCGACCACGATTTATCACTGCATGGGTATTGTTGCCGAGAAGGAACTGATGGCACCGGGCGATCGCCCGATCGAAATTGTCAACGGCGGCGAAGTCCGCAAGGACTTACTGGCCTAGAGCCGGCCCTGGCCTGCTGAGTGAATGGAAACCAGTCACGGGCCACGTCCGGCAGCGGACGTGGTCCGTCTTGCTACCTGCCCTACAGGATCCCTACCCCATATCCCCCCAACACACCAATCCGATCGACCCACATTGGGTTTTCACCGGATTCTCACCACACATTTACCACCCGCGGCGTTAGGATGGAGTTTCGATTGATTCGAGAAGCCGAGCTGTCGGGTCGGTGATCGTCATCTCATTGAGCGACATCGCCCTTTCGAAGAGACTCAGGAAGTTCAAGGAAAAGTCCACGATGCAACGAATCACGAGTCGAGTCCCCACGGTGTTGTTGTTGGGCCTGGCCCTGTCGGTTTCGGCCTTACCGGTTTCTGCCGCGTCGCCGTCGCTGGGCGGCATCAGTCCTCGTGGCGTACAGCGTGGGGTTGAGAACCAGATGGTTTTCAACGGCAGCCGATTGCAGGACGCCAAGGAGATTTTCTTTTACGGACCGGGTTTTGAGGTCGTCAAGCTCGAAGCGGCTGCCGGTTCGGTCAAGGTGGCCGTCAAGGTTTTGCCGAGTTGCCGTCTCGGTCAACATATTGCTCAGGTTCGCACGGCGAGTGGTGTCAGCGAATACAAGACGTTCTGGGTGGGACCGTTCGGATCGACTCCGGAGAAGGAACCCAACAGTGATTTCGCGACTCCGCAGCCAATTCCGCTGAACATCACCGTCACCGGTGTCGTGCAGAACGAGGATGTCGATTACTACGTGGTCGAAGCGAAGAAGGGCCAGCGAATTGCTGCCGAAGTTGAAGGCATGCGGTTGGGGACCACTCTGTTTGACCCGTATGTCGCGATTCTCGACTCGAAGCGTTTCGAAATGGCGAGTGCCGACGACTCGCCACTGGTCTTCCAGGACGCGGTCGTCTCGGCGGTGGTACCAGCTGACGGTCGCTACATCGTGGAGGTTCGAGAGAGTGCCTACGCGGGCAACGGCAATTGCCGTTACCGGCTTCATGTCGGCACGTTCCCGCGACCGACCGCGGTCTATCCCGCCGGTGGTCAACTTGGGCAGAATGTCGAAGTGACGTTTCTGGGCGATGCGGCCGGTCCGTTCAAACAGACATTCAAGCTGCCCGGTGAGGACGTGGAGTTGTTTGAGGTGGAGCCGAAGTCCGGCGAGCAGGTAGCACCCTCGGGCAATCGTTTCCGCCTGTTCCCTCATGGCAACAATCTTGAAATCGAGCCCAACGACGAGATCGCCAAGGCGACCCCGTCCGAATTGCCCAAGGCCTTCAATGGCATCATCGAGAAGCAGGGCGACATCGACTTCTTCAAGTTCGCCGCCAAGAAAGGGCAAGTGTTCAACATCGAGTGCTACGCGCGGCGAATTCGCAGCGGGCTCGATCCGGTCATGAATCTCTACAAAGCCGACGGAGGCAGTATTGCCGGCAACGATGATTCGCGTGGTCCGGACAGTTATTTCCGAGTCACGATTCCCGCCGATGGCGATTACATGTTGAGGGTCACCGATCACCTGGGTCGCGGATCCGATGACTTCGTCTACCGTGTGGAAATGACTCAGCCCAAGGCCACCCTCACCACCACTATCCCCCGGTTCTCTCGCTACGGTCAGAACCGCCAGTGGATTGTGGTGGCTCGAGGCAACCGGTTCGCGACGATGATCAATTTCGGCCGCAGCAACTTTGGCGGTGACCTGGTGCTGGATCCCAAGGACTTCCCCAAGGGAATCACGATTCACGCCGAGACGCTGAAGAACGGCTTAG
Organism: Planctomycetota bacterium; assembly: GCA_963694825.1. GTDB lineage: Bacteria > Planctomycetota > Planctomycetia > Planctomycetales > Planctomycetaceae > UBA8437. Next base: position 6,424 of record CAVOEV010000015.1, read on the forward strand.
CCACGTTGCCTGTGGTTTTTGAGGCGGCCGCCGACGCTCCGATCGCCGGGACACTGAGCCAACTGACAGCTCGTCACTCGGACGCCAAACAGGCCATCTCCGGCGGCTACCGCAACAACGGGATCTTCACGATGGGCGCTCCTGGTCAGTCGGTTTACTGGAGTGTGGATGTGAACCGGGTTCCTGTGTGCGTCGTCGACGAGGTTCCCTTCAAGCTCTCGATCGTCCAGCCCAGCGTACCGATCGTCCGCAATGGTTCGATGCAGTTGAAGATCGTGGTGGAAAAGAAAGAGGGATGGGACGAGGCAATTTCGCTCCAGTTCCCGTTCCGTCCGCCGGGCATTGGGGCCTCGAGCAGCGTCTCGATCCCCAAGGGCAAGAACGAAGTACTTTATCCTCTCTCGGCCAACGGCGGCGCCGGGATCGGTACCTGGAAGGTCTATGCATTGGGGAGTGCGAACGCTGGTGGAACTGCGTGGGTGTCGAGCCAATTGGCCACTCTGGAAGTCGCTTCACCGTTCGTCACGGTGGCGATGTTGCGTGCGGCGACCGAGCAGGGTAAGTCGACCGAGGTGGTTGCCAAGATCAACCACGCCACACCGTTCCCCGGCGAGGCGAAGGTTGAATTGCTGGGGTTGCCTAACGAGGCGACCACCGTGGTGATGAAGATCACTAAGGACACCAAGGAGGTGGTCTTCCCGGTCCAGACGACCAAGAACACACGTGCAGGAACTCACAAGAGCCTGTTCTGCCGGGTGACGATTATTCGTGACGGCGAGACGATTCTGCATTCCAATGTCGGTGGCACTCACTTGAGAGTCGACAAGCCGTTGCCGCCCAAGAAGAACGCGCCGCCCAAGCCGAAGGTGGTGGCCAAGAAGAAGGAAGCTCCGAAGCCGATGCCGAAGGTCGTGGTGAGATTGACTCGGTTGCAGAAGTTGAGGCTCGAGGCGAAGAAGAAGCGTGAAGAGGCTGCTGCCGCTGTTGGCGGAGGCTCGAAGTAGAAAACGCGACACGACGAATTCACGGACAGACGAGTCTGGCGACTCCCCGCAAGGAAACTCTGATCATGCGTTTTTCACACTTGTTGACGATCTGCGCCACTCTGTTGGGAATGGCGAGTGCCGCCGTTTCCACACAAGCGGCCGAGTCGCCGTTGACCTTGCTGACAGTTTCTCCCGCTTCGGTCAAACTGACCACGAAGCGAGATCGTCAATCTCTGATCGTGCAGGCAACGTATGCCAATGGATTGACGAGCGACGTGACCGGCGAGGCCAAGTTTTCGCTCGCCGACACCAAGTCGGTGACTCTGAACGGAACCACGCTGACGCCCAAGGCCGACGGCAAGAGCGAACTGACCGTCGTGTTTGGCGGGAAGTCGGTCAAGGTGCCCATCGAAACGGAAAAGGCTGGTGATGATCGGCCGGTCAGTTTCCGATTGGACGTGATGCCGATATTCATGAAGGCCAACTGTAATACCGGCAGTTGCCACGGGTCGGCTCGAGGCAAGGACGGATTCCGGTTGTCGCTGTTTGGTTTCGATCCGGCCGGAGACCATTACCGGCTGACTCGAGAATTGCCGGGTCGCCGGATCAATCTGGCGGTGCCCGCATCGAGCCTGCTGATGGAAAAGACCACGGCAGCAGTGCCGCATACCGGTGGCCGGCGATTCGATGTCGGTAGCGAGATGTACGCGACTTTGGATCGCTGGCTGCAGGCGGGTGCTCCCAACGATCCGGGTGCTGTGTCGGCGGTGACAACGCTGGAATTGTTCCCCAAGGAAGCGGTCCTCAACGGCAAAGGAGTTACCCAACAACTCAATGTCCTGGCCCGATACGCCGACGGTACCACCCGTGATGTCACGTCTTTGGCACTTTTCCTGACAAGCAACGCCACGTCGGCCGAGGTTGAGCAGTCCGGCATAGTGACCTCTCATGCCCGTGGCGAAGCATTCGTGATGGCTCGCTTTGAAACACACACCACCGGCAGCCGGTTCATCGTGCTGCCCAAGGGTTTGCAGTACGAGGATCCCAAGACATCTGAAGTCAACTATGTTGATACATTGATCCACCAGAAGCTCAGGAAACTGCGGATCGTTCCTTCAGAAGTCTGCGCCGACGAGATCTTCCTTCGACGTGCCTACCTCGATGTTGCCGGCGTTTTGCCGACGGCTGATGAGTTCTGGCGGTTCATGAGAAAGACGCCGGAGGCGGAGACGTTTTTGGCGGAAAAGACGAAGGTGTTGACCGAGGCGTCGAAGTCTGAGGGAGAAAAGAAGACGGCTGCGGAAGCTGCGGCCAAGGTGTTGACTGCCGCCGAGATGGCGTTGACGGTTGCACAAAAACTGGTGGTTGATGCCAAGGCGGAGGCGACGAAGACGGCCGCCGCTGAAATGCTCAAGATCGCAACCGCGGCGAAGACTGCGGCCGAAAAGCTGGCTGTTGAAACGACCAAGGTGGCCGAAGCAGCCTTGACGGCTCGGCAGGCCGCCGACGCGGAATTGGCACTGGCGAAGTCCGGAGTCGAATACTCGAAACTTGCCGGGCAGGCCAAACGAGAACGGCTGATCGATGAACTGCTGAACCGCAAAGAATTCGTCGAAATGTGGGTGATGAAGTGGGCCGAACTACTCACGATCCGCACCACCCAACAGATCAGCTACAAATCCATGCTCAGGTACTACAACTGGCTCAACGAACGCATCTCCAACAACGTCCCGATGGACGTGATGTGCCAGGAACTGCTCGGAGCCAACGGCGGCACGTTTGCCAACGCGGCGACGAACTATTACCAGAACGAGACCAACACGCTGAAAGTGGCCGAAAACGTTGCCCAGGTCTTCATGGGGATGAGGATTCAGTGTACGCAATGCCACAACCATCCATTCGACCGCTGGACGATGAACGACTACTACAGTTTCGGAGCCTTCTTTGCTCAGATTGGACGCAAGAAGGGTGAGGATCCTCGCGAAACGATCATCTTCAACAGCGGAGGTGGTGAGGTGAAGCACCTGGTGGGTGGGCGCGTGATGAAGCCCAAGTTCCTGGGCGGCATCGAACCGGACACCGCTGGCAAGGACCGACGGATCATTCTCGCCAAGTGGTTGGCGTCGGATCAGAACCCGTACTTCGGGCGAAACCTGGCCAACATCGTCTGGGCCCACTTCATGGGCAAGGGGATCATCAACGAGGTCGACGATGTTCGAGTCAGCAATCCTCCGGTCAACGAGGCGTTGCTCAACACGTTGGCTACCAAGTTCAGCAGCTACAAGTACGACTTCAAGAAACTGGTCCGCGACATCTGCGTCTCTCGCACCTACCAACTGGCGACTCAGACGAATGCCACCAACGAGAAGGACAGCACGAACTTCTCGCACGGTGCTCTTCGTCGGATGCGTGCCGAAGTGCTCTTCGACTCGATCAGCCAGGTCACCGACACCAAGAACAAGTTCGGCGGTCTGCCACTTGGAGCTCGAGCGGTCCAGATTGCCAACGGCAACACCAGTAACTACTTCCTGACGACTTTCGGTCGGGCGAAGCGTGAGAGCGTGTGTGCCTGCGAAGTGAAGATGGAGCCGAACCTCTCGCAGGCCCTGCACCTGCTCAATGGCGACACGGTCAACAGTAAGATCAAGGCCGGCAATGTTCTCGGCAAACTCACCGATCGTGGGCTCTCGCACGAGCAGATCATCAACGAACTGTATGTCGTTTGTCTGTCCCGGCTGCCGACGGACAAGGAGAAGTTGACGATCAAGACGATTCTTGATTCGGAGATGAAGGACAAGAACAGCGTTTTCGAAGACGTATTCTGGTCGCTGTTGAACTCACGCGAATTCCTGTTCAACCACTAGGCGCCTACCAAGCCGCCTGACCCCTATATCCTGCCTGGTTTTCCTCACCGACCACCCGGTTCGAACCACAATAGCGAGTGGAAGTGACTTAGACTGGGTCGCAGCGTTCACGGTGTGACAACCGACCAAAACTAACCGCAACAAACACAGTCCCGCCGCTTCTACGCCCCTTTCGTCCCGCCCGCCTCTCAGGTTCCGTTGGAGTCCTCGTGATGACTCGATTGTTTTTCGCTGCTCTGGTTCTGTTGATGGCGACGACTGTTTCGGCAGCGGACGCAAAGACGCCCACTCCGGGCGCCAAGGCCAAGAAGGTCACCTACGAAGAGCACGTTCGTCCAATTCTCAAGGCACGGTGTTTCAGTTGCCACGGGCCGAACAAGAAGGAAGGCGACCTGGACATGACCACATACGGCACATTGCGTGTTGGTGGTGGTAGCGGCGAGGTGGTGGAGCCGGGCGAGTCGGCCGACAGCTACCTATGGAGCCTGGTGACTCACGAGTCCGAACCCTTCATGCCGCCGAAGTCGCCGAAGTTGCCGGCCAAGGAGTTGGCGACGTTGAAGGCGTGGATTGATGGTGGCGTGCTCGAAAATTCCGGCAGTAAGTTTGTCCGCACCAAGCCGAAGTTCAACCTGACTCTCGAAGCGCCTTCGACCGGACGTCCCAAGGTACCGGCTTTTCCGGACCGGTTGGGGCTCAGTCCGAAACTGGTCACCAGTACCACCACGGCGATCACGGCCTTGGCGAGCAGTCCGTGGGCTCCGTTGTGTGCTGTCGCCGGTCAGACACAGATTCTGCTCTACGACACCCGTTCACTGGCACTTGTCGGTGTTCTGCCCTACCCCGAGGGAATTGCTCATACGCTGGTCTTCAGTCGCAATGGCAGCCTGTTGTTGGCTGGTGGAGGCCGTGCCGCGGCCAGTGGCACGGTGATTGTCTGGGACGTGAAGAGTGGCAGGCGAGTGATGGAAATTGGTGAAGAACTGGATACGGTCCTGGGTGCTGACATCAGTTCGGATCACACGATGATCGCCTTGGGCAGTTCGGGCAAGGCGCTCCGAGTCTACTCGACCGTTTCAGGCGAGTTGTTGTGGGAAGTGCCCAAGAAGCACACCAACTGGATCTACTGCACCGCCTTCAGTCCGGACGGCGTGTTGGTGGCCAGCAGTGACCGCAACGGTGGTCTGTTCGTCTGGGAAGCTGAAACGGGTCGGTTGTACCAGGAGTTGCGTGGCCACGGCGGCGCAGTCACCGGACTGAGTTGGCGTTCCGATTCGAACATCCTGGCCTCCTGCGGTGTCGACGGCACGATTCGGTTGTGGGAGATGGAAAACGGAAGCCAGGTCAAGACCTGGGGTGCTCATGGCGGCGGCTCGTTCATGGTCGAGTTCTGCAACGACGGCAACCTCGTGTCTACCGGCCGCGACAAGGTCGCCAAGCTGTACAAGCAGGATGGAGCCCAGATTCGCGCCTTTGCCGCACTACCGGATCTCGGTTTGGAAGTCACCTATTGCGATGAGACCAAGCGGGTGATTGTCGGAGACTACTCGGGCGTCGTTCGCGTTTACAACGCCGCCGACGGCAAGTTGATCGGGAACCTCTCGGTCAACCCGGCGACATTGGTCACACGATTGGCCGACGCCTCTAAGTTGGTGTCGACGACCAAGTTGGAAAACGAGAAGCAACAGGCCGCGCTGAAGGCGGCTCGGGCGGTGTCAACCAAGGTCAAGACGGATCTCGATGTCACCAATAAGCGGATTTCGACGCTGCAGGCGAAGGGCAAGACGCTGGCGGCCAACTTGAAGACGTACCAGGGGCAAGTCAAGACGTATACGGCCGAGCAGGCTACTGCGGCCAAGACGGTTGCCGCATTGGCGCCAGTCGTCCCGCTTCTCAAGGAAACCTCAGACAAGGCCCTGGCGACCGCCGCCAAGGCCAGTGGCGACAAGGAACTGGCAGAACTCGCTGCCACACTCAAGGCCGCGTTCGACAAGCGAAACGGAACGTTTGTTGCAGCCAAGAAGACGAACGTCGACAAAACGAAGGCACTGGCCAAGAGTAAAGCCGATCTGGTTGCCGTACAGAAGGACGACCAGGCGACCAAGGCCGGGCTGGTTGCGGCTCAGAAGCGAGGTGCCGAGTTGACAAAGGCGGTCAAGCCGGCCGCGGACAAAGTGGTGGCGGTCCAGAAGACGGCAGCGACGGCGTCCAGTAACTTCAACGTCGCCACTCTGTCGGTCGTCCGTTGGAAGGACGAGATCGAATACACGACGGTGCTTGATGAGTTCGATGCCAAGGAGGCGGTGTTCAATACGGCCGCCGATGCGTTGGCTCAGGCCAACGGAGAATTCGGGTTACTGCAGAAGGACTTGGATCAGAAGAACGCCAATGCAACTGCTGCCGAAGGGGTCTACAAGGCGGCCGTGGCGAATGTCGCCAAGTCGACTGAGGTGGTTTCCAAGGCTCAGAAGGCTCATGTCGACGCCAGCAACAGGGTGGCAGCGGTCACGAAGGCAATACCGCTGTTGAAGGAATCTGGGGACAAGGTGGTGGCTGCGGCCAAGGCAAGCGGCGACAAGGAACTCGCCGCTCTGGCCGTCAGCTTGAAGGCCGTCCACGACAAGAAGGTCAAGGAACTTGAAGCGGGCAAGAAAGACGTAGTCGTGCGAAAAGCTGAGATTGACAAGGCCCAAGCGGTGCTCGTGACCATGCAAAAGGCTGCCACCGCCAGCCAGGTTGCTCTTTCGGCCGCTAAGAAGCGAGTGGCTGACCAGGTTCTCGCGATGAAAACGCCTCAGGCCAAGGTCGACCAAGCCAAAACAGCCAACGATGCAGCTCGAGCCCAGCTGGATTCCGTCCAGAAGCGGGTGAATGTTTTCAAGGCAAAGGCGACCACGGCATCACCCAAGACGGCTCAGGCGGGCTAGTCGAATCGATGCGTCCGGCCTGACGGCTTTCGAGGAGCAGATGCCAACTCGAATTTTGAGTATTTCGGGTTTGCGCGGTATCGTCGGCGACGGTCTCGACGCCGAGTACCTCTCGAGTTTCGCTCGCGGACTGGGCCGTTTGATCCATGGGGGCACTGTTGTGGTGTCACGGGATGGGCGAGCCAGTGGACTGATGGTCCGCGAGGCGGTGTTGGCAGGTTTGGCGGCCGAGGGTTGCCAGGTGCTTGACGCTGGGATTGCCTCGACACCCACTTGTGGCCTGTTGGTCAGGCACCTGGGTGCCCAGGCCGGCTTGCAGATCACCGCCAGTCACAACCCGGCCGAGTGGAACGGCTTGAAACCATTCGATGCGGCAGGCCGTGTCTTCAATGCCGAGTTGGGAGCCAGGTTGATTGCGGAGATTGAGTCAATCAACGGGGTGCCTCTTCCGGACTCGGGCGATCAGTCCAATTCGGGGTTGGAGTTGGTCGATGAGCCCGGGGCGGCTCATCGGGACGCTGTGCTGCGGATTGTCGACGTGGAATCGGTTCGACGCCGAGGCTTGCGGGTGGTGTTGGACTGCAATCACGGATCCGGAGCGGTGCTTGGTCCGGAATTACTTGAGTGCCTGGGTTGTGAGGTGATCGTGTTGGGAGGAATTCCCGACGGCCAGTTTGCTCATACGCCAGAGCCACTGGAAGAGAATCTTGGTGGTCTTTGTCGGGCGGTGCTCGAGCACCGAGCGGATGTCGGGTTTGCTCAGGATCCGGATGCCGATCGATTGGCGATTGTCGACGAGACGGGTCGTTACATTGGAGAAGAGTTGACCGTGACGCTGGCAGCGGATTGGGTGTTGGCCGGAATGGCAGGAGCAGTGGTGGTCAACGGGTCGAGCAGTCGGGTGACGGCCGACGTGGTCGAGCGTTACACGGGCAGTTCGTTCCATCGGTCTCATGTCGGCGAAGCCAACGTGGTAGCGAAGATGGACGAGTTGTCGGCCGTGTTGGGGGGCGAAGGGAATGGTGGCGTCATTGACCCTCGGGTGGGGGGTATTCGGGACAGCTTTGTGGGAATGGCCTTGGTGCTCGAAGGTCTGGCCTTGGGGGCGCGGCGACTTTCGGAATGGGTCGACGGGTTCCCGGTCTATGCGATCGTGAAGCAGAAGGTGCCCTGCCCTGCCGATCGTGTGGCTGCTGCGGTCGAAGTTCTGGGGACGGCGTTTGACGACGCGACGGTGACCGAGGGTGACGGTTTGCGGCTGGACTGGGACGACCGTTGGGTACAGGTCCGCGGCAGCAACACCGAGCCGATCGTGCGGGTGATCGCCGAAGCTCCGAGTCACGAGGTGGCTCGTGAGTTGTGCGACGAGGTATTGGAGCGTGTTCGCGGCGTGGTGTCGGGTCGGCGAGATGTCGACAGCGTTTGAGAGTTCTCGCTTCGCTCGGGATGAGATGACGCCGTTTTGGTGTTACAGGGTCTTGAGGAACTCGAGCACGGCACGTTTTTCGGCTTCGGTCAGCTTGTCGGGAAACAGGTGTCCCGCGGCGCTCTTTCCTGGTTTCGTGGTGTCGAAATACTGCCGGCGTTGCCGTGGTGTTCTGACCGATGGCGGGAGAGACTTGTGGGTCTTGATCGTGAATCCGACATGTTTGTGGTCAAACGTGTCGCTGGTGCGAGTCCAGACGACCGGGCGGGAGGCGGGATGCAGCAGGTGCCAGAGTGTGGGCACCGAACCATTGTGCAGGTAGGGTGCGGTGGCCCAGATGCCGTCGAGTGGTGGTGCGAGATAGCCGACGGGTTCGATCACAACGGTGTCTTTGCCATCGCGGCTCAGCCAACCGCCGTCCATCCAGCGGCGGTGCTCGATGGTGAGTGCCCGGAATCGGGTGGGGTCGGTGCCGATGGTTTCAAGCGGTACGACTCGTTGCGGATAGTCGCGTTGGGATTCGTCGGGGCCGTAACGGCCGTGGCACGAGCCGCAGTGTTTGCGGAAGACCGATTGGCCGAACAGTGCGAGTTGCCGATCAACGAGGCCCAAGTACCGGGGTGGCCGTTGCAAGTTGATCCAGGCGAGAATGTCCTTGAAGGCGGGTTCCCAGTCTTCGAGTTGTTTGCGGCCATGTTGAGGCAGCAGGATAAACTGCATCAGGACCCGGTGGTTCTTGGGAGCAAACGCGTCGCAATACAGTGCGGTTTTGTGTCGGACGTTCCAGAACGGCGGTGCGTCCATGTCGTGATGGACCAGCGTGGGTGGTGGGCGGTTCAGGTGAACGGTCATGTCCTTGTCGCGGTAATTGCCCAGGACGATTCCGAAGACGACCGAGTTGGTGGTGCCTCGGGTCGTGGAGAGTGGCAGCCCGACAGAGACGAGGTCGAGGTGAGCGAGGGGTTTGAGCATCTGGAGCTTGGTGCTGCGGACGTCTTCAATAAGCGTCTGCAGGTCGAGATGCGTGTTGGGGAGGCCGGGGATCACACGTCCGTCGACTCGGCCTGCGTGACACGTCAGGCAGTTCATGACCCAAGTCTTACCGATGGCAACATGGCCTAGAGCCGGGACGCTGGACGGGTCCTTGACGTCCGGGTCGGGCATCAGGCCGTAGTAATCCAGTGTCATCAAACGTCGTGTTGCCAGGTCGGCTTTTTCGGCCTTGGCCCGGGCTGGTGCATCCCAGTGGGTCCACAGGCTGTCGAAGACCGTCTGATCGAAATCCGGCGGCAGGAACGCTCGAGTTCTCAGCCAGCGATAGCCACGGGCCGCGGCAGTTTCTCCGGGCTTGGCGGGTCGGTCGGGAAAAGCGGCGAGGCCAGACGTGGTGACGAGCAGGCATGCGATGGTAAGGGTATTTCGCAGCATCCGCAGTTTCGTCTGGGGTCGGTTGGGATGGCCTTACTTCAAGGCCTCGGCCAGCGCGTCGGGGTCGTAGACACAGCCTCCCCATGTACCACCAGACAACTGTTGCAGCAATGCCCAGGTCTTAGTTTCCGGCGGCAGTTCGGGGTCGGGTGCGAGGTCGGGTCGAGGCGGGCGGATGGCGAGTCGTCGTTGGCCTTCATCGGGTTCGAACGATTCGGTGGCGTCGCCGATTTGTTCTCCGACGAAGTCGACGCGTCCTTCGAGGTTGTGTGTGTCGACGGTGATACAGAGTGTATCGCCATCGACGAGTTTTCCGATCGGGCCGCCGGCGAGTGCTTCGGGTCCAACGTGTCCGATGCAGGCACCGGTCGAGACGCCCGAGAAGCGGGCGTCGGTGATCACGGCCACTTGTTTGCCGAATTCGAGATACCTGAGTGCGGCGGTGATCTGGTAGATCTCCTCCATTCCGGCGCCGAGCGGTCCGCGGCAGATCAGTACGACGATATCGCCGGCGACGACGGGTTGTGTGGTCTGGCCTTTGATGGCGGCGATCGCATCGCGTTCGGTGATGAAGACCCGTGCCGGTCCGGTGATCCGGTAGACTCCATCATCGTCAACCACATCGGGATCGATGGCGGTGCTCTTGATGACCGAACCTTCGGGTGCCAGGTTGCCGACGGGGAAGGTGACTGTGCTGGTCATGCCGCGACTGCGTGCGGTGTCGGGATCGAGAATCACATCGTCGGCATCGACGTTGTCTCGGGTCTGCAGCAGTTCTCGCAACCGTCGTCGTCGGGTGGACTGTTCCCACCAGTCGAGCGATTCGCCGAGCGTGGATCCGGTGACGGTCAGCGCGTCGGTCTGCAGCAATCCAATTCGCCTGAGGTGCAGCATCAGTTCCGGGACTCCACCGGCCAGGAAGAACTGGACGGTGGGGTGTCCGACCGGCCCGTTGGGGAGGACGTCCACGAGTCGTGGCACCTGGCGGTTGACTCGATTCCAGTCCTCGACAGTTGGTCGTTTGAGTCCTGCGGCAAAGGCGATGGCCGGCAGGTGCAGCAGCAGGTTGGTCGAGCCACCGCAGGCGGCGTAGAGCACCAGGGCATTTTCGATGGCGTGGTCGGTCAGGATGTCGGGTACGGTGATCCGGGCATCGGCCAATCCGACCAGTGCCCGGGCACTGCGAACGGCGTTGTCGAGCCAGATGGGTTGTCCGGAGGGTGCGAGAGCGGCGTGAGGCAGGCAGAGTCCGAGTGCTTCGGCGATGACCTGTGAGGTTCCGGCGGTGCCCAGGAACTGGCAGCCGCCTCCGGGCGACGCACAGGCTCGGCATCCGACATCGGCGGCGTATTCGAGCGTGATGTCGTCGTGAGCGTACCGAGCTCCGATCGACTGCACTTTGCCGGCGTCTTCACCATCGTCGACCGGCAGCGTGACGCCTCCGGGCACGATGATCGTCGGTAGTGATTTGTGTGAGGCCAGTGCGATCATCATCGCCGGCAGTCCCTTGTCGCATGTGGCCACGCCAAGAACGCCTCGACGAGTGGGCAGCGAGCGGATCAGGCGGTTGAGTACGACGGCGGCGTCGTTGCGATAGGCCAAGCTATCCATCATGGCGGTGGTTCCCTGCGAACGTCCGTCGCAGGGGTCGCTGACGAATGCGGCGAAGGGGATCGATTCCAGGCGATCGAATTCCCGAGCGGCCGCCTGCATCAGCAGTCCAACTTCCCAATGACCGGTGTGATAGCCCAGCGCGATGGGTTGCCCATCCTCGGCTCGGATCCCTCCCTGGGTACTCAGTAAGAGGTACTGCGGTCGGGTGAGTTGTTCGGGAGTCCAACCCATGCCGGCGTTTTGGGTCATGCCGAAGATGTCTCCACTGGGTCGGTCGCGGAGCATCTCGTCGGTCAGAGGTAGCGAGCCGACGGGTCCGGCGGCTGAGCTGTGGATGTCGAACAGGTCGTCCTGTTCCGAGTCGAGCAGTTGTGTCAGGGGAATCGTCATCAGCTGGGGGTCCCGATAGCGGTGGCAAACGGGAAGAGCCTGGCGATGGCCTCATCGTCGAGTGGCGCACCGTATTCACAGCCTTCGAAGGCTTCGATCCACTTCATCGGACCCGCTCGCTCGGATCCGAATTGCCGCGTCAACAGGTCGCGATGACGGTCGGCCCGGTCGCCGATCCACTGCTCGTACTTCTCACGCACGTACCTGTGTCGCCCGGATTCGTCTTCGGGCACGGTGTCCTCGGGCCACATGTTGTGAGGCAACCATTCGAAGAACTGGCTGATGTGGCAAGAGAGCATTTCCACGACGCGGTCGATGACCGGTTCGACATCGACGGCGACGGTTGGCGAGAAGGGATAGGGGCGAGTGAATCCGTCTGGTAGGTAGGCGATGACCGGGTTGGATTCGAGTGCCGGGGTATCGGGTGCGACGGCGGGGACGGTGACCATGTAGGCTGCATCGCAGACCAGGACGCCGGTGTAGCGGTGGTCGGGATGGTAGTCGTTGGGTCGGTGTGTGAGCAGCAGATCGGGTGCTTCGCGGCGTATCAATCGAATCAGGTCGGTGCGGTTGTCGAGGGTGGCTTCGAGCCCGCCGTCGGGATGGTCGAGTACCAGGTAGCGGATCCCCAGCGTGGCACCGGCCGCGTTGGCTTCCTTGCGGCGAATCTTGGCCAGTTGGTCGCCGGCGATTTCATGGTGTCCGGACCGGCCATCGGTCATGCTGACAAACGTGACCGAGTGCCCCAGCTGTCGCCAGAGTGCGGCGGATCCGCCGGCCGACAGGTCGCAATCGTCTGGATGGGCCCCGATGACCAGGATCTTCAATTGCTTGCTCATGCTTATCCGTTGGTGAGTGAGATCGTGAGTCCTGTTATGGAGAGTGTCACTTTTAACACTGTTGGACGGGTTTCTCAAACGAGAATGGTTTCTGGCCCGCACGAATCGGTCTATAATCGGTCGAGTCAAGTTCTTGATTGAGGTGTGGGTAGGATGTCACAGGGCGAGTTGGTCGGTTCGGTGGACGTCTACGAGGATCCTTTGGATCTGATGGACGAGATCGACGTGTTGAAGCGGGAACGGGACGCGACCATCCTGGCTCACTATTACGTCGATGGCGAGGTCCAGGACGTGGCCGACTTTACCGGCGACAGCCTGAAGTTGGCTCGCGATGCGACGCGGGTCGAGACGTCGACGATTCTGTTCAGCGGCGTGCACTTCATGGCTGAAACAGCCAAGATGCTCAGCCCCGACAAGACGGTGCTGCTGCCGGATCTACAGGCGGGGTGTTCGCTGGCCGAGAGTTGTCCGGCCGCGGCATTGGAAGCTCGGCAGATGCAGTTGCGTGCCGAGGGTCGCGACTTCGAGACGGTCGCCTACATCAACACGTCGGCTGCGGTCAAGGCGTTGTGCGACTGGATCGTAACGAGCGGGAACGCTCGTGAGGTGATTGTCGAGCGGGTGTCGCCAGACAAGGAAATTCTGTTTGTTCCCGATCAGCACCTGGGCAGATACCTGCAGGAGGTCACCGGTCGCGAGATGATCTTGTGGCCGGGTTCGTGCATGGTTCACGAGGTGTTCAGTCTTCAGGACTTGAATCGTGCACGTCGGAACAATCCGGACGCCGTGGTGATTTCGCATCCCGAGTGCCCTCGAAACATCCTTGAAGTCAGCGATTTCATTGGCGGAACCGAAGCGATGCGACGCGAGGTGATGTCGATGGAGGCTCCGACGACTTATCTGGTGGCGACCGAGGCGAACATGATACACGCCTTGGAGCAGGCGGCCGGGCAGCATACGTTTGTGCCGGTGCCGGGCATCCTGACGTCAACTGGCGAAACGTGTGCCTGCAATCGATGTCCTCACATGGCGCTGAACACCCTGGCGGCCGTTCGAGATTGTCTGCGAGACGGGACGCCCGAGATCGTCTGGGAGCCGTGTTTCGAGTCGGCTGGCGAGGTTGTTGCCCGCAGTTTGCTTGACTGACCGTCACAGGTATTACGACAACACCCGAACAGGGGTGTGTACGTGTCGCGACCGTTGGGGATTACCCAACCGCTTGTGTCTGCAGCGAAGGCACCACTGGTTGCCGGAAGAAAACGTGAGCGTTTCGGCATGTGGCGGGTCGATATCTGACAAGGCGACGCCTGCTCACAGGTGCATCTTGAGTGGCGTGGTCTGAATTGCGAGCCAAGGATAGACAACATGAATAGTGAAAATCGTCCGGCACGGGAACGGCGTTCGGCCGTCTTGCGCGCCGGTGCGTTACTGGTTACGTTGGTGGTGTTCTGGAGTTTTGGGTCGTTGGGCAGCCGGGTTGTGGCTGCCGAAGCCACTGCCGACAAGTCGGCTGCGAAGACGGCTTCGGCCGTGAACTTCTGGATCATCAGTTCGCGTGGATGCCCGTTGGGGACGAAGGTCCTGGACGGTGCGGGGTTTGATTACCTGCGTTACGACCAGGACGGGACACCGACCTGGAGTAACGAGAAGCAGTTCCATGCGTCGTTGATCCCCGGCGCCCCGTTGTGCGTTGCGGTGCATGGCAGTTTTATGGACTGGTCGGATGTGGCGGCCGACGGTTACGAAACGGCCAAGTGGCTGCGTGCGGCCGCACCCGGGAGGCCTTTGAACGTGGTCTTGTTCTCGTGGAAGAGCACCGGCCCGTTCACCTTGTCGACAGCCCCGTGGATCTTCTCGGCATTTCCTCAGATCGACGCCGAGTTGCTGGGTCGACGCAGTGCGTTTGTCGGGTTGTACATTGGCCGTTTTGTCGCGGACTTGCCTGCTGGGCACCCGGTCACGTTATTCGGACACAGTCACGGTTGCCGAGCGGTGTCGTCGGCGTTGCACGTTTTGGGTGGTGGACAGGTGCAGGGTTACGTGCTTGCCAATCGACCGAAGCACAAGCGACGAATCCGAGCCATCCTGGCCGCGGCTGCGATTGATCACCACTGGTTGAATCCGGATCAGCGATATGGTCGGGCGATCGATGTGGCCGAGACGGTCGTGAATCTCAGGAATCATCGCGATACGGTCCTTCGATTCTATGCACTCAGGCATCCTCTCTCAAACAAGGCTCTGGCCAATATCGGCTTCACCTACCAGGACCGGGTGATGATGGGAAAACGTTCCGAGCGGGTGGTCGAGTTGGATGTCAGTGCGGTGGTGGGGTCAAATCACGGTTGGCCCCACTATTACGCTCGGCCTGAGATTGCTCGTTCGGTGGCCGAGTACGTTTACTTCGGACCAGCTGGGGCCGAGACCAGTTCGTCGTCCCAGGAACGTGCGGGTGGCCCGCGGACTCGCTAGGATGCCTCGAGAGATTGAGGTGGCCGGGCAAACGACTCTCGACTCAGAAGCTTCAACCGATGACCAGAACGAACTCAGGGGTTCAACCGGACGCTGCGTACTCGGAGCCAGTCGACCCGGTGGGTTACGACCGGTTACAGAGTTACCGGTGGAACTACGATCATCCGCCTGGGGTGGTCGACGTGTCGTTGGATGCGATGGCTGGTGACTGGACGTTTTGCGGCCGGCCGGTGGGATCGCCGTTGGGGATGCCTGCCGGTCCGTTGCTCAATGGCCGCTGGATTCTCTGTTACGCGGCACTGGGTTTCGACGTCCTGACCTACAAGACGGTTCGCAGTTCGAGTCGGGTGTGTTACGGCCTGCCGAACCTGCAGCCGGTCGAGACGAACTCGTTGCGAGGTGACGAGACGCAGGTGTCGGGTTGCGAGTCGATGCAGGGCAGTTGGGCCGTCTCGTTTGGCATGCCGTCGCAGGATCCCGACGAGTGGCGTCGTGACGTCGAGTGGACTCGCGGGCAGTTACCGGCTGAAAAGTTGTTGAGCGTTTCGGTGGTGGCGACGATCGAAGCGGGTTGGACGATCGACGACACGGCCGACGACTACGCTCGATGTGCTCGGTGGGCGGTCGAGAGTGGTGCCGACTGTATCGAGACGAATTTCAGTTGTCCGAATGTGAATACGGCTGACGGGCAGTTGTACCAGGTGGCCCAGGATGCTGCGGTGGTGGCCGAGCGGGTCCGCCAGGCGATTGGCGACACGCCCTTGGTGATCAAGGCCGGTCACATGACCGAGGCAGTTCAGGCGGGTGAGTTGATTGCGGCTGTCGCGGCATTTGTTGACGGGATCGCGATGACCAACAGCGTGGCGACTACGGTGCGGATGTCGGATGGAGAGTTGTTGTTCGACGGCGAGCGGCGAGGGATTTGTGGTCAGGCCACGCGCCAGGCGTCGCTCGAACAGACTCGGCTGTTTTCCGGTTTGGTCAATGAACTCGGGGTGGATTTGAAATTGATCGGAGTCGGCGGGGCGACGAACGCGGTGGACGTGAAGTCGTATCTGGACGCCGGTGCCGAGAGCGTGCATATCGCGACGGCTGCCATGGTCAACCCACTGGTCGCCCAGGAGATTCGGCGAGAGTGGTGCCGAGTTTGAACGGCAGGGTTCGGCAGTCGGCTCGATTGACGTCACCACGGCGAGTCTGTTGCGTGAGACGATCGTGTTGATCCTTCGGGTTCAGGATGACACGTCGGGCTGTCGACAGTTAGAATAGGATGGTGTCCGATAGACGATTTTGAGTGGGTCTCATGCTGACAATCAACACCCGCAACCGTTCGCTCTGCAACGGTGTGTCGCGTCGCGATCTACTTCAGATAGGTGGCGCCGGGTTGTTTGGCACTTCGGCGTCGCAGTTGTTGGCGGCCGAGAGTCTACGGAGTGTGACTGGTGGTCGGGCCAAGTCGGTGATGTTCTTGTATCTCTTTGGTGGCCCGAGCCAGTTGGAGAGTTTCGATCTGAAACCGAACGCGGCGAGTAAGATTCGCGGGCCACTGAGTCCGATTGCGTCGCGGACACCTGGCCTGTTGATCAGTGAGAAGCTGCCTCGGATCGCTGCCATTTCCGACAAGCTGACAGTCATCCGCACGATGACTCATACTCACAACGACCACAACGCCTGCCACTACATCCAGACCGGTCATCCCTGGACGCGGACTGCTTCGAGCGGAAACGATGTCAACGCGCGTGAGACCGACTGGCCGGCGATGGGGTCGGTTGTGGAGTACATCGAGCAGCACTCGCCAGACTCTCATCTGCGGGACTTCCCCGACTACGTCTATCTGCCCAATCGTCTTGGCCACCTGCAGGGCTACGATCGCACCGGGCAGTACGCCGGCTGGTTGGGTCGTGCCTACAACGGCTTGGCGACCGACATCCGTAAGAAGAGCAAAAACGACAACCCGTTCTTCAGGCCCTGCGACGACACGGAACTGGATTTCCGCATCAAGGGGATTGTTCCCAAGACTGAGATCGGTCTCGACCGACTCGAACGCCGTCGTAGTCTGCTCGAGCAATTCGACACGGCCCGACGCGACATCGAGACGTCTCGGCGGCTGCAGGACTATCACGGCATCCGCCAGCAGGCATTGGCACTGGTGACGTCCGATACGATTCGCAGTGCGTTGGACATAAGTCGCGAGACTGCATCGTTGCGAGATTCTTACGGCAGGCATCTGTTTGGGCAGTCGTGCCTGATGGGGCGTCGGATGGTCGAGGCAGGATGCCGGTTTGTGACCGTTCTGTGGGACGCTCCGGACGGTTACAGTTGGGATTCGCATCGCAGCAGTGCCGATCTAGAAAAGCACCTGCTGCCGGGGTTCGACCAGGCCTACTCGGCCCTGATCAACGATCTCGATCAACGAGGGCTACTTGATGAGACCTTGGTTGTGGCGGTGGGCGAGATGGGTCGCTCGCCCAAGCCGGACACTTCGGCTTGGGGACGTGGACACTGGAGTCACTGTTTCCCGTGCGTCTTGGCCGGAGCGGGGATTCGCGGCGGCGAGTTTTATGGTCGTTCCGACGCCGACGCCGCCTATCCGGCTGAAAACCCGGTCAGCCCCGAAGACCTCGCGGCGACGATCTTCGATTCGCTGGGGATCGGCCACGAGATCCGTCTGCCTGACGCTCAGGGCCGCCCGGTGGGCGTGCTCGAGCGAGGTGAACCGCTGCAGCGGTTGTTTTCCAACATCTAGCGGGTTGGCCGGAGCGGTTCGCCGGTCGTGCAGGTGGTGCTCAAAAAGTTAGCGGGCGGTCGACAAGAAGAGCGTCGCCCCAGACGCACAGTGTTGGCCATAAAACCACGGTTCGGACTACGGTCCCCTGCCCCTTCGCTGGCATCCCCCCGTCGTAACGAGGCATAATAAGCCCGTCACGTCACCAGGAAATCCATTGCCATTCAGATCCGCGGGCAACGGAGGTGCTGACATCAGTAGCCTGGCTGGGCAGGCGATTCGAGTGCGGTTTGAACTGAAGGGTGCGGATCTGTATTCACTCCAGTTCACGAACAGGATGGCCTGAAGCGGAGAGACCGATGCGTGACAAACGACAAGTTTTGGCAAGAGCGGGCGTTTGTCTGACCTGCTCGATCTTTTTTCTCCTCACCGGGACGGCCAGGCTCGAGGCCGATCACAACAGGTTGCTCCAACGTGAGTTCCGCAGGGCAATCAGCAGGCATGTGGCTTTCGACAGTCAGGGACACTGTTACCTGGTGTTGCCTTCGCCTGCGTCGGTGGGAGGACAGGGTTTCACGTTGAAGGTCTCGCAGAAACCGCATCCGGAATCGATTTCGGATTTCCCGGTGACGGTGTCGCTCCCCACGCTGCAGGATACACCCGGGGCGTCATTATCTTCTGTAGGCCTCGCCGTCGATCCCCAGGATCGACTCCACGTCATTTACACGACCGAACGAGGTCTGACCGCTTACAGCGTCATTGAGACGCAAGCATTGCGAAGCGACAAGGCCGTGGCAAAGTGGTTGGATCCCGTGAGCGGCCAGGCGGGAGGGCTCATAATCGCAAAGAACCGGTCATGGGCGGGAGACATCTGCCGATCACCGGACGGGCAGGTCTGGCTGACCTGGACAACCGATGGAGGTGACGACTCGGAAGTGACCGTGCATCTCGGGACGTTCCGTGACGGAGCATGGCAGTCGTACGAACTCGGACGGGGGAACGGACTCTATCCACCCGCAATGCTCTTTTCGCAGGATGGGGTCTTTGTCCACGTCGCATCTGGCGACACCAAGGGTGGCACACACTACTTGAAGCAGAGAGTCTCGAAGTTGAATACCGGGCCATGGCAGTTTCAGTGGAGTCACGCCGGGAACCGGCCGGCTCTGGCTGAAACTACCGGCGAGGTTCTCGCAGTCCACGAATCAGGAGACTCGCTGAAATACACCTTCCTGGAAAGGAGACCACGGCCGTCACACCCGTTGACGGACCTGGACGTCCGGTTCGCATGGGACACCGTGCACTCTCCGCGAATGGTCGTTGACCGGTATCGCGTCCCCTGGCTGTTCTTCATCGACTCGACGCGCCAGCACGTCTTTTACTCACGATGGTTGGGCACGAGATGGAGCCCAATCATGAACGGTTTCTGGCTGACGCGGAACACGGCTCGACACGAGGACAACCACCTCTCGATCGACTGGCTGGGCCTGGAACACGGGGCCGGCGCGGACAAATCTTCGATTGCACTGGTCATCGGTCATCGGAGCCGGTTTCCAGCCACGTTGTTTCACGTTCTTCGAGTCCCGTCGCTCAAGTCCGACCCTGGAAACCGGGTTCTGTTCCTGGATCTCAAGGAAATCCAGCACATCGATGGCATTGCACTCAAAGTCGACACGGCACGCAAGTTTTCGGGTAACCCGGTGATCGCTGCCGGACGACCGGGGGAATTCGACTCGCAAGGTGCCTCGAAGGTAAAGGTGCTCAAGCAGCAAGGCGTTTATCGCGCATGGTACTCCGGCATGTATCGCGAGCCTGGTTCGGAATGGCCGAAGAGCGGATCCATCCCCTCGGTCCGGGTGGGCTACGCCGAAAGCGGCGACGGTCGCAGCTTCAAGAAGAAACCGCTGGGCCTGGCCTCATTTGGAGACAACGACAACACGAACATGGTTGCCGGGCTTCCGGCAACGCCGATCTACCGCCCGGTTGTTCCATCAGGGATGTATGTTGACTCACACGATCCGGAGCCGATGCGTCGATACAAGTTTTTGACGTGGACCAGCACGGCACCCTCGCCAAACCGGGCGGGGTTAATCGTCGGCCAATCGGACGATGCGCAAACCTGGACGCTCTGGACATCTCCCGACGGACTTCGCTGGCACCAGGCGAGCCGCGGCGGCATCCGGTTTCCGGCCGGGATGCCCGCATCGTTCTCACCCCAGGCCCTGTTTCATGATCCGGACGAACGAGACCCTGCCAGGAAGTACAAGGCCTACGGGTTTATGGGTCTCAATAACGACCGGCGCGGCGGGGGCTACGGCTTCAGCGCGGACGCATCCGAATGGACGGCCGATCCGAGAAATCCGATTTTCGACCCCTGGGCCAGAGCCATCCCGGTGGTGAGAAACGGCAAGGTCGAGCAGATTCACGATGTCGTCGTCTGGAAGTACCGCCAGTATTACCTGGCGCTCTACCAGTACCAGCGTAGCGGAACAAAGATGACCGTCGAACTGGCCATGAGTCGCGACGGTGAGCACTTCACCTACATCCAGCCTGGCTCGGAGGTGGTGCGGCGAGGTGCAGCGGGGGAATGGGACTCGGACGAGATCGGTCCTTCCGTACCCCTGGTCGACGCGGAGGACATCAAGGTCTACTACACTGGCTACCGATTCAGCAAAACCAGGCTGATTGAAGGGGAACACAGCTGTGGCCTGGCCACACTTCGGCTGGATGGCTTCACTCACCTGACA
The DNA here is from genome assembly GCA_963694825.1 of Planctomycetota bacterium. GTDB lineage: Bacteria > Planctomycetota > Planctomycetia > Planctomycetales > Planctomycetaceae > UBA8437. Next base: position 26,836 of record CAVOEV010000015.1, read on the forward strand.
CTGGAAGACGGCCAGGACCAGGGAAGCATCACCACCATTCCTGTCGACCGGGGTTCCGCCAGCGATCTGTATGTCAACGCTTCTTGCGGGAAAGGCAGCCGGCTGGAGGTTGAGTTGATCGACCCCGAGTCAGGCGATGTCGTGCCAGGGTATTCTCGCGAAGAATGCACACCCCTGGAGACGGATTCTCTGGCTCACAGAGTTGTCTGGGGAAACCTGAGGTTCGGCGATGCCATGCAGGCGCCCGTCCAACTCCGTTTTCATTTCACGAACGGTCGTACCTCTCCAAACCTGTACTCATTCGAGTTTCGCCGAGCGAGTAACGAGTAGGCTGGATCTGGGAGCGAAGGGGACCTGCAGAAGCAAGGCGTTTCTAAAGCGGCCCGGAATCCGGCACAGCCTGCGCAAAGCGCTACTACTTCCAGTGAGAAACGGCCCTTATTGAAAGCAAAAAGTCCCGACCACCGGCGTGGTGGTGCAGCTTCCCATCAACAAAAGTACCCGATAGGGGAGTTGGACAATCCGAAGAATCGCCGAGACGTGTGACGAAATCTGGAACAGGCGCTGCAAAAAGCGCTGCAGTTGGTGACGAATTAACTCCAATCGACCCCGATCTGGCCAGCGTGATCGACGCCTGGTACACACTACCGCCGGACACCCGCACGGCGTCCGGGCCATCGTCGAGGCCGCTCAGGGGCGGTAACCGCCAGATCCGAACCGCCCCCCCCACCCCTCGCTCGCTGGGCGACTCCGGTTATCGCATGTTCGCCCGGCGGAGCATTGGGCGTTCAACCCGCCAGATCCGAACCACGGCCCCTGGCGTCGGGCGGTGAGGGCGGGGAGATGACGGCTACCTGGTGATCTTGCAGTTGGGCAACGCCTTCTGCAGGTCGGCGACACCCGCGTCGGTGACCTAGGTGTTGTGGAGGCCCAGCGACTTTAGATTGGTCAGTCCCTTGAGGTGCGCCAGCCCCGCGTCGGTGATCTTGGAGCCGTAGAACGGCACCAGCAGTAACCCCACCAACCATCGCTTCATCGGGTGTTTCCGTCTCCTGGAACGACCCCAGTCTCCCCAGCCCAGCCCCGGCGTTCAATCGCCGTCGCTGGTCCGCGGAATCGGCACCTGGCTGGAGCCTGCAAGGTACACAAGCAAATCCCGCACCTGCTCGTCGGTGAAGGTGCGTAGCATGCCCTCGGGCATCATTGAGATGTTTGATGTGCGGATGGTCTCGACATCCTTCATAGAGAGCCGAATGCGTGCGTCCTGTGTCCGGAAAACCACATCGCTGCCTGTCTGCCGCACGACGAATCCGTTAAACAATCGGCCGTCCTCGGTGACCAGTGTCGTCAGCCGATAGGCCGGATCTATCTGGGCACTGGGATCAATCAGGTTGCTCAGAACGTAATCGACCTTCTTACGGCCCGAACCGGTCAGATCCGGTGCGATTGTGCCACCCTCACCGAACAGCCGGTGGCATTTGACGCAGGTCTTTTGATACACGAGCCGTCCTGCTCTCGCATCGCCGTGGCTGAGATTCGCGGGTGTCATCAGTTTCAGGAGTCGCGCAAGTTCCTCGGACTTCTGAATCTTGACGGTATCGTCGGCCCACAATTTCAGAACGCGTGATTTCAGCTTTTGATCATCAAACGTTCGCAACTGTTGCAGCGCGAACGCAGAAACATCTCTGCGATCGACGCGTCCGGCTTCCATCGCAGTCAGCAGCGATTCGGCAAAACCAAGTCGAGTCGTCAGCACGCCGATCGCGTCCTGCTTTTCGGCGGTACTGAATTCGGAGTAGTTGCCCAGCAGGACATCGGAAGTTGATTCATTGTTTCGAATGGCAAGGGCCCGAATCGCTTCGTTTTGTAGTGTCGAACTCCCCGCGGTCAGGCCGTGCAGCATTTCGATGGAGGCTCCGTCGCTCACTTGCAGCAGCGCCTGCAGAGCTTCGCGGCGGGCTTTGTCCGAAACTGAATTGTCGAGAGCCGTTTTACGCAGTCGATTGATGGCCTGCTGATCGCCGAAGATCGTGGCCAGTCGAACGGCAACCGATCGCAACGACGGATCTGCGGCCGATGACACTTGCATGTAAAGTCCCGGCCACGCTTTTGGCGCCGACTGAGTCCCGCGTCCATCCAGCGCATCCAGCATTCCCTGCAACATGTCACGACGCACAATCTGGTCCGACTGGGGCATCACAGCATTCACGACCTTCGCGATCGGTGGCTCCGTCGTGTCGATCGCACGTCGCACGATCAGATTTCGGAGCACCGAGAGCCTGGACTGCGTCGCCAGTTTGAGCGCCGCCTCGGTGTCCCGTGATACGAGCGGCTCAATCCCATACCAGATCATGAGCGGAATGTACGGGTCCGTGTCGTCTTCCGCATGCTGTGCGAGTCCAGATGCAATGGCCCACCGGCTTTCCGGTTCGACTCGCTGCAGCGCGCTGGCAAGGGCGAGCCTCACTTTTGGTGACGGTTCAGCACGAGCGAGCTTTGCGAGTTGCGAGAGAGTTTGAGTTTTGGCCTGCGGTTTCTGCCGGTCGACCAGAAAGTGGACGGCCCACCGGCGGACATGCTGACTTTCGTGCTTCAGTAAACCGACCAGTTCCGATTCGTCGAATGCGCCAACGATGGCGAGTGTCCACAGCGCCCGCAGACGGTTCGGTTCATCCCGCGTGGTCTGGAAAACTTTCCGGAGACGGACAATCGCTTTCGAGACATCGTGCCCGCGAATCGCACGCTCGTGCAGAATGCGTCGCGCATGCCGAGAGAACCATTCATTGCGGTGCAGATGCAGTTCGGCCAGTTCGGCTGCTGTCCGTTTCTGCAAATCGGTGGTGGTTCCTTTCGGCTTGCCGTAGACAACTTTGTAGATCCGGCCGCTCGTGCGGTGGCTACCGTCGGAGTCGTGACATTCGCCGAAGTCGTGCCAGTCAGAAATATAAACGCCGCCATCCGGCCCGTACTTGATCGACATCCCCCGAAACCACGGATCGTTGCCGAACAGGAAGTCGTCTCCGTGCACGCCGACGTAGGTCGAAGCGTTGGGAACAAGCCGGTCGTTGTTCACTCGGTTGCCGTGCATGTTGTTGGTGAAGAACGTGCCGCGGTACTTATCGGGCCAGTTATCGCCGAGGTAGATCATGCCACCGCAATGTGCATGGCCGCCGCCGGCCACGGAATGGTGACCGTCACCGGATCGAGCCTCATGCCAAGCTCCGCCACCCCAGTGAAGGTGGTCCGTGATGGACTGAATCCGACGGTAAACATACGGATTGTCCTGTTGCGTGACCCGCCGTTCGCAGTACATCCCGTGCACGATGTGCCAGAGGTGCGCTGTGACGGTGTTGGTCGTGATCAGATCACCGAATTCATTGAAGTCCGCTCCCCACGGATTCACCATCCCGTCGGCGACTCTCTCGAAGGTGTGATCGACCGGATGAAACCGCCAAATCCCGCGACTCATCTCGAATCGCTGTTCCATGGGTGTCCCTGGTCTTCCAATGTGTGACGGATCGTCAACACCGAGGGCTCCATACAGCCAGCCGTCGGGTCCCCAGTGAAAGTTGTTGAGGACGTTGTTGGTGGAAACTCGGAATCCATCGAGCATCACAATGGGTTCAGAATCCGGGACATCGTCGCCGTCGCGATCGGGAATGAACGAGAGTTCCGGCGTGTTGCCGATCCATACTCCGCCGTGGCCGACCGCCATGCCAGTCAGATACCGCCCCTTGTCCCAGAAGACCTTTCGTTTGTCGAACCGCCCGTCGTTATCAGTGTCTTCGAGGATCAGTATTCGATCGGACACTCCGTCTTTCTTCCAGACAGGATGCGAATAGTTCTCGATGACCCAGATTCGGCCACGATCGTCAAAGTCGAACGCGATCGGGCGCCGCAGATCAGGTTCGCCAGCGAACAACGTCACATGAAACCCGTCGGGCACGGTGATGCGTGCCAGAGACTCCTGCGGCGACAGGGAAACATCGTTCGGGTTTTGAGTATTCACAACACTCGACGGCAAGTCATCCGCATGCACTGCAAACCCACATAGCCACGCGAGCGTAAACGTCGTTACAAACCGCATCCGTCGTACCTCCATTGAATGGCAGTCCCTTCACGTTGAAACAATCGTAATCGAATCGTCGACGCCGAATCGTGTCTCGCAGGCTCGGTGTGCGGCAGTACGAGCATACTGTTGCTAGACGGATGGCGGAGAAAGGGGGTTCAGCTCACTGCTTGACTCTCGTTTCAGAATTGATGTCGAACCATTATCTCACCTGCTGGCCGAATTGTACCCGTCGAAACTCGCCCCCAGTCTCCCCACCCCAGGCCCAGCGTTCAAGCCTCCAGATCCGAACCACGCTCTCCGGCGTCGGGCGGTAGGGCCGGGACGGGGTCGATGACTGGCTGCGCAACGGACATCGACGCGGACCGCGCCGATTGACCCAACCGGAGCCGCAAACAGTTCATGTCGGAAGCCTGATTCCGTCGGCAGTCTCGACTTATAACAGGCCCTTGATGACCTGGCCTTCGATCAGCCGATGCGGGCGCCCCAGGGGATCGTGGATGTCCTGGTGAGGATTGATGCCGAAGGCGTCGTAGATCGTCGCGCCCAGATCCCCCGGATGTACGGGCTGCTCGGCCGGATACCAGCCGTCTCTATCGCTGCGTCCATGGTAGGTACCTCCTTGGGTCCCCCCACCGGCCAGCAGAATGGAATAACAATGGGGATGATGGTCGCGACCGGTCGCATTGTTTGTGTTGTTCGACTGGGTGTATCCAATTCTTGGGGTCCGCCCGAACTCGCCCATCCAGACAACGAGCGTTTCTTCCAACAGGCCACGCTGGTGCATGTCTTCCAGCAGCGCGGACAGACTTTGGTCGGCCGGGGGCAACAGTGTTTTGCGGAGCAGAGGAAAATTGTTGCGGTGCGTGTCCCAGCTGACCTTTTCGATGTGATCCACGGGGGCGTATGCCGTGACATACGGGATCCCGGCTTCGATCAGACGCCGCGCCAAGAGCGTGGACTGTCCGACAAGGTGTCGGCCATAACGGTCTCGGACGCTGTCAGGTTCGGCGGAAAGGTCAAAAGCGGCTTTCGCTCGAGGAGTGGACAGCAGGGAGAACGCACGCTCGTAATATGTCTGGATTTGTGTCACCCGCTGCGTGGCTTCCAGCAGTCGCTGCTGGCTGTCCAGCACTTCCAGCAATCCTCGCCTTCGAGCGAAGCGGCGTCCGCTCATTTCGGCCCGCGTGTTCAGGGCATCGACAGAAAAATTCGGAGCGCTGGGATCCTGTGCAATAAGGAAGGGGTCATATTGGCTGCCGAGCATGCCGGCATCTTGGCCCGGTGTCTTTGCCGGCCCGTTGTACAGTGTGAAGGGCAGCGACACGAACGCGGGAACGTCATCGGGGCGGTCGGTGAACCTGGCTACAGCGGAGCCGAAATTGGGGTAGTCGTTCTGTTGAGCAGGAGTCTGGCTCGAGACGGCTTTCGATTCCCCCACCGCTCGGCCGGCCAAAGCGCAATAGCAGGCCGGGTTGTGGCACAACATGCGGTGGTGCATCGAACGGACCACGCAGATCTTGTCCATCTGCTGTGAGATCAGCGGCAGATGTTCGCAGACATCCATGCCTGCGACATTGGACGAGATGGGCCGGAATTCGCCGCGAATGTTATCCGACGCATCAGGTCGCATGTCAAATGTGTCGGTTTGGCTCACACCACCGGCCTGGAACAGCACCAAACAGGACTTGATTCGGGCAGACCGCGGAGCCGCAATCGCTTGTCGTGCCAGCAGGTCACTCAATAACGGGCATGGCAATCCCAGCCCAGCCATTCGCAGAAAGTCACGGCGCGTACTGGGTTGGTTCGGGCTTCCCATTCGATTCCATCTCGTTCTACTTGGAACCAGCCCAGTCTCCCCACCCCAGCCCCGACGTGCAACCCGCTAGATCCGAACCACGGCCAACGGCGTCGGGACGAGGTTGGCAAGTCTTCAAGGCTAACAAGACGCAAACACTGCACCTTCACCCCACAGGACCGTGTCCGGATTCAATGGATCGACCAGCAACTTCACTGGCAGATCACCGTCCCAGTATCTCTCGGTAAGATCGGGATAAGGATCGCTGATGTTTGTCGTCGCTGTTCGTGTTTCCCCATCGAATTCAAACTCAAAACGGACCTCTCGCTTCTGTGCACCGCCCGATTCGTTTGAGAGGGTTTTCTTGTGTGCCACCACCGGCTCCGAAAACCAGTACACCGTGTTCCAGGATGTGCTTCCGCCGCTTTGAAGATCGTGAACAGACCGCCACGATCGCACATCCAACCAAGTTGCTCATCGATGTGCAGAGCCCAACGGCCAACCGGAGAGAAGCCTTCATCAATAGCAGCGGCATGACCAGCATGCCCCCGGCACTCAAGGAGAGCATTGTCCCAGCCCCAACCGCGTTACCCCACGAGATTCGGTGAGCCTGCATAAGACTCTTGGGAATCCCGATCCGCGGCGACACCTGGCCGATGAATTCCTCACATTCGCGTTGAAGCGGGCCCCAGTCGCCCCGAAACCGAATCGCCCCCCCCTTTCGGCGTGGTGTCCCCTGGTTATCCCGCGTTCTGTGTCCTCTCGGTCTCGTCAGCCATTACTGTTGAGGACATCGCGACATGGAGACGGCCTGCGGAGAACACAGGCTGACGCTG
>CAVOEV010000016.1:0-33024 GCA_963694825.1 Planctomycetota bacterium
GCTTCGAACGAAACAGACCGCTTGGTTCCTGAGTCCGCAGCAGGTACTTCTTGCCCCGCTCGAGCACGTCGGTGTACGGTCCCCGACCCGGTACATGCCCTCGACCCATGATCGAAAGAATGGCCATTGCGTTCGGAGCATTGCAGTCGTCCCAGGCTCCGTCCATCGACGATTCGTCGCGGATCTGCACCCCTGCGAGATACTTGACCGAACGGTCCAATGCACCGGTCACCCGCTCGATGATCTCCGTCTCGGTCAGAATGTCGGCCGTCGCAGCCTTGGCTGTGGGGGGCTTGGGCTGAGCCTGAAGGTGGGCGGAATCGGTTGAACCGGACACGACAATCACCCAACATGTGGCCAGGACCAAGCCCGACAGCAACGTGGCAGTCGGCCAGAAGAATGTGATCCGCAGACGATTCATGGTTGGCCCGTTGATTGAGCTGCGTGAACTGGTGGAATTGTCTGAACTGTCCAAGTCGGTGTCACGACAGTCCCATCAGCCGGCGGATGCCGACATCGATCGAATAGACAACGACCAGTAAGACGAGCACCAACCAGTTGTCCCAGATCGTGGCCTGGTCCTGTCGCCTGGTGGTCAAGGTCTTGCCGATCAGTTTTCGTTCGAGTGATCCCAGTTGATCCAGCGGGATCACCGATCCGCCGGTGGCCTGTGCCAGACCTTCGAGCGTGGCGAGGTTGAGCTGAGGGTGCCGGAACTCTTCGGGAGCGATCATCACGTTGAGCAACGCATCGGCACGCTGGTTCGGGTCACCCGTGGGTGGAGTGAACGTGATCGAGTGCTTGCCGGGCCGAGTCGGCAGGAAACTGCCTCGGTAAAGCCCCGGCTGTCGCGTGTCACGCAACATCTTCACCGAACGGCTCGCTCCCGGCCCCTCGATCGCCACCACCAATTCGGGCTCCTCTCGAGAGGCCCCTTCCTCATCGGCGAACGCTCTCAGTTCGATCGTCGCCTCCTCGCCCGGCTGTACCCGTACCGGCCGCACCACGATGAAGCTCTTCGTCCCAACCGATTCGTCCGCCGCCGCCAGAAATCTCAGGCTCTGACCCCAGAACTTGTAGAAGAATCGGTCTCCGACCGTACGACGCCACAGCCAGGTCGAGTCGGTGGCAACAAACATTACCTTGCCCGCTCCGGCCGAATGCCAGGCGATCAACGGCAACTTGCCCTGAGCCAAACTGACCGACGGGTTCCAGGCCAACACCTCGGCTCCGGCCGATAATCGCTCGACCGCCGCACACCAGTAATACTCGGGCATTCGACTCCAAACCAACTGGTTTCGCCCGGTGTCCTCGTACAACACCATCGACTCGTGAACCGCTCCGCTGGCCGACAACTCCATCCGAAACGGTTCGAACACCTTCGCCTCACGACCGGCCACACCCTTCTCGACCACCACCGGCAACAGTTCCTGAAAATCGGCTCCGTAGGCATGAGGCATCGACACGGGGCCCGCCTCGACAATCAGCCCCACGCCGTGCTCACGTACCGCCCGGATCAGTAGGTCTTCACGCTCGCTAGTGAGCAGTTCTGGTGAAACGTCGCCGAGAATGATCACGTCGTACTCACTGAACTCCTCGATCGTCGACGGAATCCACTTGGCCCGCTCGGCCTCCGGCTGGCGTCGCCATTCGGTTTCGACCACCACCTCGGGATCGTCCGTCGTCAACCGACCGGCCACACCGTTGTCGCGTCTGAGAGCATTCTTCAGGAAGCGGAAGTCCCATCGCGGACGACCGTCCAGCAGCAACACCTTCAGCTTCTCGTCACTAACCCGTACAAAGGCCACGTCGTGGTTGTTGGCACGCAACTGCCGACTCTCGCTCGCCTGCTCCGGTACACGCACCTCCAGGTACTGTGGCCCCGCCTCCTTGGCCACGAAGGTCAACTCGACCTGCTGCTGCTCCGTCCCGCTCAATACCAGCTCACGGCTCGCCAATACCGTTTCGCCGTCATGCGAATGAGACACCAGTTCGACTTGGATCGCCTGGCCGTCGAATCCATGAGCCTCGATCGTGGCGTGTACACGCACGGTGTCCTTCTTGGCCACCAAACCGCTGGTGTACACGTCAACAATGGCCACGTCCTTGATGTCGGCTGTCGAACCGATCGGTACGGCGAACACCGGAGCCCCGTCGCGACGGTAGGATCGAGCCGCCGCCGCTGCATCCGCCGGACTGGCTCCACCCGTGTTCTGACCGTCCGAAAACAACACGACCCCGCTGACTCGCTGACCCGACGCTCGATCCAAAACCCCCAACACCGCGTCACCCAAATACGACGCGTTGGGTTGAGTGACCGATATGCCGGCGGGAGATTCCGAAGTGGATTGGCCACCCTCGGCACCCTGGCTCCCCTTGCCAAGTCCCAATTCGATCGGCTCCAGACGCCGGGCAAACGCAAAATACTGCACGTCATACTTCTCGGACAACTTGTCGAAAACCGACTCGCGAGACGCCCGAACCGCTGCTTCGGCCAATTGCACTCGACCGAAGTCGTTGATCGTTGCCAGGACGTCCGAGTCGAGCGTGGCGACATCGGCGGTCACCAATCCAGCAGCCCGTGCGACCAACAATCGCTCGTCATCCGTCTCGAAAGGGCCTGCCGGCAAATGCATACTCTGCGATGCGTCAAACACAACCGCCAGGATCGGCTTCCTGATGATCTCCTCGGTCAACCGCAAAACCGGACTGGCCAAGACCAGGATCAACATCGACAGCACGAAGACTCGTGTTGCAGTCAACGCAATCACGAACCGACGCGCGACCGTCGACAGATTGCGACGCTGACGCGTGTAGATGAACCAGCCGGCCGGGATCAACAACAACAAGGCGTACAGCCACAACGGACGCTGGAAGGCGACGTGAGTGTCCGAGATGTTCTCGACCATCTCGTCGGCTACACCGATTGACCGCAACAACGACTCGAGCATCCTCGAACTGCGCCCTCCCCCTGTACGATCGGCTCAACAAGCCGAATTCGATTTCACTTCACTGGCCCCTTCGCCCGAGCCCGTGACAGCTTCTTGAAATAGTCGCGGATAAAGCCTCGGTAGGCCTTCGGACCTTCCTCACGCAACCCCTGTAACAATTCCTCGCGTTCCCGTGGCTGCATCTTCAGAATCACCCGACGGGTTTCCACGTCGAGCTTGTCCAGATCGACCAGAACCGACTCGGTCCCCTCGCCATCCGGATTCTCGTTAGCCACCAGTGCGTTAGCCAAAGTCGACGGGGGCGGCATCGGCTCGTCACTCTTCTGCTGGGCCGCCTGCTGTGGGTCCGGCTTCTGTTGCTGAGCCTTCTGTTGCTGCATCCGCCGCATCATCTCGCGAGCGCGTGCCATCAATGGCTGCTGCAAGGCCTTTTCGATCTCGTCCAATGCCTTCTGCTGCTGTGAGGTCGGCTGCTGCTGGCTCTGGGCCGACTTCTGCTGAGCCGATTCGATCTGCTCACGCAATGCTTCCAAGGACTTGTCCGAGTTCTTCAGTGCCTGCTGGGCCTGGTTCAGGTTCTCGAGTCGCTTCAACTGCTCGGGATCACCCGCCGGCTTGCCGTCGGTCTGACGCTTCTTCATCCGAGCCTGCAGATCTTTGAGCAGCTTCTGAAACTTCGGATCGACGTCCGCCTTGAGACCCTCAAGATCCGGCAGACCCTTGTTGGCCCGATCCTGCTGCTTGGCATCCTTCGGCTGGTTCTCGCCCTGAGGATCGGCCCCATCCTTGGCAACCGGATCGCCAGCGGGCGGCATCAACGGATCGGCCAGATCGTTCTTCTTGTTGGAAGCCTGGTTCTTGCCATCCGTCTTGCTAGCACTCTTGTCCTGAGCCTTTGGTTCGGCTCCAAGCAGATCTTTGGCCGTCTTCAGGTCCTTGTTGCTCTTCTTGGCCGTCTCGTCCTGCTGCAGTTCCAGTGCCTTTCGGAGTGCTTCGGAGGCCAGTTCCTGCTGGCTGTCCTTCAACAGGTCCTGCTCCTTGTTCTGCTGCTTGTTGAGATCGGCCTGCAGCTTCGCCAGGTAGTCTCGCAACTCCTGCAACGCATCGCGGGTCAGGTCGGCGTTCTGTTCGAGCAGGTCCTTCTTCAGTTCCTGCAGGGCCTGTTTCGGGTCCTCGCGACTGTCTCGCTGTGCTCGAGCCAATGCGTCCATGCGTTTCTGGATCGCTTCGAGGTCCTTCTGAACTCGTTCGGCCTGCTTGTTGATCTTCGGCAGCTTGGTGTCCTGCTGCTTGGGATCGGCCGCCTTCTTGATCTCCTCAGCAAGCCGCTTCAACGGATCGACCGCCGCCTTCTCGAAAGCGTTTTCCAGCTTCTTCATCTGCTCGGCCACCTGAGGTGGCACCAGCGGATTCTCGGCAGCCTGCTTCGCCAATGCCCCCAGGTCGTTCTTGACCTGCTCGGACAACTGAGCGTTCTGGTTCTCCGCGGTCGCCAACTTGTTGAGCTCGGCCTTCAACTGATCGAGCGTCTTCTGCTCCTCGGCCGTCAGCTCGACCGGCTGCTCGTCCGGCTTCGCCTTGGGATCGGCCTTGGGCGTCGCGTCCGGTTTTGCCTCGTCCCCCTTGGCCTCTTCCTCCCGAGCCGCTTCGAACTTCTCGGTCAGGTCCCGAGCGTCCTGTTCCAACTGCTCCGACTTGTCCTGGATCTGCTTTTGCTTCGCGACCAGGTCGGCCAACTTGTCGCGCAGGGTATCGGTTTGTTTTTCGAGCCGATCGAGCTGCTTGTCTGCCGCGTTGTTGTCGTTCTTGATCTGGATCACATAGTCAATCGTCTGGCCACTCTGGTTCTTGCCGTCCCGCACCAGGACCCGATAGGTCAGCGTGTCGCCGGTCTCGAGACCTCGGTCGGCCAGATCCAGCGTAATGTTGCGATGGTCGTTTTCGAGTGGCGGGCTAAGCGTCACGACCGGTTCGCTGACAAACGTATCCTGATCACCTGTCTTCACACTCAGGACCACTTCCTTCACGCCGAAATCGTCGAACGAAGTGATGAAGACGGGTACTGGTTGAGGCTGCGACAGGACCAGCGTCTGGCGTGGTCGTTCGATGATCACCTGAGGCGGATTGTCGAGGATCGCCACGATCGTCGCTTCGGCCATCGGCTGGTTGTAGCGGTCGGCCTTGTTCTTCAGCTGCACTCGGTACAGTCCGTTATCGAGCAGCGGGAAGGTCCCGCTGAAGTAACTCTGGCCCTCGTCAAGTGCATTCGAATCGTCTGGCTGATCGGCTTTCAGTTCGAAAGTCTGGCCGGTCGGCAGCAGTTCCACGACGGTTTCCTCGGCCAGTGACATCGCACCGGAATCGCCCCAGAGGGCCTGACCGCCGTACAGGCTGAACATCATGCCCGATATGGCTCGACCGGCCAGTCCCACGCTGCGGGCCGGAACCTCAAGTGTCACCAGCCGACCCGTCTCGGGCAGGTCGCCAACTCGGAACCGAGATACCGTGCCCGGTTTGCCTTCACCGACCAGATCCTCGCCCCAAAACGCCCGGTGCTCCCAGCCCGTGCCGTCGTGCCACTTGAGCATGATCTGTCGAGGCGTCTGGTCCGGCGGCAGATAGACCGTCGCAAACAGCACCTCATCGGCACCCACCAGGAACGGCTCGGGTGCACGGGTGAAGCCGTGCGAATGAGCGGCGATGTTGGGTGGGTCAGTGTGAGCGTCCCGGCCGGCGAGCGAGTCGATAGCCCACGTGCCGCTCGGTGCAGTTCCCTGAGGTCGGGTCGACGCGAACCAGTTTCGCCGCCGCCGATCGGTGACCTTACGAACGATTCGCTTCAACTCAAGGAACTCGATCCGCCCTTCGTGAACATCGCCCTCGGAGACCACGCCAACCACAACGCTGCTGCCCACCGGACCCTCGACATCGGCCACCGGAGTGAATCGGTCGGGCTTCTCCATGTACTCCGGATAACTCAGCCTAGTCGTCACGCGGACGATCTGAGGACGTTCGAGCATCTCGACTCGGTAACGACGCGTATAGGTGCCGCCGCCAATGACCCGGTAATGAAAGTCGTGTTCGAGTCCCTTCAAGCCCAAACGCCAGAGAGCACGCCCGCCTTGAGACTCCAGGCGGGCCGAGATGGGCGACGCATGACGGATCACAACCGGCTCGTTCTCGTCGTTGGTCGTCTCGATCACCAACTGCAACGACTCGTCCGGGTGCAACGTCCGCTCGTCAGTGAATTCGACCAGGAAATCCACGTCGTCGCCGCGGACGACGTAGCCATCGCCGAGTTGCTGCTGTTGCGAGTTGCCCACCTTGACGGTGTAGGCCACGTAGCCGGCCGGTGGGATATCCGAGAACGGGTTGAACACCCGAGCCATCGCCGTTCTAACGCCGGGAATGAAAATCACCGCCAGGGCCAACACGCCCACCGTCGCCACCACACTCGCACGACGCAGGTTCCCCATGTCCAGAACGCGACGTGGATTGAATCCCTGGATCCGCTCCAATGCCTCGGACACCAATTTGCGGTAAAACGCCGCCGAAACCGCAACCTGCTGGTCAGCGGACTCCAGATCGATGCACGTTACCAGCCGATTGTGGATCTTGGGCAGTTGAGTCTCGATGCGACGAGCAATCAGAACACTCGACAGTCGACGGAACAACGGCCGCAACACTCCGGCAATCACCGCCCACGTCGTCGGAACCACCATCAGCATCAACGCGATCGCTCGCAACACCGTCCACTCGGACGGCACAACACTCGAAACCACAAAGTCGGTCATCGTCATCGCAATCACCAGCAACAGCCCCAAGCCGAAACTGGCCAACAGACCCGTCGCTACCCACGTCGATCGCAGCAGGCGACGTGTCCGAGACACCAGGAAACGAATCGCTGTCGTGTCGGGACTCGACGACACCGCCGAACTCCCGATCCGACCGGTACCGTCACGCTGGCCGTTCTTGTCTTGATCAGACTGATGGGTCGTCATGAGTCGTCCTCGTTCGGAAGCATCCATCAACGCATCAGCGCCGACTTGTGTTTGAATGATATATTCAATGTCCGGAAGATGAGATTGTCAATTGGAGTCTATGTACCTGCCTGGCAAGTCCAGCCGTGTCATTCGCTCGCTGCTCCCGTCGGTGCCTCGTCGGTTACGTCGGCTCCGGTCATTCGACCAACCCAGTCTCCGGGGCTCAACTGCCTGATCCGTTCGATGGTCGTGTCATCCTGCTCGCCGGCAACCTGTCCGCTGAGAGTCGAGAGTAGGAACTCGGCGGCGATGACCAGGAACATCACAAAGATCAGCCATCGCCAGATTTCGTTCTGTGTCCCCGGCTCACCGAACTGCTGCTGAGCCTCGGCAGTGGCATCGATCACCTGCAACGATGTCCCGGCTTCGAGTCCGTCAAGCATTTCGACCGTGCGAAGGGCCACTCGCTCTATTCTCTCGGTCGCCTCCACCGAACCGTCGGTCCGTTTCAGGTTTCCGCCAAGCGTATTGAAGTCCGATTCCCCGGCGGCAAGATTCACGGCAAACGACAGTCGACCCTCCTTGGGCCGCTCGGTACTGCCACCACGCACCTCCACATCGTAGAACCCCTGGTAAACCGTCCGCTGGAAGGCTCCGACCAGCCGAGTTCGCGAACGCTGGAACTGCTCCAGCGGACTGATCTGGCCGCCCGGACCAGTCACCTTCGCCGACACCGGATCCCAACTTGCCTCCTCGGCAAAGAACTCGGCCGTCCCACCCGCCATCACTACGCTCGGTCCACTCAATTCCGGCTGCCTCATTACGTGGCTGACCATCCGCAGTACCAACGGTACGAACTCCGGACGCATCGGCAGGTTGGTCCACTTCGAATGGAACGGAAAGGCCGAAAGTACGATGTGGCCGTCGCCGTAATGGCCTTCGATCAACGCCGGAGCATTGCTGCCGGAAAACGCAATCAATGGCCAACTGCTCCCACGCTCCACGGGCAACGTCAACGGAAAATGACGGTAAACCTGTACGCGGGTCAGATAGGGCGTCTTGCCGCCGGTGAACACCGATAGGATCTGGCTCGAAAAATCGATGCCGGCGAACTTCAAAAATGTGTCGGTCTTGGTCGGATCGCCCACCGCAACAGCCAACGACGCCGCCAGCATCGGTGCTTTCGCATCGTTGGGGTTCGGGAAGAACTGCTTGGTGTAGATCTCGGGGTTCACCTTCTCACCAGGCAACACGATCAATCCGCCACCGGTGTTGACGAAATTGCGTAACAGAGTGAACCGCCCGGCATCCAATCCCCCACAGTCGGCCAGGATCACCACCACCGCACTCTGCAAGGCGTCGGCGTTGAGTCCCTTTTGAGTGATCTCGCGGACGTCGAGCGAACGGACGAACTCGCGTCGACTTTCGAGAGAGTCCGCCAAATCGATTTCGGCAGCTGCATCGACGGCCCCATCAACTGCTGACTCGTCGACCCGATCCGATGCCGTCAACGCAGTCCTGATATAGAGTGCCGAATCCTCGAGCGGGATCGGGTTGGGATTGCCGTTGACAAGTAGCACGCCCACCTGGGGCCGGACGTCCAGAGTGAAGCGGAAGACGTTGTCGTCGAGAAACGGGTCGTCGGGGATTTCGAATTGGCCCTTGAGTGTCCCGGATTCGGTCGGAATGTAGACCACCTCCAATTCGTCCGTCTTGCCCGCTGCGATCGCCATCGTCTGCCGATCGACCTGCTGGCCATTGATACTGGTGGTGACGGCAAAACTGCTCGGGCTGCTCTGCGACGCCGAATAGTTGCGAATCCGAGCCCGCAACGTCACCGGCAAACCAACGATCACTCGCGATGGGGCTGGAGAGGCGCCGATGAGTGCGAGATTGTCCAGAGCACGACCGCTGCCGACATTGACCAGCCGTAACTCGGTTCCCTCCGGAACTGTCACAGCACTCTCACCACCACGGAACTCCGACCAGCCACTCAACTGCAGATCGGTGAACAGGTAGACCACCGGTTCGGTGAGTTTCGAGAGTTCGGCCGAATCGCCTGAAAAGAGTTGTGAGAAGGCGGCGTGAAGATTGCCGCGTGACGGTCCGGTTTCCAGGTTGTCGATCTCGCTCCTGATCTCTTCGGTCGACGCCTGGAACCTCCGTAACAACTGCTCGGGACGCTCACCCACCCGGATCATCGTCACGTGGTCGCCCGGTTCGAGTTGTTCGAGCACGCGGTGAGCGGCTTCGCGAGCCCGCTCCAAGGCCGTCCGCCCATCCGTCGCGGCACTCATGCTCGCAGACGTGTCGAACATCAGCACTACGTCCCGACTGCTGGCTCCACCGCCAAACAGCGACGACCAATGATCGGGGGTTCGCATCCGTGAAATGGCAAACACCAGGAACAGCAGGAATAAAGTCCGCAGCAAGGCGATCAACCATTCGAGGAACTTCATCCGACGCCGCTGCTGGACATAACTGTCAAACAGGAACCGGAACGTGCTCAACTCGACCGTCTTCAACCGATGCAACGTCAACAGGTGCAGCAACACCGGGATCAAAGCCAGTGGCAGGAACCACAACAGAGCGAAATTGGTAAACAAACTGGTCTGACCTCAACTAGAAGATCCGGCTCCGCTTATCCAGATACGCCGCCAAGAACCTGTCGTAGGGCTGCGACGTATCACACAGTTCGTAACTGATCCGACGCTCGAAACAGTCCCGTTTCACCGTGTCTGTGAACTGGTTGATCCTCGAGAGGTACCGTGCCCTGAGACTCTTGGGATTGGCCACGACACGGCCAGCTCCTTCCATGTCCTTGAACCGAGTCAGTCGATCGTAGGGGAATTCGAGTTCGGCCGGGTCCATCGTGTGGAACACGATCACTTCGTGGTTGTTGTGCCGAAAGTGCCCCAGGCCACTGGCGATCGACTCTTCGTTGTCGATCAAATCGCTGATCACGATGATCAGCCCACGCCGCTTGGTTCGCTCGGCCGCCTCGTGCAACACCGCCCCCACGTCCGTCTCGCCGCCGGGCTCGATGCCGTCGAGTGAATCGAGAATTCGGCGAAACTGGGTCGGGTGGGCACGGGGAGGGATGAATGTGCGAACGCCCGAGTCGAACTCGAGCAGACCCACTGCGTCGTTTTGTCGCAGTAGCAGGTAGGTCAGTGCGGCGGCGAGGTACGAGCCCCAGCTCAGCTTGCTCTGGTCACCGGAACTGAACTGCATCGAGCTCGAACAGTCCAGCAGGATGTAGGCCCTGAGGTTGGTTTCTTCCTCATACAACTTGACGTAGTACTTGTCCGAGCGGGCAACGATCTTCCAGTCGAGATTGCGGATCTCGTCACCCGGCGTGTAGGCACGATGGTCGAGATATTCGACCGAGAACCCGTTATACGGACTGCGATGCCGACCGGTCAGGAACCCCTCGACCACCTGTTTGGCCACCAGCTCCATGTTGCCAACACGGTGCAACCCAGCCGGATCCAGATACTTCTGCTTGCCCGCCATCGTGGATTGGGTCTCTGAGTAGAAAAACGATCAACACTCGGGGCAACGCAGGACAGACTAGAACTCTTCGCTGATTTCCTTGCAGAGCCGTTCGATGATGGTGTCGGTTGTCACGTTGTCGCTTTCGGCCGAGAAACTGGTGACCAGGCGATGCCTGAGTACCGGGTAGGCCACGTAGCGGATGTCTTCGATCGAAGCATTAAACCGCCCTTCAAGCAATGCGTTGGCCTTGGCTCCCATCAACAACGCCTGGCAGGCTCGCGGACCCGCTCCCCAGGTCAGGTACTCTTTGACAAAATCGGGCGAATCGTCCTGGTCCGGCCGAGTGGCCCGGACCAGCCGCACAGCGTACGACGCGATGCTCTTGCTGACAATCACCTTGCGCACCACCTGCTGCAACTGCATGATCTCAGCACCGTCCAGCATCGAATTCAATGTGGGCCGGTCCTGTGATGTGGTCGTCTCGGCAATCTGCAACTCCTCCTCAAATGTCGGATAATCGACCAGAATGCGGAACATGAACCGGTCGAGTTGAGCCTCGGGCAACGGGTACGTGCCCTCCTGCTCGATCGGGTTCTGAGTCCCCAGTACCAGGAAGGGACGCGTCAGATCGAACGTCTGACCGGCAATCGTAACCTGGTATTCCTGCATCGCCTGCAAGAGCGCGGCCTGAGTTTTCGGTGGGGTGCGGTTGATTTCATCGCCCAGGATAATGTTGCCGAAAATTGGCCCCTTGACGAACTTCATCCGACGACGACCGGTCCCCTCTTCCTCCTCGAGAATCTCAGTGCCGACAATGTCGCTGGGCATCAGGTCGGGAGTGAACTGGATGCGGCTGAAGTCGAGAGACAACATCTCGGAGATCGAACTGATCATCAGCGTCTTGGCCAGGCCGGGGACACCCTCGAGCAGGCAATGCCCCTGAGCAAACAGGGCGATCAGGACCTGCTTAAGTACCTCGTCCTGGCCGATAATCACTCGACTCAGCTCGTCGGTCAACTTTCCGTAAACCGCCGCCGCCTGCTCAGCCGCCTGCAGATCCCCTTCATCCACCCGGCCGGCATCCACATTCGATTCGATCGCCATAAGTCCCTCGCAGCCTGAAACCACAGCCTCCTTGCCGCCCCCAACGGCCGGCATTCAAGGCCCCCAAGCTACACCGAACCGATCGCCAGTCAACCGAACACACAAGAATCGGCTGATGGATGAGGCGTTAGTCTCCACCACCCGGCTTCTGCCACGGCACCTCGCCATATCGCTGCAGCTGACGCCTCAACACCCCGGACAACTCGCGGAAGACCTTCGGGTTCTGCTTCGACAGGTCCGTTGTTTCCAACGGATCACTCTTCAAATTGTACAACTCCAATGGCCGAAACGGACTGTTCTGCAACAGCTTCCAAGGACCTCGACGCACCGCCTCGATCGTCTTGCCCCCGTAACGAGCACCACCCTCGCGCCGACTAAAAAACCAATCTTGACGCAACTCCTGCTGAGACTTCCCCAACAACGTCGGCAGAATACTCCGACCTTCGATCCCCGCCGGCACCGTCGCCCGCCCCACCTCACACACTGTCGGAAACAAGTCCATCGACAACGCCATCAGACCATTCCGACTGTCCGGCTCGATCCGACCCGGCCAACTGACACACGTCGGCACCTTCAACCCGCCCTCGTAGACACTCTGCTTGCCGTCACGCAAACGGCCGTTGTTGGCACCGACACTCAATTGGCCTCCGTTGTCCGACGAGAAGATGACCAGGGTGTTCTTCGACTGGCCGTTCGACTCCAACGCCGTCAACACCCTGCCAATCCCATCGTCCATGTGCTCGATCAACGCCACCAGTCTGGCACGCCGCCGGTCGATCTTCGGCTCACGCTTCAAAACCCGTGCCACCCATTCCTCGGGCGGCTGAATCGGAGTGTGCGGGGCGTTGTAGGCCAGGTACAGAAAGAACGGACGACCGTCCTTCCGCCGGGCGGCCGTCTGCAGATAATCGACAGCCCACTGGGAAAACAAGTCCGTCGCGTGCCCCGTCGGATCGATCGTCCGGCCGTTGTGCCTCATGTAATTCACGCCATGGCGACGGTGGTTGTAGTAGTCGTCCATCATGTCGCCCAAGAAACCACGAAAGAGCTCAAAGCCACGCTCTCCCGGCCGGTTCGGCGACTCCAGACCCAAGTGCCACTTGCCCACCATCGCCGTGTGGTATCCCGCCTTGGCCATCGGCACCGGCAACAACACCGCGTCGTGACGCAGATAGCCCCAGCTGTTGTTGGCATGAGTCCGGATCACACCGGGCACGCCGACCAGGTCCTGGTAACGGCCGGTCAACAACGCAGCGCGAGTCGGAGAACAAACCGGGCAGTTGGCGTAGAAGCTCGTGAAGGTCATCCCCGAAGCGGCCAGACGGTCGATATGTGGAGTCCGCATGTCGGCAGCTCCCATGTAACCCAGGTCGCCGTAACCCAAATCGTCGACCAGAATCAACAACACGTTGGGACGCACCGTCAGGTCCTCGGCAAACGATTCGCCCGACAGCCCCGACAGAAGCAACACAAACAGCAAACAACTCACGCGTCGCATCGGCTTAGCCCTCCTCCTGCACCAGACTCGCCTGGTCACTCCGCCGCTCGATCCGCTCGACCACGATCCTCATTCCCGCCAACCCGGCACGAACTCGACACTCGGCCAACAACTCATCCACCCGCCGCCAAACCTCGCCAGCAGACACACCCTCGGGCATCAACCCGGGCACGACCAGCAAGTGCCGACACCTCATCCTCCGAGCCTGCCGAATCGCCGCATCCAAGCGGACGATCACACCGCGACGGACGATCGGAGATGCCGACGCAAATGTCACCCGGCCCAGGTCGACCACCGCCTCGATCGACGCCAACTCGACTCGGTGACGTGCCA
Organism: Planctomycetota bacterium; assembly: GCA_963694825.1. Classification (GTDB taxonomy): domain Bacteria; phylum Planctomycetota; class Planctomycetia; order Planctomycetales; family Planctomycetaceae; genus UBA8437. The sequence goes on from CAVOEV010000016.1 coordinate 13,368, forward strand.
CCGCAATCACCAACTCGTGCTGCCAGACCACCGATCGCTTCAATACCGTCTCGTCCCGCACCACCGACCAACCCAGTGCCACCGCTCGAGCCACCAGTACGCCGGGACCGTCTTCGATCTCCCGACGTAGACTTTCCAACTCCACACCCTCAGGAACTCCGGATCGACGCCGACTCGCCGCACCCAAAACCTGCTCAGACATCAAAGACCCCAGTGACAAGGGCACACCGGCCGCAGACGTCCATTTCAGAAAACTCCGTCGACTCACACCCGTCACGAAAAGGCCTCCCACAACCGTTCAAATTGCCGTGCAAAGTCCTCCACAAACCGCGACTCACCGGTCACCAGGAAGTTCTCCTGGTTGCGATTGGCCGCCGAGCGGGTCCAGTTGTAGCTGCCGTTGAGCAGCAAACGGTGATCGAAAATCGCGAACTTGTGATGCATGTGATCGTCGGACCGATCGATCCGCACTTCAACCCCCGCCGATTCCAGCCTTTCAATGTCCGAACCTCGGTCACCCGACTTGTCGTCGTCGCTGATCACGCGGACCGCAAGCCGCCGCCTGTGTGCATCGATGATCGCATCCGAGACCCGATCGTCGGTGATCGTGAACACGCAAATGTCGACGCTGTTGCGAGCCGTGGCCAACAGGCTGCGGATCTTTGCCGGACAGTCGTCCGCCGGAGCAAAATACGTGTCGGCGGTTGCCGGTGACTCTCCGCCGGCATCGGCCGACTGCAACATCCTGACCACACCCTCGAGCCAACCGATCGTCTCGATCGCCGTCGGATCGACAATCGATTCCCGCGCCAAGTCGAATGCCACGCTACGAAACAACGCCAGTGAATGAGCGTTGGGGTCGATGTGATCCAGTATCCGATCCATCGCCTTGCGCTCGCCACGACTCAAGCGACGATCGTCGAGCGTCTGTTCGAGCATCGTGCGAACCTGATCGGGATTCACGACTCGGTCTCCGTCAACGACCCGCCCGACCCAACTCCAAACAACCGACCAATACTGGCCAGTTTCGGCTCGCCGAGGTAGCCGTAACGATTGACCCACACCCCAGCAGCCGGGCTGTCGGCGACGATTTTCAGACGCCGATGGAAGTCGTCGTCGGGGCCGTAGCCGTGCACCAGAGGATAGACCGCCGCACGGTCACCGACGGCAGCTATCGCCTGAGCAATTTTGCGTCTCTGGGTCGAATCGGAAACCGGGTGCGGCTCGTCGGGTTCGGGGTACCGGTAATCGGCCAGCGTCTCGCCACCGGGATCTTCGGGTGTCCCGTCGAACATGTCGAGCAGGCTGATCAGGGCCCGGACCAGCAATCGTTCGTCCAACCCCGGACGGCGGGCCAGCAACTCGTTGCCCCAAAAGGTGACCATCTGAGCCCAGTGCATGGTGTAGAGCTTGGGAGACACCGCGTCGGAGTACTCGGCCACTCCGGAAAAGTCCAACCCGGTCACCAGGGTCCAGGGGGGCATGAAGGCATGAGACATCAGTTGCTTGCCGGGATCGACCGCATCGATCGCTTCACGCCAGTCCCTGACCAAGTCGACCGACAGTGCCGCCTTGAGCCTCAACCACTCCGCCACCCCCGGCCGAGCTAACGCTTCGCGTCCCAGTCGGAATCGGCCTCGGTCACGATCGGTCAATTCGATCAGATCGGAGTCATCCAACGATGTCTCGAGCCACTCCTTCAACGCCAACACGTCCGCCTGGATCTCCGTAAATCCGAACCCGTGCTCGACCGCCCAGTTCTCGACATGGACGCCAAAGTCCTGGAACACCTCGCCCCACGTGTAACACGGATACTCGGGCCAATCGATCCGAAACCCACTCACGTCCGGATACTGCCTCAACAAGTCCGCCGTATAACAGCGGTTCCAGTCGCGGACCGCCGGACTGGCCAGGCTCGCCGTGTCGGCCATGCGACCTTCCACAAGCCCACCGCCGGGCAATCTCGGACGGTCCTCGTCTCGCAAACCCGATGGTCGCGCCGCGGGAATCTGTAGAAAGACGTCCAGATCACGGCCTCGGGCCGAGTCGATAAACTCGCCGATCAGCGACCCGTGAGTCTCGGTCAACGGGCCGGCAACTCGAGGTGCGTAAGAGGAAGCCGTGTAGAGACTCGCGTCGGGCTCGTAACTCACCTCGCTCTCGACCCACAACGACGTCTTGCCGAACAACGGCCGATCGAACAGTCGTGGACTGGTGCCGGCGTCGTCGGGCGGCTGAAAGCTGCCCTCACCCTCGGCCGCTTCGGCCGTCACCGTCGGATTCAACGCCACTGCACTCGCACCGGCACCACTCACATTGTCCAGCACCGCATCGACACCCTCGCTGAGAATGAAATCCCCAAGCACGGTGATGCCGACGTACCGCTGCTTCGGATCAATCATTGTTTCAGAGGACTCTCGTACCAGACCACGTTCTTGCTGTCTCGACCGGCAATCAGAATGTCCAGGTCCCCATCACCGTCGATATCGACCGCACGGATGTCATACGATTCCTGGTTGCTGCCGATCAGGTGATTCGTAAACCGACCCGTCCCATCGTTCTCGAACCACCACGCCTCCTTGCTGCCGAACCCACAGGTGGCCGCGTCGATGTCGCCATCACCGTCCATGTCGACGACGACCAGGCAGTGAGGCTCCTTCAGCGTCTTGTGAATCTCGTGGATCCGAAACGTCGGAGCCTCGAACCACAACACCCCCACGCCGTGACCGCGAGTGGCGATGAAATCGGTCTTGCCGTCGCCGTTAACATCGGCCGGCTGAATGTTGGTCGCACCCGGCTGATTTTCAGCCAGCAGGTGCTTGGTCCAAACACGGGTCGGGTCTTTCGGAGCCTCCCACCAGGCAAACCAGTTGCCCATCTTCGTCGTGTCCGTCGGACCGCCCTTGGCAGCACTGGCCGCATCGGGACGACCGTCTCCGTTGACGTCGCCGTAGCCGAGGTAGTGCGAGAGTCCCGGAGCGTCGCCGGACGCGAAGATGTGGCGATGCCAACGGTCCGCCTTCCGAGGATGACGGGGGACCTTGAGCCAGACCAGCGAGTTGGGGAAACGCCCCACCGGTTGAGCACTGTTGGCCAGCAGGTCGGGACGACCGTCACCGTCAATGTCACCCTTGAGCAAACCGTGGATGCCGTTGACCTGATCGTCGACCAGGTGGAACTTCCACGACTGCTTCAAGGGATGATTGGGGCGTTCGAGCCAGTAGATCAGGCCGGGCTGGTAACGGGCACCAATCCAGTCGAGATCTCCGTCACGGTCGACATCCATGAACTCGGCATGGATGCAACCGTGCGACGGGTCACTCTCAATGATCGTCTCGGACCAGTCGGGGCCGACCAGCAGCCGTGTCTTGCCGTCACTGTTGACGATGATGTCGATCGTCCCGTCGCCGGTGAAATCGGCCGCGACGGAGTTGACCGTACGAGTGCCCGAGTGGACAACGTGCTTCTTCCACTCGGCCGAACCGGCAGATTGGACCTGCAGGGCGACCAGCAGGGCGGCGAGTGTGATTCGAGACATGGACATCGCTCCGTCAGTCGTTACTTCAGTACCAACTCGGCGTATCAGGCTATCAATCTCGCAGCCCAAGGACCACGGAACCGACTGCACGATCTCAATCTTGAACCCAAACCAGTTGCATCCCGGCTCCTTCTGCGGTTACCTCGCTGATTGCCCACTCGCATGATTCAAACCAACCCCCAGGCCACAGACCATGAAAGTCCTCATCAGCGGTGCCTCGGGCCTGGTCGGCTCGGCACTCACCAAGTCACTCGAAGCCGACCACCACCAGGTGCTGCCGTTGGTTCGCAGCCAAGCCCAGGCATCGGACCCCGACGCAGTGCTCTGGTCGCCAGCCGAAGGCACGATCGACACCCGGGCACTCGAACGCCACGGACGCCTCGACGCGGTGGTGCACTTGGCCGGTGAAGGGATTGCCGCCAGGAAATGGTCGGCCGCTCAGAAGGCCAGGATCCTCGACAGCCGCGTCGATGGGACGAGGACGCTGTGCGAGGCGATTGCTGGATTGAGTCAGCGGCCTGGAGTGCTGATCAGTGCCTCGGCGATCGGCTGGTACGGAGACCGTGGAGACGTGTGGGTGGACGAGTCGGACGAGTCGGGAGACATGTTCTTGAGCGAAGTCTGCCGCGAATGGGAAGCAGCAACCTCGGCCGCCAGCGAGGCTGGGATCCGAGTCGTCCAGCATCGAGTCGGAGTCGTGCTCTCGACCGATGGCGGTGCGCTGGCCAAAATGCTGCTCCCCTTCAAGCTGGGCCTCGGTGGCCGCGTTGGCTCGGGAGACCAGTACTGGAGTTGGATTACGCTGCGCGACCTGATCGCTACGATGCGGCACGCGATCGATATCGAGACGATCTCAGGGCCGCTCAATGCCGTTGCTCCAACACCGTCGACCAACCGTGAATTCACCAGGTCGCTGGGCCACGCCCTAAGACGACCGACAGTCTTCCCGCTCCCGGCACTGGTCGCACGATTGATGCTCGGCGAAATGGCCGACGAACTGCTTTTGGGCGGTGCGAGAGTTCGAGCCACGGTGCTCGAACAGACCGGTTTCCAATGGGCCGACCCCGAGTTGGACCAGGCTCTGCTGCGGATCCTCAGCTGAACGACTAATCGGTGGCCCGTCGACCCGCCAGGATCACGATTTCGCGAGGACGGCTTTCGATCATGTCCCGCTCCTCACCCTGCTGCGATGCAGACTCAAAACCACCGGAATCGCCATCAGGCTGCCAACCAGTGCCAGGGCCATGTCCTTCTGAGCGTCCCACGGGTCGCCTTGCTGGCCATTGTACTCCTCGGCACGCAACGGCGACATAACCACCGTCAGCAACCACTCGAAGATCTCGTACACGCCACTGATCGTCGTCACCAACAGGAACGACCACAGCAACGCCCGACCGATCGACATCCGACCACGATCGATGGTGATCTCGGACACCGCCACCATCCACAACCCGCCGAAACACAAATGCACCAGCCGGTCGTAGTGGTTCCGTTCCCAACCACACCACTGAGAAACACTCGAACCCAACACCTCACGCGACCAGTCGTCGTAGGGCACAAACGAATAGATGTAGCGAGCGCCCAGGATGTGCAACCAGAGAAACATGAGCAGGCAGCACAAGGCCGAACCGGTCAGCCAGCCACGCCGGGCCGACACCGCCAGAATCGCTAGAGCGATCAGCGTCGGGGCATGCTGCAGGGCCTGGCCCCGAGGATAGGGCGAACCGACCAGTGACAGGCCCAGGACCACCCCCGTGGCAATCACCATGGTCAACTGACGACGTGGGCTGGAACAGACACCGCTCATGGCCTTTGCCTACTCCAACACCCTGCCGAACTGAACCGTCTCACACCACAGGCAACTCGATCACCGCAGCGTGCTGGACTTCGCGGGTAACAATCCGCCCAATCAATGTCGTCGCCGTGCAGTCGTCTACCGAAATCCATGCCGGTGAACCGGCCAACCTTGGGTTGCCATCAAAGACCACGATCCGGTCGGAGTCGGTGCGACCAACCAACTGAATCGGACCGACTGACGACTCGGACGACTCGGACGACTCGTCACCGGAACCAACTTCCAGCGACACCACATCCACATCGCTCTCCTCGGCCAACTCGACTCCAGGCACAGGATGCGGAATCGTCAATTGCCCGCGCTTCATTCGCTTCAGCGACATCTTGCTGGGCCCCTCGACCAACACCTCGACCTCACGCCCAATCAACAACGCGTTGTCCTCTTCACATATCGCCGTCTGAACCTCTAGCAACCTCGCGTTACGCTCGCGCTTCACCGACTCGGGAACATCGTCAACCAACCGCTCGTCGGCCTTCGTTCCCGAACGCGGGCTGTACTTGAAGATGAAACTGTTCTTGAACCGACACTCCTCGACCAACCCGACACTCAACTCGAATTCCTGATCCGTCTCGCCGCAGAAACCGACAATAAAATCGCTCGACACCGAACATCCGGGGACGATCTCGTTGATGCGACCCATCATCTCAAGGTACTGATCCACCGAATAGCCCCGCTTCATCCTTTCCAGCACCGCGTCCGATCCCGACTGGGCCGGCACGTGTAGGTAACGACCAACCTTCGGCAGATCGCGGACGGCTTCGAGCAGACGGTTGTCCATGTCACGAGGGAAATTGGTGACGAACTTGATCCGTTCGATCCCGCCCGTGTCGTGGATCAACTCGAGCAAATCCGCCAGACGCCAGGTCCGGCCGTCCTCGACACAAGAATAACTATTGACGGTCTGACCGATCAGAGTGACCTCACACACGCCCTGGCCGGCCAGCATCCGCACCTCGCTGGCAATCTGCGACGGAGGACGACTTTGCTCGGGACCTCGAGTTGTCGGCACCACGCAGTAGGTGCAGAACTTGTCGCAGCCGATCATGATCCTGACAAATGCCTGGAACGGGTTGGGCCGCATCGTCGGGTCACGCAACGGGTCGTAACTCTCGAAACTCGATGCCACCTCAAGACGACTGCCACCACGCCGATCCAAACTCACGGCCAATGCCCGACTCCGATCCACTCGCGCCTCGGAGACCAATCGAGGAATCTCGGCCAACTGGCCGGTCCCGACTACGATGTCGACATGAGGAGCCCGCTGGAAGATCAGCTCCTGGTCCTTCTGAGCCATGCAGCCGAAGACGCCAATCACCTGGTCGGGCCGCTTCCGCTTGCTGTACTTCAAACGACCCAACTGGCTGTAGATCTTGTGCTCGGCATGCTCGCGGACACTGCACGTGTTGAACAACACCGTGTCGGCGTCGCCGACCTGGTCGGTCAGCCGGTAACCGTCCTCACGCAACGCCGCGACCACCAGCTCGCTGTCGAGCACGTTCATCTGGCAGCCAACCGTCTCGATGAACAGCAGCTGGTTGTGGCCTTCGGTCATTAGGGTCTCTCCGGGGACCGGCTCGCCAATCCCTGGACTAATCGCGGACGCGTTCGATATAGGTACCCGCTTCGGTGTCGATCTTCAGCTTGTCACCCTCCTTGATGAACGCCGGCACCTGAACCTCGGCACCCGTCTCGACCGTCGCAGCCTTCGTGACATTCGTCGCCGTGTTCCCCTTGGCAGCCGGTTCGGTCCGAGTCACTTCGAGCACCACGTGCTGAGGCGGAGTCATCGAAATCAACTGGCCATTCCAGTACAGCATCCCCACCGGAACACCCTCCAGCACAAACGCCACCTGCTCGCCGCAGACTGCCGCTTCGAGCGTGTACTGCTCGAACGTCTCGTTGTCCATGAACACGTAACCACTCGAATCACGGTACAGGTACTGACCGTCACCCCGATGCACATCCGCCGCTTCCAGGCTGTCGCCGCTCTTGTAGGTCCGATCGAGAATCGTGCCCTTGAGCAGATTGCGGAGCTTGGTCTTGTACAAGGCCTGCCCCTTGCCCGGCTTCACAAAGTTGCACTCGATCATCTCGTACGGCTCGTCGTCGAGAGTCACCTTGACCCCCTTACGGAAGTCGCCGGTACTAACTTGTGGCATTGGTCGATTCCGTTTGCAGTGGCTATGCTACGCCGTCCGTCGGCAGCGTGTTGTCTTGTCTCAGCCCGCCCGCGGGCCAACCAGAACCACACTAGCACATCCCGTTTAACGACGGAACCGAGGTCCACGTGGCCCCCTCACTCACCTCCACCACACCCACACCAGCCGTCGCGACCGATTGGCACCGCGATCTGGCCCAGTCGATCCGCAACCCACAAACCCTGCTCGATCGACTCGGACTCGACCACTCACTCTTGCCAGCCGCCCGTGATGCCGGGTCGCTGTTTCCGGTGATGGTGCCCGAGAGTTTTCTGGCGAGAATGCGGCCTGGTGACCCCCACGACCCGCTGCTGAAACAGGTGCTGCCCGTCGCCGCCGAACTCGAATCAACAGTGGATACCGTCGATGCCGTTGGAGACCTCCAAGCACGACTCGTTCCTGGACTGATCCAGAAGTACCAGGGACGAGCACTGCTGATTGCCACCGGCAGCTGTGCCGTCCACTGCCGCTACTGCTTCCGTCGACACTACCCCTACCAGGACGAACCGCGACGCCTCGACGAATGGGACACCGCGATCGAGCGACTGGCTCGGGATCAGTCGATCGATGAAGTCATCCTCAGCGGCGGTGACCCCCTGATGCTCTCCGATATACGACTCGATCAACTGATCCGCCGACTCGAAACCATCCCGCACCTGAAACGAATCCGAATCCACACCCGCCTGCCCATCGTACTGCCCAGCCGAGTCACTCGACAGTTGTGCCAACGCCTGCGAGACGGACGGCTGACACCCCTCGTCGTCGTCCACGCCAATCACCCGTCCGAAGTCGTCGACGATTGTGCACAGGCACTCGCTCAACTGGTCCAAAGCGGACTGACCGTGCTCAACCAGTCCGTGCTGCTCGCCGGCATCAACGACGACTCCCAAACCCTCGCCAATCTCTGCACACGACTGGTCAACCTCGGCGTCATCCCCTACTACCTGCACCAACTCGACAAGGTGGCCGGCACATTGCACTTCGAAGTGCCCGAAACAGTCGGACGCGAACTGGTCCGGGAACTCGCAACACAACTGCCCGGGTACGCAGTGCCTCGCTATGTGCAAGAAGTCCCCGGAGCCGATGGCAAGGTGCCGCTGTAGGTGCCACCCACCAAACGTGTGAACTCGTCACCTCGCTCGCGGAAACTCCTGAACCAGTCGTAACTGGCACAGCCGGGCGATAATACGATGTTGTCGCCCGACTCGGACTGCTCGACCGCCCAACCCACAGCCTCTTCCAACGAACCACACACTCGCCGAAGACCCCCGAAACTCAACTCGTCCAACAACCCGTCCACCGCCTCCGCCGTCTGACCCATCAAGGCCACCGCACGTGCACCGCCGGCAATCGACTCGGCCAAACCCTCAAGCGACACCCGCTTGTCGTACCCCCCAGCCAGCAACACCACCGGCGAATCGAACGACGCCAAGGCCACTTCGACCGATTCCGGAGTCGTCGCCAACGAATCGTTGTAGAAACACAACCCATCTCGCCGAGCAACCAGCTGCAGACGATGCGGCAAACCGATGAACTGCTCGAGGCCATGACGCACATCGGATATGTCGGCTCCGGCCAATAACGCCGCAGCCGTTGCCGCGGCCGCGTTCAGCCGATTGTGGAAACCTGGACCGTCGACCCAGTGACCCAGAGGAATCTCGGCCTCCATGCCTCCCAACCGCACCACCGCCGTCTGCGGCTCAACTGCACTCAGAAACACCCCCTGCCCGACCCCCTGCCCGACCGCCTGCCCAAATCCAAAACGGCGAGATTCAACTGGCCAGGCCGCGACGTCGGGGTCCAGTTCGCTAAGCACGCAAGCGGCATCGGTTGACTGCCAGCGGAGAATCGCCTGCTTGGCGTGGCGGTAGGCGTCCAAAGTGCCGTGGCGGTCGAGATGATTGGGAGTGAAATTGGTGACGACAGCGATATCGGCCGCCGCGTGTTGTCGGTCGAGGTGTTCGAGTTGGAAGCTACTGAGTTCGAGCACGACCCAGTCGTCCGAACCGATCGAGTCGAGGCGAGGCAACAGGCTGCCGCCGATGTTGCCGCCCAACCAGGCCGTCTGACCCGACGCTTCGAGAATCGAATGAATCATCGCCGTCGTGGTCGACTTGCCATTGCTTCCGGTTACGGCAATCGTCCTGGCCGGACACACTTCCCAGAACAGGCCGATCTCGGTCGTCAGCCTCGCTCCACAGCGGGTGGCCAGTTCCAACCACGGACTGTCGATTGGTACGGCCGGATTAACCACCACCAACTCGGCCTCCACAAAATCCTCACGTCGATGCTCACCCAATCGCCAGTCGATCCGATGGCCTGGCAGTTTGTCGAGCCGATCGACCTGCTGAGCCAGTTCGCTGGAGTCTCTTAAATCCGAAACGGTGACTCGAGCCCCACGGCGGCAGAGAAACTCGACCGCACCGGCGGCACCGCCGAATGTGCCCAGACCCATCACCGTGACCGAGCGTCCGTTGAGGTTTGTCTCGAGCAAAATGTTCTGTCGGCTGGTGGTCACGACGACTGAAATACCCGTTTCCAGGGCGGCAAGGAAGAGGAAACGACGATGGCGGCCCGATTGCAACCCAGCCACGCCGCGGTTACCTTGCTCGAATCACACCCTCGCACACCCTCCCGCAAGGATCGCCTCCAACATGACAACCGCCGACTACCTCGTCCTGGGCGGCTACTTCCTGTTAATGGTCGGCATCGGCGCCTATTGCGCAACGCGGATCAAAAAGCAGGAGGACTATTTCCTGGGCGGCCGCTCGTTCGGCAAGCTGCTGCAAACGTTCGCCGCATTCGGAGCCGGCACCGGGTCCAGTGACCCGGTCAACACCGGTCGCACGACGTTCACCGGTGGGATGACCGGCATGTGGAGCGTCATGTTCTGGCTGTTCGTCACTCCATTTTACTGGATCACCGGAGTCTGGTATCGGCGGATGCGACACCTGACCTTGGGAGACTGGTTTGTCGAGCGCTACGAGTCGCGATGGCTGGGTGCCGCCTACAGCATCTTCGGCGTCTTCTTCTTCATGATCTACGGCTCGATGTTCTTTTCGGCCATCGCCAAGACGGCCGAGCCGATGATCGGCGACACGGTCACGGTGTTCGGAACAGCCGTGGCACTCAAGTATGTGCTGATCCCGGTGATCGCCGTGGTGGTCGTCCTCTATGGCATCGCCGGTGGCCTGGCCGCCGCCTACTACACCGACCTGATCCAGGGCCTGTGCATCATCGGACTCTCGGTGATGCTGATCCCGATCGGGCTGGGAGCTCTGAGCCAGAACGCCGACCTGAACCCCGACGGAGACAAGAGTGGATTGGAAGTGATGCACGACCAGTTGCCCGATTCGTTCTTCGAGATCATCGGATCGAGCACGGCCGAGTTTTCACTCTACTACCTGATCGCGATCGTGCTCGCCAACCTGACGGGCATCGTCGTGCAGCCTCACTTCATCGCCACCGGCGGCGGATCGGCCAAGACGGAATACGACGCACGAGTCGGCCTCGTGGTCGGCAATTTCCTGAAACGCTTCTGCACACTCGGCTGGGTGCTGACGGCACTGATCGCCGCAACACTGTATGCCGATGTGCCCGAATTGATCGAACACCCCGACCTGACCTGGGGCTATGCCTCGATGCAACTGCTGGGGCCGGGCTTTCGAGGCCTGATGTTGGCCTGCCTGCTGGCCGCGTTGATGAGCAGCGTGGATGCTCAGATGGTCGTCGGAGCCGGACTGATCGTCCGCAACCTCTATGCACCGTTCCTCAGACCACAGGCCACCGAACGCGAATACCTGTGGGTCGGCCGGCTGACCGGGGTGATCGTCGTCGCCGGCGCGGTCGTCTTCTCACTCACCATCTACGACATGCTCGGACAACTCAAACTCACCTTCTGGTTCCCACTCGTCTTCGCCGCACTGTTCTGGATCGGGATGTACTGGAGACGAGCCACCACGCGAGCGGCTTGGATCACCGTTGTCTACTGCCTGCTGTTCTTCTTCGTCATCCCCTTCTGTGGACCTCGCGTCTTCAGCAGCTGGCGAAGCAACCAAGACCTGATGGCTCAAACGACGCACACCCGGACCATCAGCCAGAGCGTCGTGTCGAAATCCATGCTCAGACGCAGACTGGCCGAAGCGACAGCCCAGTGGCAAGCCGCCAAGGCCGGGCTGACCGCAGACCAACTCGAAGACCACAACCAGTGGAAGCCTCAGAGAATCTCGGCCAACACGGTCCTGATGGAAACGCCGGATGGGATGCAGGAGACCGAAGCCGGAGTGACCCGGATGCCGACGATTGCTGAAGCCAAGAGCACCAGTATCTTCTGGGACACCGTGGTACCACGCGACAAGTCCGACGGACCGATTGTCGTCGCCAGCGAACAGATCGACGAATTCACCGTCCGCGAAACACTCCAATACCCCGCCGGCACCGAACTCGTCGGCGAAGGAAACCTGAAACTCAACCTGCTGTTCTACAAACCCATGGGCGTCGACCTGCCGGCCATGTCCAATTCGTCACTCAACGCACTGGAACTGGTCCCCAAGATCGTGATGCCGTTCCTGATCATGATCATCGCCAGCCTGCTGACCACCAGGAACTCGGACCAGGCACTCGATCGCTACTACGCCAAAATGAAGACCCCGGTCGATCCCGACCCCGAAGCCGACGCCAAGAAACTCGAGGCCGCCTACGCCGATCCGTCGACGTGCGAACGAGTCCAACTGCTGCCGGGCAGCTCGCTGGAATTCCAGAAACCGACAACCGAAGACATCGTCGGCTTCATCATCTCGGTCGCCGTCTGCTTCGCCATTATCGGCATCGCCTTCTGGATGGCCTCGGTCGGCAGCTGACAAACAGGGACTGGCTTACCCGCCCATGGCGGGGTGCCGGTCCCACAACTCACCCGCCAGGAACAGGCACCTCAGCCACCACAGTCGGCTGATCAAGCCTGTCCCCACAAGGAAGACTCATGTCGCACAACGTCGCCAATATCGAGACATTCTGGGTCGAGTTGCCGATCCGTGAAGTGCCCGCCCGGCACATGGTCCGCGAAATTCCTCACTGGAACCTGTTCGAAATCATACAAGTCACACTCGATTCGGGTGTCGTCGGATTCGGCGAAACCATGGTCTATTACACGTGGGGTGACGAAACGACCAGCGAAGCGGCCAAGGCTCGAGTGATCGGCAAACACCCGGCCGAAAACATGTGGGACGACGAACTGGGCGCCGGGCTGCAAATTGCCCTGATGGACGCCGCAGCCAAGGCTGCCGATTGCCCGCTGTGGCAATTGCTGGGGCAACAGGTCCGAGACCGCTGCCACATCAGCTGGTGGGACATCGACCTGTCGGCCGACGACTGGATCAGCGAAGCCAAACTCGCCGCCGAAAGCGGCTACACCGCGTTCAAAACCAAGGGACGCCCGTGGTGGGACCTGATCGAAAATACCCGAAAACTCTGCGCCAGCCTGCCGGAACACTTAGAAGTCGATATGGACTTCAACGGCTTCGGCATCGACACCGCTCACTGCACCCGACTGCTCAAGGAACTCGAAAAGTTTCACAACGTGGTGATGTACGAAAGCCCCATCCCCCACAACGACGTCGCTGGCTACACCTTCCTCCGCCAACACACACACGTGCCGATCTCAATGCACACCCAAAACCACCCCGGTGAACCGTCGCTCGAAACAGCGATCCGCGAGGAAATGGTCGACGGGTTCGTGGTGACCGGCGGAGCCACCAAGATCACTCAGGATGCCAACGTCTGCCGCGAATTCAACAAGTCGTTCTTCCTGCAGGTGGTCGGGACCAGGATCGCCGCGGCGTTCGGATTACACCTGGGCGCCGTGCTCGAACACGCCCGCTGGCCAGCGGTCAACTGCTTCCAACTCTTCCAACGAGACTGCGTCGCCACAACACTCGAAGTCTCCAACGGACTCTGCACCGTCCCCGATGGGCCCGGACTGGGCATCGAACTCGATGTCGAAGCGATCGAGTTGTTCCGCTGCGAACCGAAAAAGAAACCGTACCCGCACCCGGACCTGGTCATCGCACTCCGCTGGCCCGCCGGCACCACCACCTACTACGCACACTGCCAACAGTTCTGGGACGATTGGCACAAAGGCCGACTGCCGTTCTTCCCCCGAGGCATCAACCTCGAACACATCCCGAACGACGGATCAGCCGACTGGGCCGACCTCAGAACCCGAGCACTCGAAGGAGCCGTCCACTGCAGCCAGCCACCCTTCTAGATCCGCTCGCAGAAACTGCCTCAACCACCCACCACGCGGTGATCGACCTGTCGACTAGTCGTCGTATTTCACCTCAACCCAGCCGTCGCTGCGAAGACGAATGTCGACCTGGAACTCGCCAAAGTCGTAACGGATCTTGCGACGGTTCAATACGTGCCGACCCACTCGCATACACTCGATCCCGCACGCCGGTGCACAAATCTTCACACTCACCATCCGCCGAACCACCGGCCGAGCACAACCGCCACGAGGAACCGCACAGCCTCGTGGATAGGCACAACCACCCGGAACCGCACAACCGTGGATGGATGCCAAGCCCAGCGAATCGAACCACGATGGCATCGTCCGTGGATCCGGGACCTGGATCACCAGAGGGATCGAATCCTTGGGGACCTTCTTCAGACCCTTGTACTTCACGCAACGGTATAGACGCACCCGGGCAATGCCTGGGGCTGATCCGGCTCGAGGCACCCAGCCAGACGCCGGAGGTGCCGGCTTCGGCAGTGGCTTCGCAGTCGGTGCCGGGATCGTCTTGGGAACCGGAACCGGGGCCGGGGACGGGGACGGGGACGGGGCCGGGACGGGGACGGGGACGGGGGCCGGGGCCGGCTTGACTTCCGGTTTGGGGGCCGGTTTAGGTTCGGGCTGGACGGTTGGAGCCGTCTGCAGAGTGAACAGGCTGGGCGGTGCCGGCGGCGGTGTGAAGACACTGCCAGTGACGACTCGCGGGGCCTGGAACACCGGGCCACTGTCGGCCGCATCGGCATGACTGACGACACTCGCCAGGCCGATCGCCACCAGGCATAGGGCACCGGTTGCTGTCTTCCGAGTCGATTCGAAGCTGGACAACCTGGTCATCGCTCTGTCTCCCGTCCCCGGTCAACCGGGTCACTGATGAGTCGTCATGCCATGTGAACTGATGGCCATTTTACATCCATCTGGAGAAACGGCGGAAGGTGTGTCTATCAGCGAAATGGGGTTAGAGGCCAGTGTGAGTACCGGTTGTAGCGATTCTACGGCCACACGCCCCACGCCACCTGTTGCCTCGCACGCCATTGCCCCGCATAATCGGAACTCGACCTACTCTCAGGTTACTCTCGCAACCACCCATTGACCGCAACCAGCCGACCCCAACTCGATGTCGCAGCGTTTCTTCCCGACCGTTGCTCTCGCGATACTCGCAGCCTGGTCGATTTCCGGCTGCGGAGGAAGCGATCCGGTTGCCCCAGGTACAGCGGCTGCCGGCGGGCAGAACCAGGCTGCCGGCCCGGCCAACTCCAAAGGCAGCGGCCGCCAGGCTGTTCCGATCGGAGCAAAACCGGTCGTCCGTGTGATCGACGGCAAGCAGTGGATCGGTGACGTGCCACGAGACATCTTTTTCGAGGACCCCCTCGGCGTGGCGGCCGATCGGCGGCCGGTGGGAGGCGCCGGGGTTGCCGCAAACCCGATGACGGAGCCGGGTGAAGCCAACACGCCCAAACCCGAAGAACCTCCGGCAACCGCGTCGGCCGGAGACTGGAAATCGGTGATCGGCATCGAGCCACTGCAGTCCGAGGTCAAGGCGATCCGCAACAGCCTGACCGGACACCTGCAAAACGTCGGCAAGTTCAACTCGGGCCTGAAGGAGATCCCCTCGAATGGCGCCACACTGGCAGTGTTGGCCGCCGTCGCCGCGTCGCACTCGGATGACGTCAGCTGGAAAAAGAACGCCAAGTTCATCCGCGATCTGGCTGGGCAGATGCTGAGTGACAACCTGGCTCGAGGACGCAAGTCGTTCGATCAGGTCAAGACGCCGTTCGAAACAATCGTCGAGATTCTTGACGGAGGCAATCCGGCCGAGTTGCCCGAGTCGAAGGAACAGGCGGAGTTCTCAGATGTCGCCGACTTCGGACACCTGATGCAACGCATTGACCGAGGCTTCAAGTGGATACTCGGGAACGCTCGGGATGAAGAATCGTACAAGGAACACGCCGCGAAAGTGAGACACGAAGCGGCGGTGATGGGCGTGCTGGCTCGAGTGATCAAGGAAGAAGGCTACGGATGGTCCGATGACGAAGACTTCGTCAAGCACGCCGACACGATGCTCAAGGCCTGCCTGACGGTCGAAAAAGCAGTCGCGGCAGAGAACTTCGCCGACTACGACAAGGCTATCGGCACCATCGATCAACTCTGCACTCAATGCCATATGGGACGGAGATAGACAATGCGAGTTTCGACAAACCTCCGATGCGCAACTCGCGACTGGCTGCTGGCGAGCATGCTGATGGCCACCGTGGCGATCACCGCCCACGGGGACGTGATCACGTTGAAGTCGGGACAGAAACTCGACGCCCCCGTGCTCAAGGAAACCGACACCGCACTGTTCCTGGATGTCGGAGTCGACGTGCTCAAGGTGCCGCTGGCCAACATCGCCTCGAGAGCCAAAAACGCAGCCGCCGCGACAGCTGCCAAGGAACTGGTCAGGAAGAACCGCATCTACACGACCGGAAAAATGCCGACCAAGCCGATCAAAGAACTGGCTCGGAACTTCGGAGCCGCCGTCGTCCTGGTCCAGACTCCCAGCGGACTCGGCTCAGGTTTCATCGTCAATGATAAAGGCCTCTGTGTCACCAACTACCACGTGGTCGAAAAAGAAACACGGATCGCCGTCGTCATCTTCGACAAGGACGCCGACGGCAAGTTCACTCGGACTCGCATCGACAAGGTCAAGATCCTGGCACTGAACCCGTTCTTCGACCTCGCACTGCTGGAAATTCCCCGGAAAAAGGATCAGCTCTTCAAGACCGTCGTGATCACCAGCGCTCACGATCACCGCGAAGGCGATGAAGTCTTCGCGATCGGAAACCCGCTGGGTCTGGAACGGAGTGTTTCCCGAGGGATCGTCAGCACGCGGAATCGGAACTTCACCGGGCTGGCCTACATCCAGATGACCGCTCAGATCAACCCCGGCAACAGTGGCGGGCCCCTGTTCAATCGTCGCGGTGAAGTGATCGGTGTTACCAACATGGGGATCCCCGCCGGCGAAGGACTCGGGTTCGCCATCCCCGCCATCTACGTCAAACACTTCCTCGACAACAACGAAGCCTGGGCCTTCGACAAGGACAACCCCAATACCGGGTACCAATACCAGGACGCACCCAGACGAAAGAACCCCAACCCGCCTCCTACCGCAGCTGCCAACAACAAGTAACGGCCGGCTCTGTAAGGACTCGAGTTCGACATTTTCCCGGTCTTGGCAGTAACGCCCGCCCCGTGGCACGCGTAACAACCTGTGTACGCAGCCACGCTGTGCCAACCCGCAGAATGGCTGTACCAGCCCGAAAACAAGCCGAAAGGCAAATGGAAAGGCAAATGGAAAGACGCATTCGGCACTGACACGTCTTCCACACAAATCGGCCTGCCAACCGGATCGACACCCAGACTTGCCAGTTTCACTGCCTATCGTCGAGAATGATCTACGGGTGCTTGGTGCGGTTTCATTGCGGCCACCAGCCCCACCATCTTCCAACTCAGGACACCACATCATGATTCGTCAATTCCCCCGACCGGCATTCGCCAGTCTCCTCGTGCTCACACTGCTCGCCGCGGCGTGCCCAGCCCAAACCACCAATGTTCCCGCTCCCAAACGACTTCCCCCCAGGGTGGTGGCCTACTTCTCGACCCCCAATGCCAGTGAACTGCAAAAGCGTTTCGAGTCGTCGCAGTTTGGACTGCTGATCAACGACCCGGCGATGGCCGACTTTATCACCGACGTCAAGACGGCCATTACCGGCTTGTCCAAGCAAAGCGAAGCTCAGGGCGGCATCAGTTTCGAGAAACTGCTGGCCATCCCCAACGGCAACGTTTCGATCGCCGGCTTGGCCGGTGGCCCCAAGGGGCTCGGCTACGTAGTGATGCTCGACTTCGGCAAGAACCAGTCGACCATCGACCAACTGATCGCCAAGCTCGACGAAGGCCTCGCCAACAGCGGAGCCACGAAGAGCCAGGTCGATGTGGGTGACTTCTCGATCACCAACTTCGCACTCAAAGTGCCCGAAGCCGATCCCAACCAGTCGCAGGCCACCCCACAGCCACCCAAGTCGCTGACCCAGCTCGCCTGGTTCATCAAGGACACCACCCTGGTCATCGGCAACGGCTCCGATACGCTCAAGGCCGTCGTCGCCCGCTGGGACGGAAAACACTCCTCGACATTCGCCGATAACCCGTTCTACCGTTACATCGCCGAAAAAGGCGCCGGTGATGGTCCCCAACCGGTCATCGAATGGTACTTCGATCCAATCACCTCGATCACCGGCCTGATCAATGGAATCGACCCCAACAACTTTCAGGCTCAATTGGCCCTCGGATTCCTCCCCACCCTCGGCCTCGACAAGGTCAAGGCCATCGGTGGCACGGTGAACATGGGGACTCCCAAGTACGAAGACATCAGCCGGATGGTGATCTATGTCGATGCACCCCGCACCGGCGCACTCGACCTGCTCAAGTTCCCCGCCACCGCTCAGTCGCCTCCCAAATGGGTGCCGGCAAACGCCACCTCATATACCTCCCTGAACTGGGACCTACAGGCCGCCTGGCGCGGTATCGCCACACTGGTCGATTCGTTCAACCCGCAAGGACCCGGGACCTTCGACAACCTGATGGACCAATTGGCCACGCAACCGGGTGGCCCGATGATTCACCCCAAGAAAGACCTGGTCGATCACCTCAGTGGTCGCATTCAATTCGTCACCGATGCGACTGAACCGGAAGTCGCCGGTGGAGCACCCGGCCAGAGAATGCTGTTCGCGCTGGGTGTCAAGAATGTCGAGGGACTCAAGGCCACCATCACCAAGCTGATCAGCTCGCCCGGATCTCCGGTCACCACTCGAGAATTCAAGGGCGAGACGATCTACGTCGTGCCGGTACCGGCTCAGCTCGGAACCCTCAGCGGAAACATCGGCTTCTCGATCACCCAGGGCAACCTGATAGTCGGTGTCCCGGTCACTCTGCTCGAACAGGCCATCCGAGGCGATGTCGAACCGCTCTCGGCCAGCGCCGACTACAAGCGGATGGCCGCCAACTTCCCCGCCGAAGCCTCCTCGATCGGCTACGCACAACAAAGCAACCAGCTCCAATCACTCTACGACATGGTCCGAGCCGGCAACTTCCCGCCGACTCCACCCGGAGCCGGATTCCCCGGTGGCAGCGAGCCATTCCCGATCGACTTCAAGAAACTGCCGCCCTACTCTGTCGTCAAGAAGTACCTGCTCTCCTCGGGCAGCTACATCATTCCCGACAAAAACGGAGCCGTGCTGGTCAGCTTCACCCCGAAGAAGACTTCGAAATAGTCGCACGACCAAAACACCATCCACTGCTGTTCACTCGCCGGGCTGCGGAACCATTCCGCGAGCCCGGTGTTTGATTCCCGGACACCCGCGACTCTTCCCAACCCGGAGACCGGCATGCCCCATCGCATCCTGTTGGCCACGCTGCTGATCTCTACAGCCGCACTCTTCGCACAAGTCCCAGCCGGCAGACCAGCCAGTCTCTTCGATCAACTCGATCGAAACAACGACACCGTACTCGTGGCCGAGGAAATCCCCGAAGCCCAGGCCCAAGCGTTTCGACGGCTGATCCGCATCGGCGATCGCAACAAGGACGGTCGACTCACCCGCAGTGAATTCCTCTCGTCTCTCAATTCCGATTCCGATTCCGATTCCGAACCCACCACCACCACCACCACCGACCAGCCACCCGCACGCTCACGATTCAACCGCCCGACACGCAACCGCCCGACACGCACCACCACCACCACCACCACCACC
>CAVOEV010000017.1:0-32551 GCA_963694825.1 Planctomycetota bacterium
CAAACCAACGCATCGCATACCGCCCGTCTTCGCGCCGAAACTTCAACGTGTACGGATCGCACAACCAACCGGCCACGAAGCCGTCACTCCGAGGCATCAGCCAACCGAAATCCCAGGCACGACTGCCGTACCCCATCGGGATACTCGGTCGCGTTCGGACCATCGGGTGAGCCGCCCCAAGCAATTGCTTGTCCTCGGTGTAGTAATAACATGCCCCCAGGTGCACAAAGACTTCGTGTTCGACCGCTGCAGACGTTTCGCCCAAGTCCGAGCACAGGTCACGAATCGCCACCTTGACCTCCGCACCTCTGGCAACCGCATCGGCCAACTGTTCGATCGACCCACCCAACACACTCCCGTCGCTCTCGTGCGAAAACACCTCACGCCAACCACCCGCGACAAAGTACCGGAAGTACTCGAAGTCATAGATGAAATGGCTGCTCGGCGCGTTGGTCCCCGCGTCAAAGGCCGCCGACTCGCTGTACTTGGGCATCCCCGGCCACGGCTCCACTGCCGACACGCCCGGTGATGACGTGGGCACGCCACCGTCAAGAAATGGTCGAGCGATCGCCTGATGACCGTCCTGGTTGTAGAGAAAGAAACTCATCGACTCGCGTGGCCCAAAACCATCGGGCAAAGAGATGGGCATTCGCAATGTCTGAATCCCCGCCACAAAACGGTCGTCGATCAGGTACGTCACCCGGAAATCCATCACCTCGGCAATCAACTCGTCGCGATCCGACGACGTGTCGATGTGCTCGTTGTGAACAAATGCAGTCCCGATCCGCAGATCCGAACCCCGTCGCACCGCCTCGACCAACTGCTCTGCGTCACCCGAAACTCGCTGGCGGTCGGAATCGAGTTCGAGAACCTGGGTCCAGCGAGGCATGAGTCGGTGTGTCGTTCGGTCCGAATCGGTATCAGTCAACACGGCCAGTGTTGAGGTTTCAGAGCCAGGTATCAACTCGAAGCGAGTTGAATTGACGTGGAGCTTGACCGAGGATGACCGAAGACTCCTCGAGACACACCACACGAGCAACCATAAAAAACAGAGGAACCACGGCATGATTCACTCGAGCTCCAAGCTGCTGCTCGGCCTCGGATTGGTCCACCTGCTCCTGACCCCGTCCACCGCAGCCGAACCGATCATCCCTCCAGACGCCAAGCTCGAAAAACTCTTCGAAGGCATTGTGCTGACCGAAGGCGTCGCCGTGGCTCGCAATGGCATGGTCTACTTCAGCGACATCACCTTCTCGCACCAGGCCGTGACAAAGACCGGTGCGATCCACGCCGGACACATTTGGAAGTTCGACCCCACGACCAGCAAAACCACCATCTTTCGCTCGCCGTCGGGCATGTCCAATGGAATCAAGTTCGATGCCCGCGGTGACATGATCATCTGCGAAGGTGCCGACTACGGCGGACGACGAGTGATCCGAACCGATATGAAGACCGGGATGAGCTACATCATGACCGGCATGTTCGAAGGCAGACGACTCAATTCGCCCAACGATGTCACCATCGACCTCAAGGGGCGAGTCTACTTCAGTGACCCCAGGTACCTCGGACACGAATCCATCGATCAGCCGGTCATGGGTGTCTATCGGATCGACACCGACGGGTCGATCCACCGCATCATCAGCGACGCCGGGAAACCCAATGGAGTCTGTGTCTCGCCCGACCAGAAAACTCTCTATGTCGTCAGTAACGACAACGGTGCTACTGGACTCGAACGACTCGGCAAGGCCGACGAGGACCAGGGACCCGCCGCAACCGGTGCGCCGCTGAGAAAGGGACACATGGCCCTGATGGCCTACGATCTCGATGCGGCTGGCGAAGCCAGCTTTCGAAAGACACTGGTCAATTACTACCCCGAAGACGGTCCCGATGGGCTGATCGTCGATGAAAACGGTAACCTCTTCGTGGCCGTCCGCAGCGCCAAGAGACCCGGCATCGTCGTCTACTCACCTCAAGGCAAGGAACTGGCCTATATCAAGACCCCCGAACTGCCCACCAACGTCGGGTTCGCTCGTGGCCAACACGCCAAACTGCTCTACATCACCTCGGGCAACAGCCTCTATCGTATTCCGACCAACGTCAGAGGCTACCAGTTGCCGGATGCCAAATAGACCGGCTATAACGACCAATCCCACGCAGCCCTGCCAAGCCGCCCCCCGGCCCCAAATCACATGCCTCGCATCTCGCCCCTCGTACTCCTGCTGACTGTCGCCCTGCTGGTCTCTCCAAGAACCGCCGCAGCTGCCGACAAGACGCCTGCGTCGGCCAGTTCACAGAACTTCGAGTCACAGATCCTGCCGATCTTCAAGGCCCACTGCACCGGTTGCCACTCCGGGACTCGTCCCAAGGCAGGCCTCGATCTTTCGTCTCACCGCGGCGTACTCACCGGCAGCAAACGCGGTGCCGTTGTGCGACTCAATGCCGCCGAAAGCAGCCGACTGTGGAGCGTGCTGGCATCGGACAGCATGCCGCCCAAGGGTCCCAAACTGACGGCGACGCAAAAGGGACTGGTTCGCACCTGGATCAACACAGGAGCAGTTGGCGCCACGTCGAAGAACGGCACGGTGAACACCAACCAACTCGGTGACATCCGCCTCGAAGATCTCTCCGACGACCAACGCAACTTCTGGGCATTCCAGACGCCCCGCCGGCCACCAGTCCCCAGTGACTTCCCACCACGGGACGCCGGCAACGTTCGCAACCCCATCGATGCCTTCATCGTCACAACTCTTCAACAGCACCAACTGCAACTCTCTCCGCAAGCCGATCCCGCCACACTGCTCAGACGACTCAGCTTCGATCTCACAGGCCTGCCACCCTCCCGCTACGATCTCGCCCGATTCCAGGCCAACACCTCACCCGACGCCTACCGACACGAAGTCGACCGGCTGCTGGCGAGCCCGGCCTATGGCGAACGCTGGGGCCGACATTGGCTCGACACCGCCGGCTACGCCGATTCGGCCGGAGTCCTCAGTGCCGATGTCCCCCTGCCCTTCACCTGGCGCTACCGCGACTACGTCATCGGTGCACTCAACACCAACAAACCCTACGACCGCTTCCTGCACGAACAACTCGCGGGCGACGAACTGACCGACTACTGGCGTGTCTACGAAACAGCCAAGTCACTGCCGACGAGCGTGGTCGAAGGCCTGGTGGCGACGGGTTTCCTGAGAATGGCGGCCGACGCCTCGCGACCCGACTTCAAAACCGTCAAGAACGCCGACGCGCTCTACCACTACCCCACACTCAACGACACACTGCAAATCGTCGCTTCGACCACCCTCGGCCTCACCATTCACTGTGCCCGATGCCACAACCACAAGTTCGACCCGATTTCTCAGGTCGACTACTACCGACTGCAGGCAATCTTCATGCCCGCCCTGCGGCCCAAGCAGTGGATACCACAGGTACAACGCCGACTGCTCATCGCCACCTCCCAACAGAAAAAAGACGCCGTCAGCCAAAACGCACAAGTCGACGCAAACGTCAAACGCATCGCCGGCCAACTGAAGACACTCAACACGTCCTTCACCAAAACACTCTTCGACCGACGACTCGCCAAACTTCCCGAACAGATTCGTGCCGACGTGGCCAAGTCGGTACAACTCGCAGCCGCCGACCGCAACCCGGTGCAACAGTACCTCGCCGCAAAATTCGCCAGCCATCTGCGTCCAGACAACAAGGCACTCGCAACCGTCCTGCCCGGCGAATTTCCCGACTTCGCTCGGCAATCGAAGACGCTGCAGGCCGAATCGGCACAATGGCAGCAACGCCGCGTGCACTTCGACGAGATTCGTGCACTCTACGACCTGCCCGGCGACAGTCAGACGCCGCTGTTGCGTCGAGGCGACCCGCTGACGCCCGGACCGCTGGTTCAGCCCGAAGTGCCCGTGATGCTCAGAACCGGAGGATCACTCGATTGGTCTCCTCCGCCCAAGACGGCCCGCACCACCGGCCGACGCCTGGCGTTCGCCCGCTGGCTCACTCACCCCGACCACCCCCTGACCGCCCGGGTCATGGTCAACCGAATCTGGATGCACCATTTCGGACAGGGGATAGTCAGCACCCCGGACGACTTCGGCTCCATCGGAGCCATCCCCTCACACCCCCGACTGTTCGATTGGCTCGCTCGGGAATTCATCGAATCCGGCTGGGACATCAAACACATCCACCGCCTGATCCTACTCTCCTCCGTCTACCGCCAGGTCTCACGGCCCGATCCACAGGTGATCGCCCGATCCGAAGCCGTCGACCCGGACAACCTGTTTCTGTGGCGACAACGACTCCGGCGACTCGAAGCCGAACCGTTTCGTGACGCCGTACTGGCCGTCTCGGGACGACTCGACCCACGCCCCTTCGGAGCCGCCCTGCGGGTCGCTCGACGCCCCGATGGGGAAGTCAACATGGCCGATGGACAACCCGACAACCGACGCAGCATTTACATCCAGATCCTCAGACTCAACCCGCAAACTCTACTCCAGGCCTTCGATCAACCGACAATCGAAATCAACTGTGCCCGACGGTCCCAGTCGACCGTCGCCACTCAGGCACTGACCTTGTGGAACAGCCGCTGGATGGAGAAAGCGGCCGACGCGTTCGCCTCACGCGTTCAGAACAACGACAATCAGCAGGTCGCCCGTCGCTCGATTGGGTTGGCCTACTCGCGGTCGGCGACCGATGAGGAACTGGGAGTGATCGACCGGTTCCTGGCCCGGCAATCTCAGAATCACCGTGCCGGCACACCCGGAAAACCGATCGACGCGGACACGGCAAGACACAAAGCCATCACCGACCTCTGCCACATGCTGCTGGCCAGTAACGAATTCGCCTACATCGACTAGTCCACCAACGGAGACAGGGACACCGTCCCCGGAAACGACTCATGTTCGTTGAACCACTCACGACTCGTCGCACCGCCTTGACCCGCCTGGGCAACGGATTCGCCGGACTGGCCATCGGCAGCCTGTTGGCTTCCGACTCGACTCGAGCATCCGCCAATTCGTCCAATCTCAGACAACGATCTCCCGGTCACCAGTCACCCGCTCGCTCGGTGATCCAGTTGTTCATGCACGGAGGCCCTAGTCACGTCGACCTGCTCGACCCCAAGCCGATGCTCGACCGCTACCACGGCACCACGCCTCCGGCCGAAGTCGACGACGACGAGGACCGAACCAAGTACCTGCTGGGCAGCCCATTTCGATTCCGCAAGCACGGACACAGCGGCCTCGAATTCTCCTCGGTACTGCCCCATATCGCCGCTCATGCCGACGACATCGCCGTCGTCCGATCGATGTTCACCGAACACCGCAACCACGAACAGGCGATCTGGATGGCCAACACTGGCCTGGTCCGGCCCGGGCGACCCAACATCGGCAGCTGGGTGGCCTACGGCCTGGGCGCAGAAACCCGGGACCTGCCGGCCTACGTCGCACTGCCCGATCCGGTCGGACTGCCGGTCGACGGCATCCGCAACTGGTCCAACGGCTGGTTGCCTCCGATCTTTCAAGGCACGGCGTTTCGCAGCCAGGGCGCGCCAGTGCTGCATCTGAATCCCGCCAGCCCTAGAAACCAGACACTCAGCAACGGACGACTCGGGCTGCTGCAGACTCTCAACCGAAAACACCTGGCCCGGCGACCCGGCGAACTGGAACTCGAAGCCCGGATCGCCAACTTCGAACTCGCCGCCCGCATGCAACTCTCGGCCACCGACGCACTGGACCTCTCGACCGAAACCCAGGCAACTCACCAAATGTACGGCCTCAACAACCCGGCAACCCGGTCCTACGGAACCCGCTGCCTGATGGCCAGGAGGTTGGTCGAACGAGGTGTCCGGTTCGTGCAGCTGTTCATGAAGGGCCAGCCATGGGACACGCACTCGGGAAACACCAAGGGACTCGAAAGCGTCTGCGGACAAACCGATGGACCCATCGGTGCACTCCTGAGTGACCTCAAACAACGCGGACTCTTCGACCAGACACTGGTTCAGTGGGGTGGCGAATTCGGACGGACGCCCGGAGCAGAACTCCGGAACGGTAGCACCGCACCAGGCAACGAAGGACGAGACCATCACCCGTATGGGTTCAGTGTGTGGTTGGCCGGTGGAGGTATCCGAGGCGGACAGGCTTACGGGGCCACCGATGACTTCGGATACCGCTCGATCGAAAATCGAACCCAAACCGCCGACCTGCACGCAACCATCCTCCACCAACTCGGCCTCGACCACGAACAACTCGTCCACTCGCACAACGGACGCGACGAACGACTCACCGACGTCTACCAGGCCCAGCTGATCCAAAGCCTGATCAACTGATCCGGCCATAACGGCAACTCCACTTCGTGCCGAATCCATTCGACCAACAACCGAATCACTCCACCGGCGTCACTCGTCGCGAGTGGTTCGATACGTGGGGTCGGGAATCGATGAAGATCGGCGGGATCGGACTGGGTGGGCTGACCATGCCCGGCTTGGCCGCGGCCCAAGCTGCCGCGCCGACAGCGGTCGCTCCGACTGCTAAGCGAGTCATCCTGTTGATGTTCACTGGCGGAACACCTCAACACGAAACCTGGGACCCCAAGCCACTGGCCCCGGCCAATATCCGAGGCGAATTCGGAGCGATCTCGTCGGCCACGCCCGGCCTGAGAGTCGGAGAACTGATGCCTCGCATCGCACAACTCTCCAACCACTTCGCCGTGCTCCGAGCCGTCGTCACCAACGACAACTCGCACTCCTCCAGCGGCTACCAGATGCTGACCGGAGTCCCCCACCAACCACTCAACAAGGAAAGCGCCCTACCCAAGCCACCCAACAACTGGCCCAACATGGGGGCGTTAGTGAGAGCACTGAAACAGGACGTCGGGCAACTGCCATCGGCCGTCACGCTACCCGAACACATCTGGAACGACGGAAACTTCCCCTGGCCAGGACAGGATGCCGGGTTCCTCGGACGACGACACGACCCGTGGCTGATTCACTGCCAGCCACAACACAACACCTTCAACGTTCCAGGACTCTCGCCACGCGAAGACGTTGCAGCCAACAGAATCCAACTGCGACGACAACTGCTCGAACAGTTCGACAACGCCGCAGCCCACTTCGATCGCAACCCCGCCGTCAGTTCCTACAATCTCCACGCCCGACAAGCTCTCGATCTGCTCAGCCGACAACAGACCTCCAATGCGTTTGACCTGGGACAGGAATCCGACTCGACACGCGACCGCTATGGACGAAGCCGGTACGCACAAAGCGTGCTGCTGGCCCGACGGCTGATCGAACGAAATGTCTCGCTGGTTCAGGTCAACTGGACACGTATCAAGGACAAACCCAATCAAGGCGGCTGGGATACTCATTCCAAACACTGCGAATCCCTGAAATCGTTCCTGATGCCGATGATGGACCAGGTCGTCTCGGCACTGCTCGAAGATCTGCGGGACCGAGGACTCCTCGATGACACCCTGGTTGTGTGGCAAGGCGAATTCGGTCACACACCCAAGATCAATGCCAAGGCCGGACGTGACCATTGGGGGAGCTGTTTTTGTGTCGCTATGGCCGGTGGAGGCATCCAGGGAGGATGCGTCCACGGCTCGAGCGATTCACACGCGGCATTTCCCGTCGATGGTGTCGTCCGGCCCAAGGATATTATCTCAACCGTCTTCCACTGCCTCGGCTACGACCCGGATACCGTTGTCCACGACCCGCTGGATCGGCCAACACCCATCAGCCGCGGTCGCGTGATCCGACAGATTCTCTGAATCTCCCAGCCTCAAAACCGGGTTTCCCGGCCGCCATTGACGCATTTTGCCACGCCCGACTCCGTGTCCGCCCTTCACATCCCGATCGAATCTGCTAGCCTAAATTCCAGAGACCAAGCAGTCGCTACCGAAGATTCCGCCATGAATCCTCTTGGACCGCACGTCCGATTCCGACTGAGTCAGACTTTTTCTGGCGGAATTCGTTAGACTCTTTTCTGGCGATTCTTGGCCATGGCTATCAGGCAAACTACTTGCAAGGAATGCAATCATCGCTAAAAATCGGAATACATTCGCCAAACGGCAACGGGAAATGGAAAAGAAGGCAAAAGCCGAGGCCAAACGGCAGCGGCGCCTTAAACGGAAGCAGGGGCCCGAATCCCCGGAAGGAGTCGAAGGCGAAGAAGGAGCGGAGCGGGTCGAGACGGCCGACGAGCAGGAGTCGGGTTTCGTGACCATCGAGATGGAAGAATTTGACGATCAGGATGACGACAGCGGGAACTTTTCCGTCGACTCGGGTCGTCTCCCACATTGATTCACCCATATCACCTGCTACGCGGGCCATTTCCGACTAGTGAAGTGTTTTCGCCTCGGGGCTGACCAACTTTTTCCGAGAGAATTGAACGAGATAGATGGCAGAGGGCACGATCAAGAGACTGACGGACAAGGGATTCGGATTCATCGACGATGGCTCGGGCACCGACGTGTTCTTTCACATGTCGGCGCTGGAAGAATCCCAGTACGACGACCTGCAGGAAGGGCAACAGGTCACGTACAATATCGGCACCGGCCCCAAGGGCCCGCGTGCTGAAAACGTCCAGATCGCCTGAAACCGACCCGGTTTCAACGATCACCCGGTAGCAACGGCGGCTCGGCCGCCACTGCCAGCCGGTCCATCCACTGCTGCACTTGGATGGCGTCCGAATAAGTGGCCCCGGCCGGGACCGCCTGCTCGCCACGCGACACTCGGCAGAAACAACGCAGTTCCTCGGCCAGCATCCCTGTGGCACCGTCGGGATCCGTCCGAATCTCCAAGGCCATCGGCCACTCGGACCGATCGGCCCAGACCTCGACCGGCCGAGGATTCGGATCGGCTCGAGCAGCCCAGCCCTCGCCAAATACCTCCATCCGGTCAATCCCACGCGGTGGCATGCCCTCGGGTGTCAAATACGACGCCGACAACGACACCAGCGGTCCGTTCTCCCACTGTAATTGACCCAGCGCCAGATCAATCGCACCAGCGGGCGTCCGGTGGTACTGGCATGTGACCGCGATCGGGTCGGCACCTTCGACCAACACCTGTACCATGTACAGGTCGTGCACCATCGCAGCGTGCAAAGGATTCTCGCCGGCAAAGGCCTCGAGAATCGATGCCGGCCGATGACGCACGCAGTCGATGTGAGCGATCCGGCCACGCACGGCTGCCTCGTCTCGGATCTGACGAAACTCGCTGTTGAATAACAGGATGTGACCGACCATCAGGTTCGAAGAACCCGCCGACACCAACGGCTCGAGTGATCTCGCTTCAACCAGGTCCTCCGAAATCGGCTTCTCCAACAACACCACCTTGCCCGCCTCGAGCAGCCGACGGGTGATCGAGACATGCGACACGGTCGTCGTGGCCACCACCCACGCCTGGGCATCACACTCGGACAACGCCACTTCCAAGTCCACAAAACCCGCCACACCAGGCAACTCGGCCTGTAATGCCTCGACACTCTCACGCCGCCGAGCCACCAGCCCGACCAGCTCCGCCTCGGCCAGACCCGCAATCGTCAATGCGTGCAGACGCCCGAAGCGACCCAGCCCAACCACAGCCACCTTCACTGGTTCTGCTCCAGATGTCTTCATCGACCACGCCTCATTCCCAAGTGACTCGTCTGATTCCATTTCGCTGCAGGTGACTACCAATCGCTCGCGACCGAAAGTCTCGCAACAATTCTCACTACCGGACACCTCACAGACAACGCTAATACCGCCCGGCTCAATCTTCCACCTTTACCAACCCCGTCGGAAGCCGTAGACTCGCGCAAGCCTGCTTTTATCCGACTTGTCCGATGACACCCACGGATCGGCTCTTACGACAAATGACTCGCACTCGAAGACGGTTTCTGCAAGGGACGCTGTCGGCCGGCACGGCCGGGCTGACGCTGCCCGAGTTATTGAGACTGAAGGCGGCGGATTCTGTTGCCGACACGGACCACAGCGATACGGCGGTGATCCAGATTTGGCTCGGTGGAGGCCACAGCCAATTCGAAACCTTCGATCCCAAGCCCGAGAGTCCTGCTGAGATCCGCGGCCCCTACCAGGCCATCTCAACCCGGCACCCCGGCATTGCGTTTTGCGAAAAACTGCCGCTGACCGCTCAGGTCCTCGACAAGACCGCCCTGATCCGCTCGATCACTCACGCGACCAACGGCCATTACGTCGCCGCTCATTGGCTCTCGACCGGCTACCCCGGCAACATCAGCCCACCCACTCATCCCTCCTCAGGCTCGATCGTCAGCCATTTCCGCGGCGGTAACGACCCCGGCCTGCCCGCCTACGTCCTGCTCTCACATGAACAAACCCGCAACCCGGTCATCGGCCGAGTGATGGGCACCGGTTATCTGGGTGTCGAACACGCCCCGTTCACCGTGATGCAAGACCCCTACCGCGACGAGTTCAAGGCTTCCAAGGTGGCCCAGGCAACAGCCAACCTGAAGCTGGCCGACGACCTGACACTCGACCGAGTCGACGACCGCCGCAGCCTGCTCGGGCAACTCGATCGCTTCGCCCGCAACGCCGATGCCACTCGACAAATGGAAGGCATCGACAAGTTCACCCTCGCGGCTCTCGACATGGTCACCAGCGGTCGAGCCCGAGCCGCCTTTGACCTGTCACGCGAACCCGATCACATCCGCCAGCTCTACGGACCACACCGCTGGGGCCAGATGGCGTTGCTCGCCCGGCGACTGGTGGAATCGGGAGTGACTTTCGTCACCATCAATACTGCTCCCGACTCCCTGTGCTGGGACTGGCACCTCAACATCGTCGACGACAAGCGGCCGGCAGACGGATCCGATGGCCCCTCCCGAGGCATGGAACACCACGGACCTCCGCTCGACCGCATGATCAGCGCCTTGGTCACCGACCTCGCTCAACGCGGACTCGACAAGAAGGTGCTGCTGGTCGTCTGGGGCGAATTCGGACGGACGCCTCGAGTCAACAAGACCGGAGGCCGTGACCATTGGGGTAAGTTGATGAGTATCCTGCTGGCCGGTGGAGGATTGAAAGTCGGCCAGGTGATCGGCGCATCCAACTCGAACGGCGAAATGCCTTCCAGCCGACCGATCCACCCCACCGACGTGCTGGCAACCATGTACCGCCACCTCGGAATCGACCTGCACAGCGAGACAATCAACAATTCGGGCCGACCCATTCCGCTGCTGCCCAGCGGCCGTCCGATCGCCGAATTGATCTGACGGCCGGAATACCCTGGGACACTATCCCGTACAGCCTCAGCAAATGGCTATACTGAGTTCCCAGACACACGCGACCCGGTACCCGAGACTGCCAATCACGACATGCTCAACCTGATGCCCATGCATGTGCCCGCTCGCGGCGAGTTTTCTCGTCGAGACCTGCTGCAGATGGGCACCGTCGGCGGCCTGGGAATGACTCTGCCCCAGATCATCGCCGCCGCCAACAATACGCCTCAACCCATCGACGCCACCCGCCACCAGGCCACCGCCAAGCGGTCGATCTACATCTTCCTGTGTGGCGGACCGTCTCAGTTGGACATGTGGGACCCCAAGCCCGATGCGCCGTCTCGCATCCGCGGCCAATTCGGCGACATCGCCACCAGTGTCCCGGGCACGCGTTTCGGAGCCCTGCTCCCCAACGTGGCCACTCACGCCGACAAACTCGCGATCATTCGCTCGATGAACGTCGGCACACAATCTCACAACATTGGCATCTTTCGCACCCTGCTGGCCAACCGACTGGGAACTGAGCGAAACAAACCCTACCCCGCCTCCCGCAACGACCACCCGGCAATCGGCGCCATCCTGCACCGACTACTGGGCACCTCCAACACCCTCCCTCCCTGGGTCGTCGTCCCCCGCCACTTCACAACCGGCCCCCACTTCTACAAGGGCCAACGAGCCGGGT
The DNA here is from genome assembly GCA_963694825.1 of Planctomycetota bacterium. Classification (GTDB taxonomy): domain Bacteria; phylum Planctomycetota; class Planctomycetia; order Planctomycetales; family Planctomycetaceae; genus UBA8437. Next base: position 11,917 of record CAVOEV010000017.1, read on the forward strand.
TCCTCGGACCACGATACGAACCACTCTCACTCGGAACCGAAAAGACCGGCTCGCTGGATCGCTCCGAGTTCACTCTCAAAAACCTCGAGCTGCACGGCGAACAAATGACGCTCGATCGTCTCGACGCCCGCCGCTCGCTCCTGACACACGTCGGCCCCGGCCGCGTCGGATCCGACGATGCGGTCTTGGCCTACCAGCAGCAGTACGACAAGGCGATCGAAATGCTCACGTCGGTGGCCTTTCGCGAGGCCTTCGACGTGACGCACGAACCGATGGCGTTGCGACAGCGGTATGGGATGAACGAGTACGGCCAGAGTTTCCTGCTGGCCAGGCGGCTGGTCGAACGCGACGTGCGGTTGGTCAACGTCTTCTGGACCTACTACGGTTCCGACGGCTGCCAGTTCAATCTCTGGGACAACCACGGCACCGACAAGAAGACGACGATCTGTGGAGGCATCAATCGTGGCAAGGACATGCTTAGCCACAAGTACTGCCTGCCCTCGTTCGACGCAGCCTTCTCGACCCTGCTCGACGACCTCGACCAGCGAGGACTTCTCGACGACACCCTGGTGACGGTGATCGGCGAATTCGGGCGGACTCCAACCATCAACAAGTACACCGGCCGAGATCACTGGGGAGCCTGCTACTCGGCCGTGTTGGCCGGCGGCGGTATCCGAGGCGGACAGGTCCATGGTGCCAGTGACTCGCTGGCAGCCTATGTCCGCGACCTGCCCGTGAGTGTCTACGATTTCCAGGCCACCATCCTGCACGCCTTCGGCCTGAAACCCGAAGCGGCAGTCCCCGACGACACCGGCCGACCCGTTCGCATCTCGGACGGCCAACCCGTCCTCGAGTTGTTCTAGTGCCCCCGGTCGTGGCCAACTGAAAACCGTGCCCAGCCCCCGGTCACTGCGACAACAGGTACGCCAAAAGGTCTCGCAGCTCGGACCGAGTCTTGACCAACCCGGCCGGCATCGCCGAGATGTCCTGAGTCTTGCGACTCTCGATCTCCAGCTTGGAAATCTCCACCCGCTTCGCCTCGGCCGTCAGCAACGTCACCATCTTCCCGGTCTCTCCGACCACCAGCCCAGCGACCGTCTTGCCGCTGGTGGTCACCAGTAGCGTCGATCGGAACACGGGCGCGACCCTGCGATGCGGCAACAGGATGCTCTCAACCAGGTAGGGAACGGTGAATCGCTTGCCAGCACCAATCAGGCTCGGAGCACCCGGGACCGCAGCCAACCCTTTCGCAGCATGACACTTGGCACAACCGATCCCCGAAGCTGCGAACAACTTCCCACCTCGCGTTCCGTCACCAGCCGCCACCTCGGCCACCCAGTCGACATCCAGGAACTCCACTCCGATCGACTGCTTGCCTCCCGCAGCCGCCTCCTTCAACCGAGCCGACAAACCACCGGCATCCAGTGGTTCGGGCAACACCGGTTGCACCGACCCACCCAGAGACCGGTAATGCAGGTACAGACAATGCTCGCCCCGGACGTTGCGCACTCGAAACAACACCTCGTTGCTGCCAGCCTGCAACTCGGCAAATACCACGTCCTGCAACGGCAACCCACCACGCACCAGGTCGTGTTCATGCACAACCTTCCCGTTCACCCACACCTTCAACCCATCATCCGATCCTGGTGTCAGCAGCACCTGCTGCCGTCGCGGACTGATCAGTCGCAGATAGGCATAACACGAACGCCCATCGGTCGTGCCGTACTTCTTGTGAAAGTCGAACATCCGACTTGGCTTCAGCTTCTCCCAACGGATCCTCTTCCCCCCCGAACCGAACGTGACCGCCAGATCAATCGCCCGCATCTCAGGCGGGTGTACGGTCTGGAACCCCGCATCCCGATCGTCAAACGGACCGGCCACCCACAGCTCCCGGACACCTCGAATCGGAGCCCGCTTCAGCCGTTGTTGCTGGCTCTGGACACGAACGGCCTCGATGAGCGGTTCCGAACGAGCGTCTCGAGTCAGAGAAAGAAAATGTGCCGCCTGCAAACGAACCGGTTCCGAATCGTCCTTGAGCCTGGCCACGAGCAACGCGAACAACGCTTCCTGCTCGCTGGTCCGTTGGCCTGCAGCCCAATCGTCGGCCGTCGAAAACACCCCGATCCGCCCCAACTGCCTCAGGTCGACGGTTTCCCCAACATAAGTCACCTTGTAAACCGACTCGCTGGGCCAAACTCCCAATGGAGCACCAGGCCGCAATGGGCCCACTGCCGGTGGAATCGTCAATCGTGTGCCGACAGCCAGTACCGCCGCCAGTCGCACTCGCTCGTCTTTCGACCCGGCCCATGCGACCAACTGCTCGAGCCGAGCCTTCTGTGCCAACAACTGAAACGCCGACTGGCGGATATACGTGTCGCGTGACCGAGCCGGGCCGACCACAACTCGATCGAGACTGGGAGCCCGACGAGTCGCCTGAGCCACGACCGCAAAGTGTTGTACCCGTAGGTCGTCATCTTCCAACAACCCGTTCCAGAAGGCAGTCAAACCCGGCTCGTCGGCAAAGTACTCGGCCAACGCCCGCACGGCGACTGGACGTGCCGCCGACTGCCTGTCGCCGGCCACGCTCCGTAACGGCTCAATCGCCGCAGCGGCATCCACCCATCCGTTCTTGGCAGCATGAGCGGTAAGCCAGACCAGGTGAGCGTATTCGGGGCGGCTCGAGTTCGACGCAAGCAGGCGACCGACAACGCCTTCACACGCCATGCCCCCGCGTCTCAGCAGTTCCACATACGCCCGCCTGGCCGGCCAGGACGCTCCACCGTCAAGCTCCCGGAAAAGCCGTTCCACAGACGCCCGCATCAGGTCCACGCCGCGAAACTCCGGACGACCCTCCGATATCTTCGAGCGGATCATCAACAGCTCGCTGCGATAGACCGGCGACCCGTCGTTGTGAGCCATGTAGGCGAGCGTGACAAAGATGTTGCCGCCGCGACCCACGGCGACTCCGACCGGCCGAGCCGTGTCGAGTCCTTCCAGCAGCACGTGCTCGGTGGCTTCGAATGTCGCCCCCCGCCGCCTGACTTCGTACCGCGTCACCGCCCGGCGTCCCCAGCGAGCCAACAACAGGTTGCCTCGGTACTTGGCCGGCAGACCCGGTTCGTCGTAGTACGTCTGACCGACGGGAACCCCGCGCCCCATGTCGGCGACCATCGTCCTGAGCAGATCAGCACGGTCCGGAGTCTTACGCGGCATCCAGCCTCGCGGCCAACCAAAGTCGGCGCCCGGTGTCACGTGCAACAGCCGACCCGGCACGTAATCCAGTGGCAGACCCTCGTGGTCGTTGTCGTGAGTGAACAGGTTCCAGCGGCTGTCAAACACCAGGCCACAACTGTTGCGAGTGCCTCGGGCGACGACCTGCAAGTCACTGCCGTCCGGACGGCAACGCAGGACTCCACCCACACCCGTATAGGGAACCCGAGTCCCGTTGGGCTGGCAGAAGAATGTCCAGTGACCCCAGTGGTCGGGGCGACGGAAGTCGCCATAGAAGACCAGCATGTCGCCCAGCGACAAGTAGAGATACCCGTCAGGGCCCCAGGCCAGGCCGTGAAAACACTGGTGGGGATGATAGTCCGGATGACCCCAGATCAGCCGCTTGGCACGGACGCCGCTGCGCTTGGTCACGGCTCCAGGCAACACGTACAACGCACGATTGGTCATCGCGTACAGATCGTTGCCCCGAATCTCGAGATCATACACCCACGAATCGGCCGGGAACCGAAAGATCTCGCGACGCTTCCCCAACCCGCCGGCAACCGGTTCGTAGACAAACACGCCCTCGCGACCACCAACAAACAACCGCCCCATCGCATCGGCACGCATCGACAGAAACGACTCGTCCGCAGAACTGTCGATTCGGACCACCTCGAGTGACTCGTCCGTCAGACGATACTCCAACTCAGCCGCGGACACGGACACCGTGTGAATCATGATACACAGCCACAAAGCCGTCGAACCGACGAAAGGAATACCGCCACGCAACATCATCGCCATCAAGCCTCCTCGACAAGACACACCAAACCGCCCAAGACCACGAACGTCACTCCGAGCCGTGTCACGCCCCTACTGGAACCGAATCGAAAACAGGTCCGAATCCCTGACCACAAACCGCAACTTCAACGGTTTCCCGGCAAGACTCGAGAGATTCGACTGCCCCTTCCACCGGACCCGAGCCGACAACTGGTCGCCGGAAAGTGGAATGCAGTCCTCCAAGGCGAACCCCTCGATCGGACGGCCCGCCGTGTCGAGTAGCTCGACCTGAACCGAACCGGCCACACGATTTTGGCCCACGGCCGGCAGCGACCGGTGATTGAGCATCAGTTGACGACCGGTGAAGGTCAGGGTCCGAGTCGTCAGTTCACCTCGACGGGCTCGAACCGATGCGATCCCGTCCTTGCGAAAAATAAATCGCCTGACACGACTGTCCGGCCCCGTGTAGTACGCCTCGGTCGCGTACACGGAAAACTCGCCGGGCCGAGACGGCAGGTGGATGACTCCCGAGGTCATGTAGTTGCTGCGATTCCCGCTGCGATCCCTGGGCGCCGTCTCGGGAACCACCGCATCCGGCCAGCGATGGAAGTGGACCCCGTCGCGGCTGGTCATCAGCACCGGCTCGACGCGGCTCGACTCCTTCGGCAAGTAACGAGTGGGAAACCCCAGCAGGATGTGGTCGGCTCCGGGGTAATTCCCAACCGTGTTGGTATAGAGATGTTCGTTTCGAGTCCCCTTGCTGTACTGCAACAGCACCGGCTTGGTCCAAGTCCGGTAGTCGCTGGAGGTCTCGGTCATGATCGCCCGCACTCCATCGACGAAACTGCGGTGGTAGGCACGGTAGAGACCGACATGAGGATCGAAGAAGGCCAGGTTTTGTGAGTCGAACGCGCCCTCGGTAATCACCGGAACGTCGGCCATCAACTTCCAATGAATCGCATCGGGCGATTCAAAGATGTACAGCCCCCGCTTGCCCCGAGGTCGGCCTCGCGAAATGGCCTTGTAACGAGCCTCGGGGCGACACTTCGGATTGCGATCCTTGAAGACCGAAAAGCAGTGAGTCCCGATTCCGTCCCAGACAATGTTGTTCTTCCGGGACCCCTCGAACTCGAACTGACCCAGTTCGGGCTTCGTCCAGTGAATCCCGTCGCGGCTCTCGGCGTAGCAGGTCACCTGGCGGTGCGTCCCCTTCATGTTCGAATCGGCATGAGAACCCCGGTAGTACATTCTCAGCCGATCGTCGTCCCGAAACACCGTGTAGTAGGCCGACGTATTGCCCTCCCACGGCTTGTCGGTCACCAACACAACCTCGGCAGCCTTCGGACGATGCATCACCAGTTCGGCGTTGCCGGAGAACGATTCGATCAGGTGACGGTCGATGAATGGCTCGAGTCTCGAACCAATCGCCACTGGGGCTGCGGCCTCTGACGAAGCCGCCAGCGACAACACAGCAAAACACAGCAGCACAAAACAACGCATCAGGTCGGTCTCCGGAATCGTGGACTGCGAGACCTGCATTGTGACACGTCGGCCGGGCACGAGCCAACCGTCGGGGTGCCCCCGGGTTTCAGACTTCGCCCGACACCAGGATGGACACAACAACGGCTGCGGCCGCCAACACCGCAGCCAGTCCAACTGGCCACAACCACCTGCCACGCAGAGAATCGTGATCACCGCCATCAGCTTCCAGGGACTGTCGCGACCGGGTTGACAACTGTGGCCGTTGTGAGTCCGTTGGTGGGATGCTCTGGTTTCGATTGATACTGATTGCCGTGTACCTGCTGCTGCTGGTGCACCATGGACGTGAAGGATCCCGGCGAATTCACTCGCTGGCCGACTACCTCGTCGCCGGCCGAAGCCTCGGCGGCTTCGTCATTGCCCTTTCGTTCTACGCCACATTTGTCAGTACCAACAGTTTCATCGGGCACGCGGGCGAAAGTTGGGAGGCGGGCCTGGCCTGGTGGCTGAAGATCGGAATCTACGGTCCGCTGTGCTGGCTCAGCTGGCAGGTCGTCGCACCCCGGTTTTATCGTCGCGCCAGTGAGTACCGGTCGCTGACTGTGGCCGACTTCCTGGGCACCCGCTACCAGTCACTGGTCGTCAGACGGCTGAGCGCCATCGTGATCCTGCTCGCTTCCGGACTCTTCCTGGTCGCCGTCTACAAGGGGTCCGCCGTCGCACTCTCGGGATTCCTCGGCCTCAATTACACCGCCTCGGCCGTCGCCGTCTGCCTCGTCGTGACCACCTACACGATCCAGGGAGGATTCCGTTCGGTCGTGCTGACTGACGCCGTTCAAGGCGTACTGATGATCGTCGGGGCCGTGGTGATCCTGCTGGCCGTGCTCACCAGTGGAGGTGGCCTGGGAGCGATGGTCTCGGAACTGGAAACGATCGACCCGCGGCTGGTCTCGTGGGATGGGCCGACTCCGATCCTGGTCATCCTCGGCATCGGCTTGGCCGGCGGCCTGAAAATGCTGGTTGACCCTCGACAAATATCGCGAATCTACGGACTCAAAGACGAACGGGCCCTCAAGACCGCCCGCATCGTCGCTCCCATCCTGATCACCGTGACCTACTTCTGCCTGCTGCCGATCGGGGCACTGGCCCGGACGCTTGTCCCGGCCGACATGACCGCCAGGATCACCGCCGACACCGACCTGTTGATGCCCTACCTTCTGGCTGATGCCGAAATTCTCGGCCCGGTTGCCAGCAGCTTTTTCCTGCTGGTGCTGCTGGCAGCCGCCATGTCGTCGCTCGATTCGGTGCTGCTGGTCACCGCCAGCGCGATCACCCGCGACCTGACACTGCTGGCCGACGACGACCCTCGAGCCATCGGACGCACCCGAATCTGCGTCGTGATCATCTCGCTCGTCGCCATGCTCGTCGCACTGAACCCGTTCGCCGACATCGTAGAAACCACGTCGTTCTCCGGATCACTCTACGCCGCCTGCTTCCTCTCACCCCTGGTCCTGGGCCTCTACTGGACGCGACCCACCGCGACCGCGGCGATCGCCGCCATGGGCTCGGGCGGACTGGTCGTCGTCGCCTGGTGGCTCGCCAAACGATCCGGCTGGACCAGCTTTCACGAGGTCTACGTCGGGCTGATCGTCTCGACCACCGTCTACGTCGCCACCACCCTCGCCTGCCGACCGCCTCGTTCACGCCGAAGCGTCGCCGGCCTCTAACGCTGCCGCTGCATCGACTTCACTCGTCTTCACGCCGAGCAACAATAACAGAACGGGCAACGTGATCGCTCCGGCCAATCCGATCGTCAGCTGATAAGACATCATGTCGGCCTCGACTCCAGACAAACCACTCGACTCCGCGTACTCGGTCATCACCCGCCGTACCGGCCCGGCCAACCAGTTGCCGACGACATGCGAGACATTGCTGAGCGTCATGTAAACGGTGAAGACGGTGGCAGCCGCAGCCGACCAACTGATCCGCATCGCCATCGACAGGAATCCAACCGACCCGATCGCGGTCAGAGTCTCGAAAGCCAGCACGTACGACAACGTGAACGAGTACTCATGCCACAGCTGCGGACACATCGCGAACACGATGGCCGACACAGAAAAACCTCCGAAGCCTACACACAGGATCAGACGACGCCCGAAACGGTCAGCCAACATGCCGCCCAAGAATGTCGCAGTAATGATGAACGGAAGAGTGTAGCCGCTGGCTGCGGTGAAACCGATGTCGCTCCAGCCCAGACGCTTGATGTACAGCGTGTTGACAACAACTTCGTTGATCCCCGAACCCAACAACACGACCAGAGTGAAAACCACGTAAACAGCCAACGTCGGCACGCTGATCGCCCTGATCGTCTCGACAATCGCTGTCAACGGGCTGCGAACATTCGAGATGTTGTCACCCTGGGCCGATCCCACAGACCACGGCAGCCGACGTTCGCCTGGCCGTTCCAGGAAAACCAGCGGTACGATCAACACAACCGCCAGCAGGGCCACCTGGACCCAGACACACGCCGAGATTCCACCCCAGTTGATCACGTACGACAATGCCCACGCGCCACCCACCTTGCCTACCAGCTTGCTGCCCCACATCATCCCGTTCAACTGGCCCTGCTCCTCGGGCGGCAACAGATCCACAGCCATCGCGTCGGTGCACACATCCTGTAGCGATGCGAAACAATTGTGCAGGAAATACATGAACAACAGCATGCTGAGCTGTCCCGAGAGATCGCCCAACCCGATCATCCCCAACAGCGTCACCGCCATCATCAACTCAGCCCCGATGATCCACGACCGCCTCCGACCCATGCTGCGGATCGTGAAACTGTCCATGATCGGAGCCCAGATCAACTTGAACGACCACGGGATCAGGATGATCGCCTTCAAGCGGCCAATCTCGTCGTCGCCGAAATGCTCGCCGTGATTATTCAACAAATACGACGGCAACGTCAGCAACATGAAGCCCCAGGGAATCCCTTGGGCAAAATACAACGCACAGAAGGTGATCTTGCGGTGCGTGGAATTGTTGGAAAGAGCCACCGGCGAATGCTCCCAAAACAGAGAACCCAAATGGCAGCATGATCGACTCGAACGACCCTGCCAAGCCACTCACACTCAAACTTCCAGCCGGTAGCCAATTGCAACTCTGCAAACTACCGGTCATCGTGCCAACGCCACGAATCCCGGACCGTCCCGCAACTCCCAATCCACTCGCCAGACACAAAACGGAGACGCACCATCACCACCACCACCACCACCTGGGACTGCATCGTCGTCGGACTCGGGGCCATGGGCTCCTCGGCCCTCTACCACCTCGCACGTCGAGGTGCCCGCGTCATCGGACTCGAACAGTTCCCAACGGGCCACACCCACGGCAGCTCGCACGGCCTGTCGCGAGTCTTTCGTACCAGCTATGACGACCCACTTTATGTCGAACTGGCACGCGAGTCGCTCGGGATGTGGCGAGAACTGGAAGCCGAATCCGGTGCCGAATTGCTCGAATTGTGCGGGCTACTCGTCTTCGCCAGCCTCGACAACGAACGCTTTCTTAGCACACTCGACATGCTCGCATCAGCCAACCTCCCACACCAACGACTCGACCGACACGGCGTCGCCACACGGTTCCCCACGTTCCAACTGACCGACCAACAACACGCAGTCTTCGCCCCGGAAAATGGGTTCCTGCGAGCCGACCGAGTGCTCCAGACTCTGGCCCTTCAGGCCCAAGCACACCAAGCCGAACGACGACACGAGTGCCGTGTCGAATCCATCGAGAGCATCACCGGCGGAATTTTGGTCACGACTCAAGACGAAACGTTTGTCGCGCCACACGTTGTCGTCACCGCTGGCCCTTGGCTGGACCGACTGACACCGGACCTCAACTGGCAACTGGAAGTCACTCGAGAAGAAAAGATCTACTTGCCGGTCAGCCAACCGGCCCGTGTCATGCTCGACACACTTCCCTGCTTCTGTGAATACGACACCACCAACTACGGGTTCCCCTCACTCGATGGACTCACGATCAAGGTCGCCGCCGACCGATCCCATCACACTGTCAATCCCGATTCCGTCGACCCCTCGGTCGACGACGCCGGAATCCGTCGGCTCTACGACTGGGTCGAACGCTGGCAACCGGGACTGGTCGGGAAAGACGGTCGAGGTGAAGTCTGCCTGTACACCAACACTCCCGACCACGACTTCCTGATCGGAATCCATCCGGGCAACGAACGAGTGGTCTTGGCCGGCGGCTTTTCCGGACACGGATTCAAGTTCTCGATCCAGGTCGGAGACATCCTCGCCGACCTCGTACTCGACAACCACACCAATCGCCCCATCGACCGCTTCGCCGTCGATCGCTTCGCCGAAAACTGATCCCTACAACAAAACCCACACAAAAACCCAACAACACCACAAGAAACCCGACCGCTCGGCGAACACCCAGATGCGATCCGTCCCGGTAAATAGACGAAGATCCGAAAGGGAATGTCATGCGCCGGCGGCTAAGAATCCTCGTGGGACTGCTGGTCTGGAGCGGCGCTCTGGGATCCGTCTGCTGGCTGATCACTAGCCACATCGGTGGCGACCTCGGCCAACGTGTGGCCCCGCAACTGTTGCAGTATGCCACCGGAAGTCGTCGCTGTGTGCCACTCGACATCGACCCGTCACTCGACATCCGCCGCGGCGACCCCATCTTCACGGTCACCGACGACGGACGACTCGAACAGATCGGCGAGATCCAGCGGGCTAGCAGCCAACCGTCAGTAATGGCCATCCTGTACGCACGAACACCACTCCCGGATCACTCAGACCAACTGGCCTGGTACTCGACTCCCGACTCGATGGCCTGGATCGTTTCCACTCTTCTGCCCGATGCCAAGCGACAGCAGGTCGCCACCGAAATCCAACAGGCCGTCGCCGCTCACCAGCAGGAACTGCTCGAAGCCCTCAAGCCACTGGTCGAATCCTCGCTCGACGAATCGCTGGCAATCGTCGAAGCCGAATTGCCCGCAGTGATTCGAGCGAACCGGAACGACATCGACCGCATCGGACGCCGATACCAACGCGAACTGGTCCACGACCAACTGCTGCCCCTGGTTCGCCGCGAGATCTGGCCCATCGTCAGGCGACGGGCCGAACCAACCGTCAACCGGATTGGTGGCGAACTCTGGAAGCGAGTCTCGTTGTGGCGATTCACCTGGCGGTATGTCTACGACAAGACGCCGTTGCTACCCAACAAACGGATGTTCCGCAACGAATTCCATCGTTTTGTCGACCGCGAAGCCCTTCCCGTACTCGAGAAACACTCGGACGAAATCGTCCGAGTCGTCGAACAAATCATCCGCGACTCGGCGGCCAACCCCCGCGTCCAACAGGCCGCTCGCCAAAGTGGCTCGAAACTGCTCGATGATCCGGAACTTCGAAGCCTGCTATGGCGGATCGTGCGACAGACGTCCGTCGACAACCCCAGGTTCCGTCAAGCCCTCGAAACGACCTGGACCGGACCCGAAGCCCGACAACTTCTCGCACAAGCTTCACAAAAATTCGAACCGACCGTCAGACGCATCGGAGCCCTGCTGATCGGGACCCCCGAACAGGGGATCACCCCCGAATTCGCCGCAGTGCTCCGCAACCAGGTGCTCGAAAAAGACCGCCGATGGCTGGTGCTCGAATCACAGGCCGATTCAAACTCCCCACCCGCACGCCCACTCTCGACACGCACTCCGCTTGTGCTGACGGTCGTTCGAGGCTATCGCCAGGCCGGGCGGCCGGTCGTGGCCCGAGTCGACCACTCCGACACTCGGCCAACTCACAACTCTCCTTCCCTTGAAACGGATCTCGGCCAGTGACCACGATCCACTCCGAACCGCTTCCCAAGACAGGCGACTCGATCCCATCGCCCGAATCACCCGATGGCGGTTCGGACAACGTGTCCACCGGAGCCCGCCTGTCACTGCAAAACGTCACGCTCGAAGCCGGTCAACACACGTTGCTCAGTGATGTCACTATCGATCTCCCCGCCGGCGGCATCGTACTGATCGTCGGTGTCAGTGGATCGGGCAAGTCCCAACTGCTGAGAGCCCTCGCCGGCCTCCCTTCAGACGACCCCGACAATGTCCGCCTGGCCGGTTCGATCACGATCGACAACCTCTCGGTGACCCGTGCCTCGGCCGCAAGACGAATCGGAATCGTGTTCCAGAATTCCGCTCTGTTCGACGAACTGACTCCTCAGGACAACGTTCGCTTTGCCAATGACCACGGCCGGCAACGACGGCAACCGCTGTTTCAAGAACACGGTGGCGACCTGCTGGAAACACTCAAAGTCCCCACCTCCGTCCCCACCCGACACCTCAGCGGAGGACAACAACAACGCCTGGCCATCGCCCGCACACTCGCCGCCGACCCCGACTGCATCCTCTACGACGAACCCACCTCCGGACTCGACTCCAAGACTGCCGCCCAGGTCGCAACTCTGATCCAGCAGACTCACGCCACTCACCCACGCACCTCGATCATCGTCACCCACGACATCGACGCACTGCGACACATTGCCGACGCCGTGTTCCTGCTCGACCCGCAGTCCCGATCGCTCGTCGCAGTCCCCGCCAACCAATGGACAAACCCCGACCAGTTCCTGGTCCCGATCCCGACCGCAGACTCGGATGACGCTCCCAAAGACCAGGCCGACCGGCAACGCATCAACGCGGCGAGCAACCTGATGGCCGGCACGTCGCGGGTGCTCGAACAGTTGCTGGCAGTCCCCTGGGCCCTGCTGCCCATCTGGCCGTCGAAGCACTGGGGCCTGCGGTTTCTGGGTCACTCGTTTCGGCTGGTGGCCGGACCGTCGGCCTGGGTCTACGTCGCCGTCGCCGGCATGATCCTGGGCTTTGTCGCCACGCACTTCACCTTCCACTTCCTGCCCTACTCGCGATACACCGAACCGCTGTTACGAGAAAACCTGCTGCACGCGATCGGGTTCACCCTCTACCGCGTACTGGTGCCCGTCCTGGCCACCCTGTTGATCGCCGCACGCTGTGGAGCCGCGGTTGCCTCGGACATCGCAGGCAAAGCCTATGGAAGGCAGCTGGATGCGTTGAAATCGTTCGGAGTCCGGCCCGATCGCTACCTGCTGACCGGTACGCTGTGGGCTTTCCTGGTCGGCACTCCACTGCTGGTCGCCGTCGCCTTCGCCGCCGCACGCTGGAGTAGCCTCGTGGTCTTCTCGGCCCGCTTCCCCGAACTCGGACCCGACTTCTGGCACCAACACTTTCACTGGGACTTACTCGGCGACGGCAGGCTCTGGCACGGCACCGCGTGGGTGTTGGCACGATGCCTGTGCTGTGGACTGGCCGTCGGCCTGATCGCCTACCGGCAGGGCATGCCGCCCAAGAACTCCAGCCACGATGTCAGCAACGCAGTCACTCGCACGATTCTTCGGTCCACTCTCCTGGTCCTGATCATCCACTTCGCCTTCACCTTCGTCGAATTCACCGCCGCCTGAAGCTCGGCTCAGGTAAGACGAAAACGCTTGAGAATGTCGTAGCGGCGGACACAGCTGAAGGCCAACATGTTGGCGAAGTGCCAAAGGCCCAGGACCAACATCACCAGGCCGACCTTGCTGCTGAGTATTTCGATGGCGCTCACCACGTCGGTGGCTCGCTCGGCCGTCTTGAGCGTCAAGGTCACAAACGCGGCGTTGACCAGGTAGTAGCCGACAATCATCAACCGATTCGCCGAATCGGCCAGCAACTCGTCCCCTTCGAAAATCTCAATCAAGAACACTCGGCCGTTGGTGAACAAGGTGTGCCCCACCCAGAAGGTGATGCCCAAGGAAAAGACAAGATACAAGGCGTAGGTGATCACCATCGGTATCGGTGACATTGTCCTGGCTCCTTTCCCTGCCTACCCCAGCGGACCGCCCGATCTCGCGATCGGGTCGGAACCACCGGAACCGGACCGTGGATCCCCGATTCCTAGCGAAGGTAGGACGGTGCGGTCGGCGGCGGTACGGAGGCCGAACGACGCGTCTTGGCCAGAACCATCACGGTCAGGAAGTGCATCGCCCCCAGGCACAACAACACGAATCCAATCTTCGTGCTCAACAACTCGATGGCCGACACAGTGTCCTCGGCAGCTCCCCCGTACTTCAACGCCAAACTCTCGAATCCCAAGTTCACAAGATAGAACCCGACAATCAAAAGGTTGCTAAACGATTCGGCCACCTCGGGCTTCGAATCCATCTTGTCCGACAAGTAGATCATCCCGTGCTTTCTCAGGGTCCGAGCGACCCAGATCGTGAGCGCGACGCTGATGACCAGGTAACTGATGTGTGTGGTGATCATTGACATGATTCTAATCCTTCCATTCCACTCTTCCGGATTGGACAAGCCGACTTGCTATCGTCGGTTTGTTGCGGGTTGGCCCCACTCTACAATCTAGGAACGGAAAACAACCGGGTGTGTGACGCGATCAAGCGTTTATTTTTCATCTTTCTCAACATCCAATCCTTCAAATCGACGGAACTCGTTGACAGGACACACGATGAGTCCGGATCGCCCACCCCTGGATTCCCTGGTTGCCCGGGCGCGAAGCGGCCAGACCGAGGCGCTCGATCAGCTTCTGGGACGGTACCGGCACTTCATCTCGCTAATGGTTCGGGCCCGATTCCGAGGCGGTCGAATGGCCGCTCGCGTCGATAGCTCGGATATCGTCCAGGACGTGCTGCTGCGGGTGGCCGATCACATCGAAACCTTCGAAGGGATGGACCAGACGGCGTTCGAGGCGTGGTTGAGACGGATTGCCGAGCGGGAAGTGTTGCGCCAGGTCGATCGACACCTTGGAGCCGCTCGACGCGACGCCGGACGCGAACGACCTGCTGCCGGTGCTGCCAATCCCAATGATGGCGAGCGGCCCAGCTTGGTCCTCGAAGGCTGGCTCGAAGCGTCGATCACCAGCCCGTCACTGGCCGCCGTACGCAAGGAACGGGCCGTGCTGCTGGCCGATGCACTCGCACGGTTGCCCGAAAACTACCGGGAACTGCTCGTGCAACGCCACATCGAGGACCGGACCTTCGAAGAAATCGCCCAGACCATGCAGCGATCCTCCGCCGCACTCCGAACGATGTGGGTCCGAGCACTCAGAAAACTCAAAGACGCCGTCGCTGCCGAAATCGAATTGTCCCTGCAACTCGCTACCGACGACTGATTCACTCGCCCTCGCCCCCGCCTCCGCCCGTCGATTTGGGCTCCTCCGCCACAGCCGACAAACGGACCACACAGGTCCTGAGATCGACTCGAATCCGGCCGATCGCGGCGTCGCTGAGACCTCCGGGGCCTCGGGTCAACCAGAAGATTTCAGCATTGCGAAATTTCAACAAGTGATCGACGACGCTGTCGCTGATCCTCGTATTGGACAGTCCCAACTGCTTCAAACCGGCGATCCCGACCAAGGCACCGATTCCGTCGTCACCGACCTGGGTCTGAGAGAGAACCAGCCTCGTGAGCGACTTGAGTCCGGACAGGCGGGCCACGCCCGTGTCGGTCAGCGGAGTGTTGGTCAGGTCGAGTGTCCTGAGTGCGGTCAGCTTGGCCAGCACAATCGTGCCCTTGTCGGTGATCGGTTGATTGGCAAGAGTCAGAGTGGTGAGCTTGGTCATTCCGGCCAGATGCACCAAAGCCTGATCGGTAATTCGGGTCCCGGTCAGATCGAGTTCCGTGAGACCCGTCATGCTGGCCAGCGGAGCGAGTTCTGCGGCCGAGACCTTGGGCACCGAGAGCATCAGGGAGCGGGTGCCGGTGAGTCCTTCGAGCAAGGCCAACTGGGTGGCAGTGATTCCAGACCCCTTGAGCATCAATTGAGTCACTTGCCCGCCCCGAGTCTGCAGAGTCGCTCCGGCCTTCCGCAGGTCCCCGATCAGTTTTTCACGCTCGGGAGTCAATGGCACAACCGGCCCGGAGCTGCGACGTCCCCAGCCACCCTTCTTGCCACCCTTCTTGCCACCCTTCGCGCCCTTGCGTCCACCTTTCTTACTCGCCGCGGCACCACCCATCGCACCGCCCATCCCGCCACCCATCCCGCCTTCCGTCGCGACAACCGCGGCCGCTTCCTTTTCCAATCGCGCCACCATGTCCTTTTCGGCTTCAGCCTTCGCACGACGGTCTTCGGTCTCCTGAGCCTGCCCGACGACGATCAGAGCGACGGCACCGACGACCATGGCAACTGATAGCACCCAGCCGGCCGCTCCCTTGCAGAACGCCGGATTGCTGCCTTGCATCTGCCCAATCGCGACCGCCAGAGCCAAGACAGCGACAGCCAAACCCAGGACCAAGAGCATCACGTCACCTCGTGGAAATCGTCCAAACAGCCTAATCCGCCCCTCCGCGGCACAACGACATCTCAACTCATCCAGCACCCTCCGTCAAGCGCCACCCGTCCACCACTTGCGACCGGCTCGCACCAGGTCAATACTGGTCAGCAAGGGTGATCGAGCCAGCTGAACTGCGGGAGCACTGTCATGTTGTTGCTGTACTGGACATTGGCCGTCGGCGGCGGCTTGCTGCTGCTCGTCGTCGCTCACGATCTCATTCAACGCCGACACGCGATCCTTCGCAATTTCCCCATCATCGGCCACTTCCGCTACCTGCTCGAAGCGATCGGCCCCGAGTTGCGTCAGTACATCGTCACCAGCAACGACGAGGAACTGCCCTTCAACCGAGACCAACGCCGCTGGGTCTATGCCTCGTCCAAGAAACAGGACAACTACTTCGGATTCGGTACCGACAGCGACCTCGAACACTCGAGCAACTACCTGATCATCAAGCACACGGCCTTCCCGATCCGCAGCCCCAGCCAGAGCGATCCGGACTACGACCCGTTGCACACCATCCCGGTCGCCAAGATCCTCGGAGGCTACCGCAACCGCCGCCGAGCCTTTCGGCCTCCGTCGATTATCAACGTCTCGGCCATGAGCTTCGGGTCACTCAGCGGAAACGCCATCCATGCACTCAACTCGGGCAGCTGCCTGGCCGGCTGCCTGCACAACACCGGAGAAGGAGGCGTTTCGACCTATCACCTCCAGGGAGGCGACCTGATCTGGCAAATCGGCACCGGCTACTTCGGCTGCCGCGACGAACAGGGCCGCTTCAGTATGGACCGACTGGTCGAAACCACTCAACAACATCGCTCGATCCGAGCCATCGAGATCAAGCTGTCGCAAGGTGCCAAACCCGGCTTGGGCGGCATCCTGCCCGCCGCGAAGATTACCCCGGAAATCTCCAGGATCCGAGGCATCCCGATGGGCGAGGACTGCATCAGCCCATCAGGTCACTCGGCCTTCAGTGACGCCGACAGCATGCTCGACTTCGTCGAACAGGTTGCCGAAGCCACAGGCTTGCCCGTGGGAATCAAGTCGGCCGTCGGCGAAATGGACCTCTGGCACGACCTCGCAAGACTCACCGATACCACCAGCCGTGGACTCGACTTCATTACGATCGACGGAGGCGAAGGTGGCACCGGAGCCGGGCCGCTGGTCTTCACCGACCGAGTCGCACTGCCGTTCAAGATCGGCATGAGTCGAGTCTATCGCGTGTTTGCCGAACGAGGACTCCACGAACACATCGTCTTTCAGGGCTCCGCCAAACTCGGGTTCCCCGAAATGACACTGTTCGCGTTTGCCCTGGGCTGCGACATGATCGCCGTCGCACGCGAAGCCATGCTCTCGATCGGCTGTATCCAGGCTCAACGCTGCCACAACGGCCATTGCCCGACCGGAGTCGCCACGCAAAACCGATGGCTCGTCCGAGGACTCGACCCCATGCTCAAGGCCGACCGACTCGCAAATTACGTCACCACACTCCGCAAGGAAGTGCTCGCTCTGTCGAGAGCCTGTGGAGTCGTTCACCCGGCACTGATCACCTCCGAACACCTCGAAATCCTCGACGGACACTTCGGATCAGCCACCGTCCCACAACTCTTCGGCTACGAACCCAGCTACGGACTGCCCTCTCCAGACGACCGCGCCACCGTGATCGAGTTGATGAACCGGGGCACGACCGGCAGCTGATCACACACCCGCTCTCAACACCCAATTCCACTCAATCGCAATAACCGCTGACTCCCGATGTGTCCCGCTTCGAACACACCTGTCATCGAAACGACACACGCACCACACCGCTCCACGCTCAGTGTACGTCCCGCCGCTCTGGCACGCCGCTTGCACAACTCTGCACCAGCCGACATCGGGCCCATGTCCAGTTCCTTTCACAACACCAGGCCAATCGTCATGAGAGCGTCCCGACTGACACTGCTGTGCACTCTGCTTCTGAGCCTCCTGGCAGCCGACGCCGTCGGCGAAATCGTGATCCGCAAGAGCGGTTCGGCGTGGGCCCGGATCGACGATAACGGAACCATCCGCATCAAAGGCAAAGCCGTGGGTCGATACGAATCCAACGGCACCGTCCGCAAGAATGGCTCGGCCGTGGGTTCGATCGACAACAATGGCACGATCCGACGCAGTGGCAGCGCGATCGGTCGAATCGAAGCCGGTGGCACACTGCGACGCAGTGGATCCGCGATCGGAGCGATCGAAAGCAGCGGGACGATTCGTAAGAAAGGTTCGGCCTGGGGCAGCGCGTCGAATTGCTGCGGCAACCATGGTGGCAAGAAATCCGTCGCCGCGGTGCTCGTCTTCTTCGCCGATGACTACTTCGACAACTAGTCGACCTGCCCTGCCTAGCCGGCTGCCAACCCGGCTACCCGTCCACCAAGTGCTCGTGGTCCCTCAGGTGATCCTCGCAGTACTCGTGGTCGCCATCACACTTCGAACAGAACTGGAAGAGCATATACACGTCGTCCTTGTCGGTCAGACCGCAATGGCTGCAGGTATGAAACGCCGTCACCGCGGCCACCGCGGCCTGCCGGCGCGACTGCTGCCGACGCCGACCTGACTTCACCTTCAACACGATCTCCGAACCAAAAAACACCACAAAGTTCATCGTCGCCGCCAAGACCAACAACTGCTCGATCGGTTCGCCCGACACCAGCTTGATGCCGTAGACCAGCCATGTGATCCAGGCCAGGTACTTGATCGGTACCGGCAGCACGAACATCAGGTACAGCTTGAAATCGGGAAACAACCAGGCAAATGCCAGGAACACACTGCTGCCCAAATAGCCCACGCTGGCGGGCTCGTCCGGAGCAACAAACGCCGCGGCGACCGAGGCGATCCAGCCCAGCAACAGGTAAACGTTGAACCGAAACGCCCCCCATTGACTCTCCAACGCACCGCCCATGATTAGGAACAGATACAACGCAAAAAGGACAAAGATCCCAGTGCCCGGCGGGACACACACGAATGTCACCAACCGCCACCACTGCCCGTCCAACACCCGGCTGCCCTGCAGCTGCCACTCCGCAATCAAACCGTCGCCACCGTTCGGAGCCGCGTCCAACCAACTCAACAACAACAACATCCCCTGCCCCATCACGATCAACAACGCGATGTTGGGGATCGCAAAGCGACCGAAACGTCGTTCCAGTCGATCCAGTAACTTCATCGTCACGTCCAATCCGCCACGCGGCGTTCAGTGTTCAATCCGACACTCGGGCAATGCGTCACGAAGAATCCGGATCCCCTCGACGGTGACCCACGTGGCGTGCAGGTCGAGATACTCCAAGGACCGGATTTCTGCCAGGACCGGGACTCCCGCGTCGGTGATACGCGTTCGATCCAGCGTCAAATACTTCAGACGTGGCAATCGAGCCAAAGGCACCAGCCCAAGGTCTCCGATGTCGGTGCCTCCGAGCTTGAGAGATTCCAGTCGCGTGAGGTGGGTGAGTTGACCGAGACCGTCGCCGGTGACTCGGGTCCCGGTCAAATACAAATGCCGCAACCCCGTAAGTTGACTCAGATGAACCAGCCCCGGATCCGACACCGCAGTCCGCTCCAACGACAATAGCCTCAGCCGACCCCTACCCTCCAGAACACTCAACGACCCGTCATCGATCCCCGTCCCCAATAAACTCAATCCCCACATCTCATCTCGCGCAACCACCTCGCCAATCCCCCGCTCCGAGATCTCGGTCTGAGCCACCGAGACGACCTGTGGACCAAGTGCGTCGAGATGCTCGAGTAGTCTTGTGGCGACGACTCCGTTGTCGAGATGCTCGTCGGACAACGTCACCAAAGTGGCCTCGAATTCATACGCGTCGTCCCCAGCATGCTGGTCCGGACGGACCGGTTCGAGTCCCACTCCCTGCAACTCCAGTTCCGAAACGGCTCGTCGCCGTAACTCGGCTCGAACTGCCGCGTCGTCAGAATCGAACACCACCACCATGACAGCCAATACGATCAAGAATGCCGCCAGCACACCCACCACTGACCACCATCTGCGAACCGATTCGCCTCGAGTCGCCCGAATCTGCCCGCTCCGGCCACTGTGCGACCCGATCGAGTCCGACACGCTCGCCGCCGATTGGCCCGCGGCAGACTGATCCACTGCGCCAGACTCGGTCAACTCGGATCCCGATTCGCTAGTGGCCATGAGTCGATTGGTGGGCGGCAGCCCTGAAGATTGTGTCGCTGGGCATATAGCACAGCCGACCGCGACCGTTCAAGAGCGACTCACCACATCCTCGCAACTCGATCCGATCCGGTACTTGACAAGCGAGAGTCTGTTGAATAATCAGTTGGGCATTGAAATCCGCAAGCCGACATTCATTGTGAATCGACGCACAAGCACAACAGGACTCCTCGCAACACCCACACGTATTCAACAGAATCGGAATTCGGAGCCGGAACATGTTGTGGCAGACCAGACTCGATCCTTGGTCCGAAAGCACAAGCCTGGGCGATTCCGCCCGGCTGGCGACAGACGATGACGTGATCGTCGACGAACAGAGTGTCGACGAAAACAAACTCGACGAAGAAGACGACGACGAAGACGAGGGCTTCGAGGACGAGGAAGAGGAGGAGGAAGAGGAGAGCTTTGACGACGACGGCGACGGCGACGGCGACGAGGAGAGCGACTTCGACGACGAAGACGAAGACGAAGACGACAGTTGAGTTACACTCGGGCCGACTCGAGCGAACCAGATACGGCTGACGCGATCGGCACGATGTCAGTCATTTGTGATGGGGCTATGAATGAGCGACTTGCGAG
>CAVOEV010000018.1:0-32162 GCA_963694825.1 Planctomycetota bacterium
GTTGCGGTGGGTAGGATCGGAATGCTGTGGGTCTGTTGCGTTGCGTTGCGTTGCGTTGCGTTGCGTGTCGAGGCAATCCGCGACGGATTTCTTTTGCGTCCTAATCTTGAGGAGACGCCCGATGTCGGCTCCGATCGAAGTTCACTGCCCGGAATGCCAAGCGACGTTGAAGCTGAAGAACACTGATGCGGTGGGGCGTCGGGTGCCTTGTCCGAAGTGCCGCCAGCCGTTTGTGATCGAGCTTCCGGCGGATGACGGGCTTGAGGTACTCGACGATTTCGGCGACTTCGATGACCTCGACGAGTTTGGTGACGACGATTTTGGGGAAATGGAGGAGGCATCGGCCCCGGCGACCCGTCCGAAGCCTGCGGCGAAGAAGTCGTCGAGCAAAGCGATTTGGATCATACTTGGCTCAGTTTTGGGAGTTACCGGCCTAGGAGTCGGAGGGTATTTCGGTGCCCGGGCGATGGGATGGCTTGGTGGAGCCGAACCGGTTGCCGCGGCAGCAGAGGTTGCCGGCGACGCGGCGCCGGCCGAGGTCCCCGAGGCGGCACCGGTCCAGAAGGCGGCTGCGGTTGTCGAGAACGACAACGAGGAGTTTGACACTCACTGGTTGCCGCCGGACGCTCAGATCGTGGCCGGGATCAACGTGGAGCGGTTGTGGGATTCGACCGAGACACAGCAGGCGTTGAAGAACCCGGCAATCTCGCCTGGGATCCTGAACGCACTGAGTCAGTTGAAGCAGGAGACGGTGTTTGGATTCGACGAGGTGTCGAAAGTCACTCTGGGGATCAGCGGCATATCGGACATCGCCAATTTGGCGGCATCGTCATCCAATGGCGAGATCGACAGTGCGGCGATGGAGAAGGTGGTCAAGGAGAAGTTGATTCCGGCGTTTGTGCTTCATTTGAGATCGGCGGTGACGTCCGAGCAGTTGGCGGCGATGGAGGCGAAGCTCGAGAAGACGACGCTGGACGGAAAACCGGTGTATGTCTTTCCCATCGACGATCCGCAGGCTCCGAAGATGCTGGTCTACCGGGCTGACGAGAAGACACTGGTCTTCAGCGTCGAGCGATTCATCAAGCAGCTGATCGCCAACGGCGATCCGTACACGCCTCGACCGGACCTGGCATTTGTTGACGGAGGCCAGGACATCGTCGTGGCGGTGACGTTGCCCGACCCGGTGACGATTCCCTTACCTCCAGGCATCTCGGGCAGTCCGGTTGCTCAGAACCCGACGATCCAGTCGTTACTGGCGCTAAACGGAAAGCTCAAGGGTTTGGGATTCGGTCTGAAGGGATTGGGCGCCGGCAGCAACTCGCTGAAGTTACAGGGTTTGACGTCCGACGAGTCGGGTGCCCAGTCGGCCAAGACTGCTCTCGAGAGTGCGGTGACCTTGGGCAAGCAACAGATCGCTCAGTTCAAGCAGCAGGCCCCCTTGGCTGCCGCGATGCTTGGCCCATTCGAAGCGGCTCTCAACACGGTGAAGATTACTCAGTCGGGACCAGAATTCGGTTTCGATGCTGCGATCAAGGCGCCACCGGGCCAACAGAGTCTTGTGCAGTTGTTGCCGATGGTGTTACCGGCGTTGCAGGCGAGTCGAGAGGCCGCCCGGGCGACTCAGTGCAGGAACAACCTGAAGCTGATCGGCCTGGCGATGCAAGGTCACCGCACGTCTCAGAAGGCGTTTCCTCGGGCCGCGATTGCTGCCTCGGACGGCAAGCCGTTATTGAGTTGGCGGGTGGCGATTCTGCCGTACATGGGTGAAAACGAGTTGTATTCGAAGTTCAAGCTCAACGAACCGTGGGACAGTCCGTCCAACAAGGCGTTGATGGCTTCGATCCCGACAGTGTATGTCTGTCCCAGTGGCGAGTTGTCCGAGGGATTGACGACGTATCGCCTGATCACCCAGGGCAAGTCGGCCTACAAGGATGGCAAGCCGGTGTCGACTGGTGCGTTGACGGCGGTGGGTGGTGAGTCGGTCGTGCCGCTGGTTGTTGATGCGGGAGATGAGCACGCGGTGGCGTGGACTGCTCCGGAGACGTTTGATTCAGCGGATGGCATCAGGAGTCATCATCAGGACGGTGTCTCCGTGTTGTTTGTTGACGGGCACGTGTCGAGCGAGTTGGACACCGAGAAGTTGCTGGCTGCAGCGCCGGATCCTGATGACGACGGTTCGAAGGACCAGTCGAAGTTCCAGGGCACGTGGCTGGTAACGGCAGCGAGTGTCGCCGGCAAGTCTCTTCCGGCGATGGTCGGCCAGGAGTTCACATTCCAGGGCAACTCGCTTCAGCAGTTGGTCAAAGCGGGCCAGCAGCCGTTGCGGTCGACGTTTCAGATTGATTTCCGATCGAACCCGAGGACATTTGACTGGGTACAATTGGGCAACAAGCGGTTTTTGGGCCTGTACCGATTTCGAGGCCAGAGGTTGAAGTTGACGGTGGCGACGCCCGGTCAGCCCCGGCCAAAAACGCTCAACGAAAAGGGCTCTTCGGTGTTGCAACTCTCGTTGCAACGCCGCGGTGGTGCCGGGACGGTTCAACGGCCGAATTCTGCTGGAAGCGTGGCAGCAACAAAGGGTGCCACGAAAAACGCAGGCCCGCAGGTGAACTCGCCGGGAGCCAACCTGCAGGGTCCTGCCAAGGCGCTGTTCCAGTTGGTGGCCAACCGTGAACTGGTGGCGACGAACCCCAAGGGGGAGAGGGTCTCGATCCAGTTGAACCCCGACGGAACGACTCGCGATCACCTGGGCAACGAAAGCCTCTCGTATTCGATCAAGAACCTGTCTGTGTCGTGGGAGATCGACGGGCTGATCAACATGCTGGAATTCCGAACGTCCACTCCCAAGGTCGGAGACACGTGCACGTTCCAGCAGAAGAAAAAAACGGACGGGTCCACCGTGTTTGGGTCGTACCAGCAACTGAAGGTGGTGGAAATCAACCCGGCGAAGCCGAAGCGGAAGGCGGCATCCGCGATCGACGGCACCTGGAAGATCGTCTCGGCGGTCGTTTCGGGCACCCCCTCCGATTTGCTCAAGGGCCGTATGCTCTCGTTTGCCGAGGGCAGGGCGGCATTGAACGTCAGCAAGCTGGACGCGATCGGGTACCAGTTCACCTACGAGGCCGACATCGAGGCGAAGCCGGCGAAATTCAGGGTCTTCCTCGGTGAAAGGCCGTTGATGACGGGGATCTATCGTTACCAGGGCGACCGTCTGCAGTTGTGCTTTGTCCGGGGTGAGAAGACCAAGTCTCCCACGGACTTCACTGGCAAGGGAATCGGCCACCAGTTGTACGTGTTGGAATCGGTGAAGGTGCCCTAGCGGCGAGGCGATGCCAACTCGTCCAGTGGAAACACCGGTCGCTTGACGAGTTGGAATGGCAGCCGGGAGATATCGCTGGAGCAGGGTCCAGGCGTGTCGACGGTGTAGGTGTGGGCGGTCACCGGGTCCCAGCCCTGTCGGTGTGCGACGGCGGCCTTGACGTTGACGACCGAGCAGTCTTCGGGGTTGATTCCCTGGCTGCGGAGTTGTGCGAGGTCGAAAGGGGGAGTCTTGAGCGAGGTCAGCAGGATGCGGACTCCCGAGCACCTCACCACCGCCGACGGTCCCATCTCGATGTAGAGTCCGCTGCCGGCGGCGAGGTGACTGTGTTTGTCTTCGAGAGTGAAGCGTCCATCGCTGGTGGATTCGAGGGTGACTGTGGCGTCGATGGGTCCGTCGGTGAGGCGGCTGGTCTTGCCGCCGATCGCCAGCGTGGCGGTGGCTCCGATGTCGAGACTCGAGAGGGCCTGGACCGATTCGGGATCGTTGATGATCGCGACGGCACCGTCGATGTCCTGTCTCAGGAACTCAGCGAGCATCGTGGTTGCGTCTCCGGGGGCCCCTCCACCGATGTTGTCGGAGGGTTCGACAAGCACGACGGGCGTCTGACCGTCGGCGATGTGCCGGGCGACGTCTTCGAGGCAGGACTCGAAGGGGGGATCGACCTTGTTGCCCTGGTGTCGTGCGGCGATGGCAAAGTCGACCAGTTCGCCCAGCCGCGCTCGGGCGATCTCGGGGTCACCGAATGTGGTGGCGGCGAAGCTGACTCCGGTATCGGGCGTATCGGCGAAGCTGAATCCGCCCATGACATTGACGGCGACGATATCGGGGAGGTCGGTCTCGATCTGCCGGGCCATGGATTCGAGAGTTTTCATCGGTTCGTCGTTGGTGCCGGTCCCGGTTGGGGGCCAGATCACCGGCGGGCGGGCCCAGACGGATTGGGGAGTCTTGCCGCTGGAGAGGATGTCGTCGAGCAACTGGGCGGCTTCGACGGCGACCTGGTGTCCATCGGTGTGCGGGTTCCTGCGGTAGGCGATCAGTCCCTGGGTCGACTCGATCGTTTGCCTGGAGATGTTCCCGTGCAGGTCGAGCACACCGCAGATCGGCAGATTGGCGAGCGACTCGACGGCTCGGATCCTCTCGATAATTTCGCCTTCGACATCCGGGCAGCCGCAGCAGGCCATCGCACCGTGGAGCACCAGGAAGATGCCATCGAAGGGGCCCTTGTCGAATCCTGCTGCGAGGCCGTCCCAGAAGGTTTCGAGCACAGGGTCTTCGACCGGTCCGCTGGGAGTGGCTCGCATGTCGATCGTCGGGGTCAGTTGCCAGTGACGCTCGTCGGCGACCGAGAGGACTCCGGCCAATGGTGACGCGTCGTCACGGGCTTCAAAGAGTTGTTCGTTGCGGCGGATGGTCCAATCGCCAAGCGGCGTGGTGTGATCCAGGAAGGTGTGCGTTTCGTGAAACAGTCCGGCCAGCAGCACGTGGTGACTCATTGGGTTGCATCTCGGTTGGAGTTCGCAGGGTGTGAGT
This sequence comes from Planctomycetota bacterium, assembly GCA_963694825.1. Taxonomy (GTDB): domain Bacteria; phylum Planctomycetota; class Planctomycetia; order Planctomycetales; family Planctomycetaceae; genus UBA8437. The sequence goes on from CAVOEV010000018.1 coordinate 4,853, forward strand.
TGGCGAGCGTCTTGATGTCGTGTTCGAGGATGTTGGTGACTTCGTCCCAACCGGGTCTTCGGTTTTCGAGTTGTTCGAAGGTACGAGGTTGTCCGATGGTGACCGAGATTTTGTGGAGTCGCGGGATGTAGGAATTGGCAGGAAACGCTTCGAAGGTTCCCTGCAGGTGGCAAGGGACGACGGGGACGTGGGTTCCGGCGGTCATCATGCCGATTCCCGACTTGAAGGGTCTCATGGATCCATCCCGAGTCCGTCCGCCTTCGGGGAACAGGATGTAGATGCTGGGTTCATCGACGAGTCGAGTTCTGAGTTGTCGGATGGCGTGTGCTCCGACTTGTTTTCTCCAGACCGGCAAAGCGTTGAGCACGGTGGCCGAGAAGGCGGCGAGTGCGGGAGTGTGGAAGAAGACGTCTCCGGCGGCGAGCGGGAACAGTTGGTCTCGGAGTTTCAGCGGCAGTGTGGCTCCGAGGACGAGTGCATCGAGGTGGCTGGCGTGATTGGCGACGAGGACAAACGAGGGTGACCGCGGGAGGTTGTGTTTTCCGTGGATTTCGAGTCGATGGAGCAGTTTCAGTTCAGTGCGGATCAGCGACCACCAGACGAAGCGTGCCACGTTGGCGACCAGGCCGCTTTCGCGTTGATAGCTGCGATGCCGATCGGCACCGGCCAGTTCCAGATCTCGTGCTGGTCGCAGTGTCCAGTCGTCCACTCGGTCAGCCTCCCCACCCACCGGTCAGGATCCGGTGTGGTCCTTCGGAGCCCAGCGGTCCCGAGTCGCCGAGTGCCAGCGACAGGTAGTGGTAGACGGCAGGTGGCACGAGCACCAAGCCGTCGAATCGATCGAGCAGGCCGCCGTGGCCTGGCAGCGTGGCTCCGACGTCTTCGACTCCGACATCGCGTTTGATCGACGCGAGAGTCAGGTCGCCGAGTAGTCCGAGCAGGCTGACGAGCAGTCCGAGTCCGATCAGCCAGCCTGTGCGAGCGACAGGAGTCCCTTGGAACAGCCAGCCGCCAGCAGCGACGATCATCGCGGTGGTCAGCACAGCCGCACCGATGGCTCCAGCCCATGTCTTCCGCGGGTTGGTATTTTTGAGCAGCGGCCGGTGTCCCAGCGTGCGGTCGATCAGTGCGGCGAGCATATCGTTGAGTTCGACGGCGACGATCAGCAGCAGCACAAGCGGTCGGTAGTCGGTTCCGGTTCCACCCAGATCGACGACATTGGCCAAGTTGGAGATGTAACCGAGTGAGAAGCCCAGCAGTGCGAATCCGAGCACACCGAGTGCGATTCGCTGGATGAAGCCTCGAGGCCGATCGGCGGGGATGCTGACAATCACGATCAGTGCACCGACCAGCGGCCCCATGGCAAAGAACAGTGCGTCGTCCTGCCAGTGGTCGATCGCGGCAAAGGTGACCAGCACGATGCCGAGCCCGACCACGGCACAGATAGTTTTTTCGCGGAACAGCCCGGTCGCCCTGGCGTACTCGCGGAAGCACAGCAGGCTGAGCACCATGACGGCGAGCATGGTCCAGAGTGCTCCGGCGAGCACGGGCACGAAGATGACTCCGACGAGCCAGCACCAGCTGCGCCACCAGCGGAATGCCTGGTGGTAGGAGTCTTCGCTGATCCAGCTGCGCAGGGCCATGATCAGTGCACCGGCGATCACGAGGCCCGAGACGACTCCGACGACAATCGTGACGCTCAGCGGATGATCAAACGCCCGCTCGTATCCGATCAGGTGGTCTCGAATCGATGCTTCCAGATGACTGTCTCCTGTGCTCGCCGGGTCCTCAAGGCGCTGTGAATATAACGATCCGTGGTCGCAACGACAGCCCGGATTTTTGGATCCCATGCTGCGTCGGAACGAAGACTCGGCTCGGGGTCTGCACGGGTCCGTCCAACATATCGGGAACGCCGTTCCCGAGTGTCGCAATGTGCGTCTATAATCTGGTGAGCTCTGCTGGCCTGCTGGAAACCGAAGGGAGTCACGCGTGATGCATTCATCGAACCGGCCGAGGGTGTCGTTGTCGCTTTCCCGTCTTGCCGTCTGCCTGATCGGGATGGTGTTGTCCACGGTTGGGGTGGTCACGGCGGATGCTGCCGAGAGTTTTACGGCGTTGCGTGAGCGGATGGTGCGGGTGAGCATCGAGGCCGAGGGGATCCGTGACAAGCGGGTGTTGCGTGCGATGCGGACGGTGCCGCGTCACGAGTTCGTATCGGTGTCGATGCGTCGTTATGCCTACCAGGACTCGGCCTTGGCGATCGGACATCGCCAGACCATCTCGCCTCCATTCATCGTCGCCTACATGACCGAGACGATTGCACCCGAGGCAAGTGACCGGGTGTTGGAGATCGGCACGGGGAGTGGTTACCAGGCGGCGGTGCTGTCGGAGTTGGTTCGGGAGGTGTACACGATCGAGATTGTCGAGCCGTTGGGTCGGTTGGCTCGCAGGCGGTTGCAGAAGTTGAAGTACGACAACGTGTCGACTCGGATCGGCGACGGCTACAAGGGTTGGGCCGAAGCGGCTCCATTCGACAAGATCATCGTCACCTGCTCGCCCGAAAAGGTCCCGGCGCCATTGGTGGAGCAGTTGAAGGAGGGTGGCCGATTGTTGATTCCGTTGGGCGAGCGGTACCAGCAGGTGTTCCATTTGTTCGAAAAGAAGCAGGGTCGATTGGTGCAGACGAAGCTGATTCCGGCTCTATTTGTTCCGATGACGGGGATCAGCGAATCACGACGCGAGGTGAAACCCGATCCCCTGCGGCCTCGGATCATTAATGGAGGGTTCGAGTCGACCGAGAAGGTCGCAGCCTCGTTGTTGAGTGACACGCCGATCGATCAGCCTGGTGGCTGGTACTACCGCCGCCAGGTGAAGATCTCGACTGAGTCGCCGGTGTCGGGTCAGAAGTGTCTGGAGTTGAGTAACCGGGATCCCGGTCGGCTGTCACAGGTGTTGCAGGGGTTCCCGATCGACGGTCGTCGGATCGGTCGATTGGAGATCCGGCTCAGTCATCGCGTCCAGGAATCGAAGCCGGGTCGTCGACCGGGGGAGCGTCCTGGTCTGACGGTGGTATTCTTTGATGTCACTCGTCGACGTATCGGTGAGCGGCGTGTGAGTGGTTGGTTGGTGTCGGACGAGTGGAAGACTGTGCGGCAGGCGGTCAGCGTACCGGCGCGGGCCCGCGAAGCGATCGTGAGAATCGGGTTGGGGGGCTCTGTGGGCCGGGTATTGATTGATGACGTATCGATTGTTCCGTTGAAGCGTTGAGACGGCGGGCCGTTTCGGTTTGAGAATGAGAGAGGGGTACGGACGTGGATGTGGGCGTGACACTTTACGATGCGTCGGCCGGAGGCCGGTTGGTGCTCGGTGGTGGGGACTGCCGGAGTTTTCTGCACAATTTCTGCACCAATGACATTACGGGTCTGGGTGACGGTGAGACGTGCGAGGCGTTTGTGACGGACATGACCGGTCACGTGCTTGGTCATGTGTGGGTGACGGCCGAGGCAGAGCGGCTCTGGCTGCATGCATTGGCCACTGGGGTCGATTCGCTTGAGTCTCATTTCCAGAAATACTTGATCACCGAGGACGTGGTGATCGAGGACCGGACTGCTGCGACATCGCGGGTGGTCTTGGTTGGGGCGGGTGCCGGTGCGGCGGCGGATCGAATTGCCGAGAGCGTGTCGGAGGCGTGTGGCGAGCGGTTTCACAGGGCGTCGGTGGACTGGTTGGGCGACGGGGACGTGTTGCTGTGGCTCGAATCGGATGATGGTTCCGAGTTGTTGTTGTCGGCCCTGGCGACGGGCGTGTCGTTGGGGACTCCTGAAGCGTTCGAGTCTGGGAGGATTGCCGCCTTGTTGCCGGTGATCGGCCGGGACATCGATTCCACTAATCTTGCTCAGGAAGTCGACCGCGATCGTCGGGCGATTTCGTTGACCAAGGGGTGTTACCTGGGACAGGAGACGATTGCTCGTGTTGCGTCACGCGGCCGTGTGAACCGGGTGTTGCGTGGTTTGGAGTTCGAGGGTCCGGGTTGTCCGGAGTCTGGGTCGGCGGTGTATTCGGAGGATGAGCGTGAGGTGGGCCGAGTCGGTTCGGTGGTTCCTCGGGAGGCGATTTCGGCGAGTTGTCCAGGCACGGTGCAGGCTCTGGCTGTTGTCAGGCGTGAGGTTTCGGAGTCGGGGACGCGGGTTCGTGTCGCGACGTCGGATGGATCATTGTGGACTCGAATCGTGAGTCCCGTCGACTGAGTGGCTGGGACCGGACGACGGTTGCTGATGTCAGATCCAGACGTTACAAGTCGGAGACGCTTCGGAATGGTCCGTGGCGTCCGAGTGGTTTTGTGTTTTTCAGCGAGACGTGATTGATGAACGCTCCGATTCGAGTGGCGGTGACCGGTGCGGCCGGCCAGATTGGCTATGCCCTGGTGTTCCGAATTGCCAGTGGCCAGATGTTCGGCCCGGACCAGCCTGTGATTCTCCAACTGGTCGAGGTTCCTCCGGTGTTGCCGGCTTTGGACGGCGTGGAGATGGAGTTGGACGATTGTGCATTTTCGACATTGGCGGGAGTCGAGAAGTACGACAGTGACCATTTGGAGGATGGTTTTGGCGGTGCCAACTGGGTGTTGTGTGTTGGCAGTGTGCCGCGGAAGGACGGCATGGAGCGTGCCGATTTGTTGACCGTCAACGGCGGCATTTTTGCTCCGACGGGTCGAGCGATTCAGGCGGCATCGGCCGACGACGTTCGGGTTCTGGTCGTGGGCAACCCGTGCAACACGAACTGTCTGATCGCGATGTCGAACGCTCCGGACGTCCCGCGTGACCGCTGGTACGCGATGACACGACTGGACCAGAACCGTGCAGTGAGCCAACTGGCTGCTCGATCGGGTGCACCGGTGACGGACATCAACAACGTGACGATCTGGGGCAACCATTCAGCGACTCAGTACCCCGATTTCTACAATGCGACGATTGGTGGCCGCGGCGTGCTGGAGGTGATTGGCGACGAGTCGTGGTTGCAGGGCGAGTTTATCAAGACGGTGCAGCAGCGAGGTGGCGCGGTGATCAAGGCTCGAGGCGCATCGAGTGCCGCGTCGGCTGCGAATGCGATCATCGACAGCGTCAAGAGTATCGCGACACCGACGGCTGCGGGCAGTTCGTTCAGTGCGGCAGTTTGCAGTGACGGCAGCTACGGAGTGGAGCAGGGACTGATTTCCAGTTTTCCACTGGCATCCGACGGCACGTCGTGGTCGGTGGTTGGCGGCTTGCAGCACAACGAGTTCGGAGCCGAGAAGTTGGCAGCCACTGTGGCCGAGTTGAAATCCGAGCGGGATATGGTGCGGGACCTGTTGGCTGGCTGATGGGCCCATGTCACTGAGTTCCGACGACAACCGTTACGTCTGGCATCCCTTCACTGCGATGCAGGCGTACCGTTGCGAGTCGGCACCGGTGATCGTATCGGCCGAGGGTTTCGAGCTGATCGACGAGTCGGGTCGCCGTTATCTGGACGGCGTTTCGTCGCTGTGGTGCAACATCCACGGTCACCGCGTTCCGGAGATCGACGGAGCGATCCGCGATCAGCTGGATCGCGTCGCTCATTCGACTCTACTGGGCCTCGGCGGTGACCTGTCGATCGAGTTGGCTCGGCGGCTGGTCGAGGTGACTCCGGCCGGGTTGGACCACGTGTTTTATAGCGACAATGGTTCGACGGCGGTGGAAGTGGCGTTGAAGATTGCCTGGCAGTACCACCGGCAGTCGGGCGAGGGTGGTGCGGGGGCTGCGGTGCGGGACCTGTTCGTGGGTTTGTCGGGAGCCTACCACGGCGACACGATCGGTTCGGTCAGTCTGGGCCAGATCGACCTGTTCCATTCGGTGTACGGGCCGTTGTTGTTCGAGACCTTGACGGTGCCGGCACCGGTGGCGTTTCGTCATCCCGAGGAGTTTGGGGAACAGGAGTGGTTGGAGTGTTGCGAGTTGAAGTTGGAGTCTGTATTGCGTGAGCATCACGAGCGGATTGCGGGTGTGGTGATCGAGCCATTGGTGCAGGGGGCCGCAGGGATCCTGGTCCATCCGGTGGGTTACCTGAGACGTTTGCGCGAGTTGACACGCGAATTGGGTTTGCTGTTGATTGCCGACGAAGTGGCAGTCGGTTTTGGTCGGACGGGTCCGTTGTTTGCTTGCGAGAGCGAGTCGGTGTCGCCGGACCTGTTGTGTTTGGCGAAGGGATTGACCGGCGGCTATCTGCCATTGGCGGCGACACTGGCGACGAGTCCGATTTTCGACGCCTTTCTGGGCGATCCGGATGAGGGTCGGACGTTTTTTCATGGTCACACCTACACCGGAAACGCACTGGGATGTGCTGCGGCTTTGGCGTCGTTGGAATTGATCGAGACGGCTGGTGTGTTGGGGCGGGTATCGGAATCGAGTCGTCAGTTGGAATCGGGTTTGTCGGTACTGGCTGATCACGAGCATGTTGGCGAGGTGCGTCAGCGCGGTGTGATGGTGGGCATCGAGCTAGTGGCCGAGCGGGACGGCAACGTGCCGTTTTCTTCAGAGCGGCGGATCGGGCACCAGGTGACACTGGCGGCTCGCCGACGCGGCGTTGTGCTTCGGCCTCTGGGCGACGTGGTCGTGCTGATGCCGGCTCCGGCGATGCCCGAGTCGGGGATCGGTCGGTTGATCGAAGTGGCTTTGGAGTCGATCGACGAGGCGACTTCGGGCTAGGCGTCGTTTGCGTTGTCGTTTGTGTTGTCGGGTTGGTCTTGCAGGCTCATTTCACGAAAGAACGCTTCCGGGTCGACCGTTTCGACTCCATCGAGTGCTTCGATGGCACCATCGGGAGCGGCTGTGGCTCGTCTAAGTCCTTGATTGGCGAAGCGTCGGTCGCCGGTGCGGGTGTGCCAGGTCCACAGCAGTGTGAGAGCGACAGTGCCGAGCACGACGCCGAGCAGGGTCACGGTCCATTTGAGCCGATCGGCGTCCTTGGCAGCGAGTCGGTTGGATGGCGAGGCGACATCGGTGCGGCGTTCGATGCGTCGGGCCAAGAGCATTGGAGCCGAGTGGACTCGGAGGTCGGTTTCGACGATGTACTGATCGCGTTTGAAGAAGTAGCCGACGACTCGAACGGGCACTGCTGGATTGATCACACGGCCGGTGGGCAGTCCGGTGGGTGGGCTCGTGAGCCGGATTCGGTAGGGGGTGGTGCCGCTGTCGGCGGTGAAGATCAGTGCTTCGTAGAGCACGGTGATCCCCTGGTCGTTCTCGCGAATCGGGAATCTCATCAAGCGTCTGAGATCACCGGCGACCGAGATGACCTGTCCGCGGAAGTGTTCGGGCTGGTTTTGCAAGACGGAGAATGCCGGGTTGGTGGCGAGCTGTCTGAGGTAACCGTCGGGCAGGTCTCGTGCTCGAGCGAGGATCCGGTGATAGGGGCCACTTTCCTCGCTGCGGAGCCCGACCGAGTCGTCCTGAATCGATTCGAGATCGGTTGTGGGAATCGCCACGGCGTCGACGATTTCGGGTGCAGGTGTCGGGTTTGGGTTCTGAGCCTGGATCGGGTTGGTGAGACTGCCGGCATGGGGTGTGGTGGTGGCATGAGGTCTGGGCGGTCCGGTCAGCCAGTACCAGGAACTGGGTTCCTTGGCTCGATCGATTGCCACGAGGACGAGTGCGAGCAGCCCGATCATCGACATCATTCTGAGTTGAAATCGCCGGCCGAGATAATTTGTCGGCGGCGTCTCGGGCGTGGTCTGCATGACGGCTCATTCTACGGTGGCGAGCTGTTCTTGCGAACCTTGTCGGGCGGGACTATGCTGAAATCGTAGCTGGATTCTTGTGTCCGACATCCCGGCGGCACTCCAGATGGTTCTTTTTTTGACTCGCTCATTCCACAGGCTGTTTCGACGCGGGGCCGCACGCAGTTGTCGACGTTCGCTGTTCGACTCACGAATCCGAACCACGAATCCGAACCACGCTTTTGGGAAGCTGATGGCTGAGACACGAATTCGCCTGATTCTGGTTCCCGTTCTGGTGTTGCATGTCCTGTGTCTGTTCCTTGCTGTGGACGGGTTGGCTCAGGGGCAGGCGAAGAAGGAGACTCGGGAGAGCCGATTCGTCGAGGCTCTGCGTCAGCGAGGCTATTTCGACTACGCTCAGCGGTATCTGGACGATCTTGAGACGCGTGCTTCGACGCCGGCCGACGTGAAGGCGGTGATCGCATACGAGCGGGCGATCACGTATCTTGAAGCGGGACGTGCTGCGGTCAGTCCGAGCGAAAAGACGCCGCTTTACGACAAGGCTGTCGGGTTTCTGGACCAGTTTGTCAAAGCGAACCCGAACCACGCTCTGGCGGCCGACGCGAATTCTCAGCGGGGCCAGATCCTGTTAGGCAAGGCCCGAGTCGAGATCTGGCAGTCTCAGTCGCCATCCAACGTCAATCTCAGGGTGAGTTTCCAAGAGGCAGCTCGTGCCCAGGTACTGACCGCTCGCAAGATCTTCCAGACGGCTCATGACCAGTACAAGAAGGCCTGGAAGACCTACCCGTCGTTCTTGGATCGGGTGCAGCAGGCCGACTTGTTCGCGAGGCGGAAGCGTGCCGAGGCCCTCTTCATGCGGGCTCAGTACGACCTCGCCTTGTGCACGTACGAGGAGGCACAGACGCACGACCGTGGCAACGACGCCTACGTCAAGCTGGCCAACCGTGCGGCGTTCGAGTTCGAGGAGATTCACACGAAGTACCGCAGCCAGGTCGTGGGGCTTTACGCTCGAATGTGGCAGGGCAAGTGCTACGAAGAGCAGGACGACATCAACAAGGCGATGGGGATCTACAAGGAACTGCTTGGTCATCCCGGCGGTTCGGCCACGATGCGGGTGATCCAGAACCAGGTGTTATTGTTCCAGTTGATGTGTCTGAACCACGACGAGAAGCAGGACTACCTGTTGGTGATCAACCAGTCGACCGAGTGGGTTTCGAAGCGCACGACCCGTCAGCGTCGTGCACCCGAGGCGTTGGCGATTCTCTGGGAGCAGGTCCGGGCTCAGGAAGCCTTGGCGTTGGTTAGAACGAGATCCGAGAAGGACCGCAATCAGTTGTTGACTGGTGCGTTGGCCAACTGCCGGTTCATCCAGCGTTGGCCGAGCAAGTACAAGGACGTGGCGTTGTTCAAGATGCGTGAGTTGCAGGTGAAGTTGCGAGGCGAGGCGATTGATCCCCAGGACTTCGAAACCGCCTTCGGGTTGGCTCACGATCTGTTCAAGAAGATCAAGCGGCACAACGATGCCTTGGCGGCGGCCAAGCGTGACAAGCAGCCTCAGGGGGATCTGGCCAAGGTGTCGTCCGAGCGTAACGTGCACCTGAGTGACACTCTGGAGATGCTGCAATTGTCGTTGCGATTGGCCGAGCGTGTGACGTCCAAGGAGGACGTCGACCGGGCTCGGTTCTACATGGCCTATGTCTATTTTCAGCAGCGGCAGAACTACGAGGCAGCGGTGCTGGGCGACTTCATTTCGCGACATGCCGGCCCGAAGGCCGAGACCATGGCATTGGATTCGGCGGCGATCGCCATGGCGTCTCATGTGCGTGGCTACATCAACTCGCCGACACCCGAGTTGAAGCAGCAGAGTTTGCGTCTGATCGAGTCGACAGCGACCCGGATCCTTGAGAAGTGGCCTCAGAGTTCCCGTGCCCAGGACACTCGACTGCAACTGGCGCAAGTCTACGAGGGCAAACGGCCATTGGAAGCGGCGAAGCATTATTCGGGGGTGGCCGAGAATTCCGAGGTGTACGCCGAGGCTCAGACGCGGGCGGGTCAGCAGTTCCTGCGAGCTTGGCTCGATTCCAACTCGGTCCCCGCCGCCGCCCGAGCGTCGCAGGTCGAGTTAGACGGCTGGCTTGAACAGGCACAGGAGCATCTCCGCAACGGCATCGCGCGGACCGAGAAGTCGACTCCGGCAACGGTCGAAGCACCCGAATTACTGATCGCGGCCAAGGTGTCCCTGGCCCAGATCCTCAACAACTCGGGTAAGTACCAACAGACGATCGACCTGCTCAACAAGTCGCCTCACAGCGTGATCACTGCGATCCAGGTTCCCGACGAGACGGGCCGTCCCAAGACGGGTGTGAAGCGACGCGAGTTCGCGAGCCTGGCGGCTCAGTTGCTGTTGAGGGCTCAGATTGGACTCAGAAAGCTGGACGAGGCTCAGGCTGCGATGGAGTTGCTCGAAGCGATTGCGGGTGCGGCCGAGGGTGAGGCGGTGACCGAGTTGTACCGGCAACTTGGAGACGAGTTGAAGGAGGAGTTGGACCGGTTGAGTGCTGCGGGGCAGGATCAGCGTGTGACCGAGGTGTTGGCGGCGTTTGAGGACTTCCTGAATCGTTTGCGTCAGCGAACCGAGCAGACGTTCAATTCGCTGATCTGGATTGCCGAGACCTACAGCGGGCTGGGCCAGGGTGCGAAGGATTCGGCTAAGGCGACGGCCTACTTTGGCCTTGCGGCCGAGAGTTACAAGCAGATCATCGACCGGGCCGATTCGCTGGTCGCCGACGCGGAGAAGCGTAAGAAGCTGGTGCCGGGCGTGCGTTTGAGATTGGCCAACTGCCGTCGTCACCAGGCCAGTTTCCAGGAGGCTCACAAGTTGATTGTCGCCTTGGCCACCAGTCAGCCATTGGCGTTGGACGTGCAGTTCGAGGCCGCGGCGTTGTACCAGGCGTGGGGTCAATCGGGTCAAACCGAGCAGTTTGACAAGGCGATTGTGGGAGTCGAGTCGGAGCGTGTGTTGGGCTGGAGTCAGATTGCGTTGTACTTACAGCGGCTAATCGACAGTGGTTCGCGAGATTCCGAGCGGTACCGGGATCGTCGGTGGGAGGCTCGATACAACCAGTTGCAGTGCCGGATCCAGCACGCCGAGTTGGCCACTGACGCGACGGTGAAGACGGGCCAGTTGAACCGAGCCCGGTCTGAAATCCAGGGAATGATGCTGGTGACTGCGGTCGTCAATCACCGTTGGGAACCTCGTTACGATGCCGCCTACCGCAAGATTCTGGAGGACTTGGGCGAGCCGGTGATCACGTTGGCCGAGTACCGCGAGAAGTACAAGCCTCAGGCCGTCGTGGTGGCACCGACGAAGCCTACGGTCGATGCACCTGTGGCTGGCGCAGCCGCGGTAGCTGGTACGACCGGTGGCCAGGCGAAGGCCGGTATGAGTTCGATGGGGGTGATCGTCGGAGTCGTGCTCTTGGCCGCGGGATGTCTTGGAATCGTGTTCATGATACGCGGTTCGGCATCGAAAAAACGAAGCCGCCGCCGTTACCTTCCCGATTCGGCACCCGTTCCACGAGCGGCCGAGAAGAAGTCGGCCGAGAAGAAGTCGGCCGGTGCGAGTGGGGGGAAACGGCAGCGGAGTTCACCGCGAGGTGCGTCGACCGAGCCTCGCCGCAAGAAGTCTCGGCCGAGACCCGAATCATGAGTTGGCCGAGCCAGCAAACACCAGCGAGTGTGAAACCAAGGAGTGTGACATCGATGCGAGATCGAGTTTTTCTGGCCCTGTCGATTGGCCTGGCCCTTCTGGTGGGTCTGTCGGCACCGCGTTCGGCGAGTGCGATCGACCAAGTCATTCGTCGCAGTTCGACGACTCCGATCCGCGGCAAGATAACCGCGGTGTCCAAGACGGGTGTGACGGTGAAGCCTCAGGTCGGTGCCGACGTGACGGTCGCTGCCAACGACATCGTGGACGTACGTTGGGACGGTGAGCCGGCGAAGTTGATCACGGCGCGTGGGGCGGATCGAGCGGCCCGGTTCACTCGGGCGTTGGAAGGCTACGCCGACGTGGCGACGGATCCCAAGTCGAACACTCCGAACGTGAAACTTGATTTGCAGTTTATGGTGGCTCGAGCGACTGCCGGACAGGCATTGGCCGGATCCGGGAAGTTGGCCGATGCGAAGGCGAAGTTGGCAGGTTTTCTTCAGGTCGGGGGCAACAGTTTCCGGTACTTCCGTGCGGTCGAGTTGTTGGGCCGTGTCGAGTTGGTATTGGGGAACCACGACGACGCCAAGTCGCAGTTCACCGTGTTGGCCTCGGCACCGTGGTTGGACTACAAGATGTCTGGCCAGAGCAGCCTGGCTCGAGTGCTGTTGGCCAGGGACAGTGTCGACGAGGCGTTGGCGGCCTTCCAGGCGGTGATCACACTTGGCGGCACCAACGCCGACACGGCGGTCAAGAGTCAGAAGTACCAGGCGGTGTTGGGTAAGTCGACCTGCCTGATCCGCAAGCAGGGAGACGCTTCGTACCAGGCCGCTCTCAAGGATCTGAGCTTAGTCCTCAACGAGGTGTCCGACACCAATTCGAGAGTTCTGGCCGAAACGTATCTCAGGCAGGGCGATTGCCTTCGGTTGCTGGGTCGACAGAAGGAGGCGGTACTGGCCTACCTGCACGTCGATCTGCTGTTTGCTGCCGAAGCCCCTTTGCACGCCGAATCGCTGTTTCATCTAGGGAGTTTGTGGTCGGCTGTCGGTCATCCTGAACGAGCGTCTTCGGCCCGAGAACGATTGCGGAGTGACTATCCACAGAGTCCCTGGACGAAGAAGCTGGGCAGTTGATCTGTTGCGGGTCGATGGGGACTCGGACAGGCAAGATTCACGAGCACAACGACAACTCGAACAACACAACCACAACGATTGGAATTCTGGAGATGAACATGTCCGACCGTCTGCTTGCATACCGCAGCGCCACGTGGATGGCTGCGGTTCTGTGCTTGGCAACATTCTTGGCCTTGGGCCCGGTATCCGGATTGGCCTTGGCTTGGCAGGACACCAAGACGACCGAACCGGCTGCCGGAGCGACTCCACCGGCCGCGGCTGCCGGAGCGACTCCACCGGCCGCGGCTACCGGTGATGTGGCAGACGACACGGCGACGGCCGATCCGGGTAGCGATGACGCAGCGGCGCCGGTGGCACCACCGTCGGAGAGTCTGTTGACGAAGTCGGTCGAATCGTTGGGGTATTTCTTTGGCCTGATCTTTCTGGCGATTTCCTTTGGGCTGGTTGCGTTGGTGATGATGAACGTCTTGCAGATTCGTCGCGACGTACTGTTGCCTTCGGACTTTGTCGACGATTTCGAGTCTCAGCTGGACAACAAGGATTACCAGGGCGCCTACAACATTGCCCGAGACCACGATTCGATGGTGGCTCGGGTGTTGACAGCCGGCTTGACGAAGTTGAATCGCGGGTATTCCGAGGCGGTCGAGGGGATGCAGGAGGTTGGTGAGGACGAGAACATGTCGTTGGAGCATCGTCTGAGCTATCTGGCGTTGATTGGTTCGATTGCTCCGATGATCGGGTTGGCCGGTACGGTGACGGGCATGATCGACTCGTTCGACGAGATTGCCAACTCGGCGACTCAGGTCGAGCCGGCCAAGTTGGCCGATGGCATCCAGAAGGCATTGTGGACCACGCTGGTCGGTTTGGGCATTGCGATCCCCGCGATGGTCGCCTACAGCATTCTCCGCAACCGCGTTTCGAGGTTGGTGCTTGAAGTGGGCATGGTCAGCGAGGGGCTGATGGCTCGGTTCCAGACCCTGGGTCGCAGCAAGCCGTCGGCTGGCGGAGCGACTCCGGCAGCCGCACCGGCCGCGCCGCAGGAGTAGTCTGTCGAGTCAGATGCCTACGACGACTTGAGTAAACGAGGACCCTCCGATGCGGTTCAAGAAAAACGATCCGATCCTGGCCGAAGTCGACATGACTCCGATGATTGACATCGTGTTCCAGTTAATCGCCTTTTTCATGGTGATCTCGAACTTCGAGCAGACTCAGGCCGACGAACGAGTACGGCTGCCTGCCGACGTTCTGGCTCAGCCTCCGACGGTCAAGGCGGCCAACGAGATGGTACTCAACGTCGGTTTCGTCCGTGATCCTGATCATGGGATCTCCGAGCAGGGGCCTGTGGTGTTTCACAACTCGCAATTCTGCCGGATCACTGACACCGAGTCGCCTGCTGAGGTGTTGATCTACAACCGGAGTTCTCGTCAGAACCAGACGGTGAAGACGGTCCCATTTGCGTATCGGCTGGATCAGGAGAAGCGGTTGTATTTCGACCGCGGGGTGAATGTGGCCGAGGAGGTGACGGTAATCATGCGTGCCGACACCCACGTGCCGACCGGTTTGGTGCAGAAGTTGATCCAGATGTGCCAGGAGTCGTTCACTGCCAGTGACGGTTCGACTCAGAACGGGTTCGCCAAGTTTGCGTTGAAGGCCGAACAGTCGTCGGCCAACCGTGCCTTCCAGCCTCGGGGACCCTGACCGATGCAGTTTCGCAACCAGAAAACTCCTGAGAAGATCGAGCCCCAGATGGCTCCGATGATCGACGTCGTCTTTCTGTTGCTGATTTTCTTCATGCTGACTCTGAAGATCATCAGTCCCGAGGGCGATTTCAACATCAATATGCCTGCGGTGGCTCAGGCTCAGACCGAGACCCCCAAGCTGTTGCCGGATTTCAAGGTCCGATTACTCGCCGACGTGGCGACCGGTCAGTTGATCGAAGTGCGTTTTGGTCAGCGGAGTCTGGGGACGGGTCCGCGGGCCTTCCAATTGTTGCAGCAGACGATCAAGGAGCAGATTGCAGGGAGTCCGTATGCGGACGAGATCGAGATCGAGATCGATGCGGACTTTGATTTGAACTACGAGCACGTGATCAGTGCGGTGAGTGCCTGCACGGGCGAGGTGTCGGGTACGACCTCTGACGGTGGCACTCCGAAGATTTCTCGTTTCGTCGAGAAGATCAAGTTCGCTCCGCCCCGCCAGAGTCAGCGGGCACCAGTTGGCGGCTAGCCGCGTGGGTGGCACTGTTGGTGGATGCCCTTGAGTCGGCTGTGTTCGACCTGAGTGTAGAGTTGTGTGGTGGCGACACTGGCGTGGCCGAGCAGTTCCTGCAGTTCGCGGATCCCGGCACCTCCGGCCAGCATGTGTGTGGCGAAGCAATGCCTGAGCGTATGTGGGCTGACGTCTGCGGAGATTCCGGAGCGGGCGGCGTATTTCTTGACCAGTTTCCAGAGTGTGATTCGTGAGAGCGGGTTACCACTGCGGGTGAGGAACAGCCAGGGGTTTTGGGTGTCGCGAGCCAGTGTTGGTCGTTCGTTGTCGAGGTAGTTGGTGATGGTGTCCCGGACGATCGGGCAGCCGATGAATGCCAGGCGTTCCTTGTTCCCCTTGCCCAGGCAGCGGCAGATGCCCTGTTCGAGATCGATGTCTCGCAGCCTGAGTCCAGTGACTTCCGAGGCTCGGCAGCCGGTGGCGTAGAGCAGCCCGAGCAGCGAGCGGTCGCGAAGCGGAAAGCGGTCTTTGGGGACTTGGCCGGGCTCCTGGATCAGCCGATCCACCGCGTCGGTTCCCAGTACCTTGGGTAGCCGCTGCCACATGCGAGGCGACCGGAACTGCTCGACCGACGATTCGGTGAGCACTCCATCGAAGATCAGGAACCGGTAGAACGTACGAATTGTGCTCAATCGCCGGGCCAGCGAACTGGTTGCCAGCTGTCTGTCTCGCAGAGCCTGCATGTAGTCTCGGAGCGTATCCGAGTCGACGTTTGCCAGAGTCTGGGCGGTGTCGTTTTGGTGTATTGTGAGCCAGCCGAGGAAGTCCTTGAGGTCACACGCATACGATTTCACCGTATTGTCGGCGAGTCCGCATTCGGCTTCGATGTAGGCGAGGAATGCCTCGAGGTGTCCGGCCAGTGTGGGAGTGATGGCTGGTTGGTTGGGTTGTTCGGACGTATCGGCGCGGACTGCCATACATCCATCGTTCGGCCAGATGGCATGTCGGCTTGAGCCACTGGAGTCTGACCGTTACGACCGACCCACCGGTTGCAGTGGGCAGTGAGCGGCCTGGAACGAGACGCCTTCGTCCGAGTCGTCGAATCGCACGGTAACGGTTCGATTGCGAGCAAACCCATCGACTTCGACTACGGTTCCGGTGCCGTAGCGTGGGTGTCTGACGGCCATGCCCACGGCGAAGCCTTGTTCGAGCGTGGCGGCCTCGGTTGTGCCATTGAGCAATGCGGCGGCGGTGGTCAGCAGGGGTGAATCGGCGAGCCGTTTGGCGGCTCGTTTGGCAGCCTGGTCCAACTGGCGGGCATTGGGCAGCGGAGGCCTGTGTTTGTTTGGGCCGTCGGGGTTGGTGTGGTCTGTTGTGTCGAGTTGCATTTCGCTGAGGAACTGGCTGGGGATGGTCGAACGAGACTGTCCGTGGAAGTCACGTTGTGCGGTGAGAGTCAGAGCCAGTCTCGAGATGGCTCGGGTCATCCCGACGAACAGCAGTCGGCGTTCTTCTTCGAGTTCACGCGAACTGTCGTCTCGCAAGGATCTCTCGTGCGGCAGCAGATTCTGTTCGACTCCGACGACGAACACGGTGGGGAATTCGAGTCCTTTGGCGGCGTGCAGTGTCATCATGGTGACGCTGCCCTGATCGGGATCGATGGCGTCGTTGCTGGCGACGAGGCTGGTGATCTCGAGAAACCCGCCCAGCGATCGGGCGTCTTTGGCGTCCTCGTCGTAGTGAGTCGCCAGTGCGAGCAGTTCGTCGATCACGGCCTGGCGTTGGATGTCCTGTTCGGAAGAGGGTACGAGACCGGTTTGCCAGCCGGCGGTATAGCGAGTGCGATCGATGACGTGTCTGAGCAATTGTGCGACAGAGCCGGAGTCGGCGAGGTCGAAGCCATCGACGAGTTCATGGAATCGGACCAGTGCGGTGGTGGCGGGTTTCGAGAGGTTAGGGATATCGGCGGCTCGGGCGGCGGCTTCGAGCCGATTGAGTTTTTCGGCGTCGGCGAAGCGTGCGAGTTTCGCCTGAGTGACCTTTCCGATCCGCCGAGGCGGCTTATTGACCACTCGAGCAAACGCTGCATCGTCGGCGGGGTTTTCGATTAACCTCAGGTAGCCGAGCAGGTCCTTGACCTCGGCCCGCTCGAAGAATGCGACTCCGGCAATGACTTGGTAGGGGATGCCCCATCTCGAAAGAGCCTGTTCGAGTTGTCGGGACATTGAGTTGACGCGATAGAACACGGCACAGTCGCCGTATTGGCATTCGCCCTTTTGGACCAGTTCGTGGATCTGCCCGGCGATTCCGTGAGCTTCGTCCTGGGCGGACGCGAACATCAGCAGTTGGACTGGGTCGCCTTCGGGGTTCTTCGTCACCAGTCGCTTGGCTTTTCTGAGTCGATTGTGAGTGATCAGTTGATCAGCAGACCGGAGTATGGCGGCGGTGCTACGGAAGTTCTCTTCGAGCCGCACCACCATGGCGTCGGGGTAGTCCTGCTCGAATCTCAGGATGTTGTCCACTCGGGCACCTCGCCAGCCGTAGATCGACTGGTCGGGGTCACCGGTGACGCACAGGTTGGGGTAATCGTGTGAGAGTTGTCGGACGATGCCGTACTGGACGAGGTTGGTGTCCTGGTACTCGTCGACCATCACGAAGCGGTATCTCTGGTCGAGTCGGCTGCGGAGTTCGGGGTTTTCGCTGAGAAGTTGTTGAACGTGCAGCAGCAGGTCGTCGAAGTCGACGGCGTTGGCCTTGAGCAGGAACTCCTGGTACCTCGGGTAGACTCGAGCGACGACTTCCTGAAAGTGGTTCCCCACACGGTGTGCGTTGTTGGCTTGGAGCGATTCGGCGGTCTGCTGTTCATTTTTTGCTCGGGAGATGGCTCCGGAGATGCGAGCGGGTGGGAAGTGGACGGCGTCGAGGTTGAGTTCATCGAGGACGGAGCGGACGACCTGTTTCTGGTCGGTGGTGTCCAGGATGGTGTAATTGTCCTTGAGTCCGACGAGTTGGGCGTGTTCTCTGAGCAGCCGGGCACAGAAGCGGTGAAAGGTACTGACGGCAACCGGGCGGCCTCCGGCCAGCCGCTGGACCCGATCGGCCATTTCCTGAGCCGCCTTGTTGGTGAAGGTGACGGCGAGGATCTGTTGCGGATCGACGCCACGTTCGACCAGCCGAGCCATCCGCCTAGTGATGACTCGGGTCTTGCCCGACCCGGGCCCGGCGAGGACGAGCATCGGGCCTTCGAAGTGTTCGACGGCCGCTCGTTGAGTGGGCGTAAGCTGATCGGCGGCGTTCGGTTGTGGTTGCGAGTGGTCTGTTATGGCCAAGGTGTCCATCCGTGGTCGCCGGGGTATCCGTGTGTTCGGCTTGGTCCGAGGCACCTATTGTGCCCCATTTGTGAGGCAGGGTCAAAGAACGCAATTGTCGAGAATGTTTGGGTTGGATAGACTGCGCAAACGACGGGCGACTTTGAGGACCTTTCCTTTCGTCTTGTCTGGACAGCGACCGGCCTAGGAATTTCGGAAGTCGTCGTGAGTTTGATCCCAAACTGCTGCGGGTGCTTGACGATAAGAGCTACGAGTGCCTGGAGTGACCGGAGGTTCTGGCTTCGGACTCAGCCCGCCTGACAACTTAGCATCCAACTCATCTAGACACTCCACCAATAAACCTCTCCTGTAAAACTAGTGGCCCTCTCATGAGAAATCTTCGTCGCGTTTCGTTCGCTCGAATGCCTGTTGCCTTGGGGACTTTGGCGGCGTTGTCGGTGCTGGCCGTGTCGGTTCCCGGCGTGTTGGCTCAGGCCAAGTCCCAACCCAAGCCGGCAGTAACTAAGCCGGCTACATCCAACCCGGGTCTGGTGGGCTTGTTGCCGGCCGAGGCACCGTACGATTTGAACGAGGAGTCGTTCGAGGCATTGGATGGCAACTGGGCACCGGTTCGATCGAAGATATCGGGTTTGATCGAGAAGTTGTATACGGACAAGTCGTTGAACATTGTCGGCCAGCGTCGCGTGATCGAGGAGCTCAAGGGTCAGGTTCGTCTGATCCGAGCCGGCATCGAGCAGCCACGGAACAAGCCTGTGGTGGGTGTCTTGGTGACATTGCACGGTCGTTTGGCCCGTCGAGTGGGATTGGCCGAGGCGTTGTTGGACGCGGTGACAATTTCGACGAAGCCGGTGAAGCCGAAGGCAGCGGGTGGTTCGCCGCGTCAAAAGTTGGTCAAGTCGGTCGCTGCGTTGCTGAGTTATCTGAAGTCGTTTGGATCGGGAGCGACGTGGATCGACTACCTGAGTCTGAACGAGTTGACTGTGGCGATTGCCAATCAGAAGCCAACGGCTACCCAGTTGGGCACGATGCGATTGGTGTACAGGGCGTTGCAAGAGAAGGCGAGTTTGGGCAACGCGGACCAGATCGCGTTTTTGGAGGAGAAGGAATTCGCGGCGGTCGAGACGGGTTTGGGTGCGTACTTGAAGGTTGCGGGCAAGCCGAAGGCGGCTCCGAAGCCACCGTCGGAGCCACTGGACTCCAAGACTCGAGCGACCCTGCGACCTCATTTGGCAACCTTGGCTGCAGCGATTGATTCGTACGAGGAGACGGCTTCGCGGGCGGCCGCGGGTCGTGCTCGGAAGGCGTTGATGGCGATCCGGGCGATTTCCAGTTCGCAGTACGAGCAGCTCGGATCGGCGCTTCGCCCTCACTACCTCGGTTACAACGTCCGCGTGGTGGCCAGCGAGAAGCTCCTTGGCCGTTACGTGGGTCAGACACGAGTCGAGAAGCGGCCAGTGCGGGAAGTGATCCTGGGCGCTCAGGTCAGTGGCACGTCTCTGACGACGGCGACGGTCGGCATCGACCTGTTGGCCAGCCAGGACGGTGCCCGTTTCATGATGGTCCTGGGCGGCAAGACGATCACGGACACCCGAGCCGACAAGCGGGGAGCCAGTATTTTCACTCATGGCGAACACATCTTCAACGCCAGCAAGCTGGTGCACTTTGACGGCGATCGTTTCAGGACCGAGCCGGCTGAAGTGTCTGTCGACGCGAACAACACGATCGTCGACGTGCAGGCCAAGAGTTCGCTGGTTCGGCGGATTGCTCGAAAGAAGGCGATCAAGCTGATGCCTCGGAGCGAGGAGATCGCGGCCGAGAAGGTGGCTGCCGACGTGGGTCCCGAGTTCAACAGCGAGGTGGACAAGCAGTTCAAGCAGGCGACCATCGACCTGGCCAAGCACATCAACGGTCCGCTGGAACAGTACGATCTCAGCCCCGCTGGCCGCAGCATCACTTCGACCGACACCGAGCTTCGCGTGTCGAGCCAGTTGATGGGTTCGGGAGAACTGGCTGCGGGATTGCCCAACCCGTCGGTGGTCTCCAAGACCGGCGTGGTGGTGCACCTTCACGAGTCGGCGATCAACAACGCATTGGACCGGATGGAGTTGGCCGGCAAGACGATGACTGAGGACGACTTGAAGGTCGAGTTTGAGAAGCGGATCTCGACGTTCCTGGGCAGGGACTTTCATTTCGAGTCCGAGGCAAAGGCGAGTGATGACAATGGGCCGACCACGTTGATCTTTGCAGCGGCCGATCCCGTCCGTGTGCGGATTGCCGACGGGCAGTTCGTGTTGATCATCCGGGCCGGTTTGAAACAGGATGCCGGCAAGGAGGACATCCCGGCTCAGGTCGTGACCATGCCGTTTGACATCAAAATCGAAGGCGACAACCTGATGTTGGTTCGCGGTTCGGTGAAGGTGTCGGCCGTCTCGAAGTCTCGAAGTCGTGCGAAGCAGATCGTCCGAGCAGGAGTGGTTCGCAAGAAGTTGACTTCGGCCTTGAAGAACCGCAGCTTGGTGCGTCGGTTTGACATCGAGCGAGACGATGCCGATCCGGTCAAGCTGACGGTGACTCGCGTCGAGGCCATTGACGGCTGGCTGAGTATCGTGGTCGAGTAGCGGCTGCAGTGTGTGGCCGGGTGGTGGCAGCGAGGCAGTGTAGGAGACGATCCGGATGGAGACACGGACGTTGGGCCGCACGGGTCTTCAGGTGTCGGCGTTGGGATTTGGTGCGGCACCGATTGGTGTGCTGGAGACGGATCAGGCCGAAGTCGATGCGGTACTGAGTCTGTTGCTCGACAGCGGGGTCAACCTGATTGACACGGCTGCGGGTTATCGCGGTTCGGAGCAGGCGATCGGGCAATCGATTGGCGACCGACGCGACGAGTTCGTACTGGTGTCGAAGTGTGGCCAGGCGTTTGACGATCTCCCGGGCGAGGCGTGGTCTTCGGAGTTGATCACGGCGACGGTCGAGCGGTCTTTGGCGCGTCTGCAGACGGATTTCCTGGACGTGATGTTGTTGCACACGTGTGACCTGGAGGTCTTGGAGCGTGGCGAGGCGTTGGGAGCATTGGTGCGTGCGCGCGAGGCGGGCAAGGTCCGTTTTGTGGGCTATTCGGGTGACAACCAGGCTGGTGCCTTTGCTGCTCGGTTGAGCGACGTCGCGGTGGTACAGACGTCGATCAACATTTGCGACCAGGCCAACATCGACGAGGTTCTTCCGGCGGCCTCCGAGTGTGGAGTCGGCGTGATGGCCAAGCGGCCGATCGCCAACGCGGCTTGGAAGGATCTGAACGACCAGCCCGGGTTTTATGCTCGATACGCCGAGACCTACACCGAGCGGTTGGCGTTGATGGCGATCGAGCCCGGGGAGATCGGGTTCGAGGCATCCGACTGGGCGGAGGTGGCCTTACGATTCACCTTGTCGTGCGACATTGGCACGGCGATCATCGGCACGACGAATCCGGATCACGTGCGGTCGAACATCGAGGCGGCGTCACATGGCCGGTTGCCCGAGGGTGCGATTGAGAGGTTGCGTGAGGCGTTTCTCGAGGCGATGTTGGATGCGGGCGAGCAGTGGGCCGGGCTGACCTAGCCCGCATTTCTCACCAGTCTGGCTGACGGTGGTGGCGAGGGTGTGATTTCGAGTCGCGGCAGGGTGTCAGTCACCCGTTGCCCCTCACCACGTGTCACTCTGTCTTCGCCTCACGTATCCGGCAGCCGGCCCCGAGTTCTTCTCCATCTGCTTTCTACGTTCCGCCAGGCAATCGTGGCTGTGGTGCTGTTGAGAAATGGGGTCTAGGTGTCTGTTTTGGAGTTGTGAGGCAGTTGGGCGTACCCTGTCTGTTCGACGAGTTGTTTGAGACCGAGCAGGAACCGGTCACGGCGTTGGGTCAATTCGTCGAGGCTGTCTGTGGAGTACTCGTAGAAGCCGCCCTGTGTCTTGGTACCCAGTCGGCCGGCGTCGAGTCGGTCGGTAAGTGCTGCCGGGGGGGAGGTGGCATCGGAGAGGTCTTGCCAGAGGTAGCTGGAGATGCTGTGAAAGACGTCGAGTCCGCCAAAGTCGGCGGCCTGGAGTGGTCCGATGAAGCCCCAGCGAAATCCTGGCCCCCCGGTCATGGCCCGGTCCAGATCTTCGGGGCTGACGACTCCTTGTTCGATCAGGTTCAGTGCTTCGCGAAAGACGGCGAACTGCAGTCGGTTGCCGACGAATCCGGGTACATCTCGGCGGACATGGATCGGTTGTTTTCCAAGTTCGACGGCGAGTTCGAGAAGTTGTTCGATCAGCTGCGGATCAGTTTGGTCTCCCGAGGTGACCTCGACCAACGGCACCAATTCGGCGGGGTTCCACCAGTGAAACCCGGCCACCTGTTCGGGTCGCTTGGTGGCTTGTCCGAGGGTGGTGATCGAGAGTCCGGAGGTGTTTGAGACGAGTACTGTGTGTTGAGGAGTGAGGCGATCGAGTTCGGCAAAGACCTGGCATTTCAGTTCGATGTTTTCGGGAACGGCCTCGATCACCAGGTCGGCCGTGGCGAGAGATTCGGCGAGGTCGGTTGCGGTATTCAGTCGGCGGTCGCCTTCGAGCGATGCTTCGGGGGTTTGTAATCCGGCTGCTTCGAGATTAATCCGGCTGATGGCGATTCGGTCTTTTGCTCGATTGAGTGCCTCGGGGTCGACGTCTATGAGCGTGACGTCGCGTCCGTGGTCGGCGAGGCACTGAGCGATCCCTGCCCCCATCGTGCCGGCTCCGAGTACGACAAACTGCCTTGGCGACTCGGTGCTGTCGTGTTTCCTGTCGGTCATCATCGGCTGCCTGTCGGTCATCATCGGCTGCCTGTCGGTCATCGTCGTCGGTCGATGGGCATTGTAAGCCCGGCTGTCGTCCCAAGCCAACCGTGATTGGTTTTGTCCCGACGGGTCAGATTCTCGGTCGAAATTCCTTGGGCTGTTCGGAATGACGGAAAGGCGAGGCGGGGATGACGACTGGGATCCCTTTTTTCGGGATGGGTTTCTTGAGCGTCCAGAGGATGCCTTGGACGACGAGTCTACGGTATTCGAGAGTCTTCCAGTTCTTGTGAAAGTGGAGCCCACTGAAACCGAAGCTGCGTCCTGCGTCGGGTCGTTGCCAGGCCCACGAGACGGTTTCGGGTGTTCCGTTGATTGGGACTTGGAGGAGTGGCGTGACGGGTGAGTCGCCGCCGACGAATTTCAGTTTGTAGTAGAACTCGTCCCTGACTTCGAACGGTTGAATTCCGTTGAGCACGGGGTGGGTTTGTTTGGAGTTGTGGGTTGGTGAGACGCGAGCGGTGACGATGGTGTACTTCCGATCAGGTCCTCCGTGGCAGCCGCCCAGCAGCGACAGGAATGCGGTGATCGGTTTGGCCTTGCGCGTACCGATGCCCCAGTGGAGCCCCGTCAATCCGCCACCTCGAGCTGCCAGTCTCTGAAACGCCGCCAGACGTTTCGGGTCACTGCTGAGCCACTTGGCTCCTTCGGAGACAAAGAGTGCCGCGGCATCTGCCGAGTCGAGGAGTTGGGGGCCTTCGGGCCACGGATCGTTGGCGTGGACGAGCAGGGCTTGGATGTCGGTGTGGCGTGCGAGGTGTTGGGCGATGATTTGCATGCCGGCGTGGTATTCGTGAGTCGACCGGGGGTGACCGTCGGGGCTGTGCCACAGCAGAAGCAGCCGGATCGGTTTCTTTTCCGCCGTCTTTTCCGCCGTCTTTTCGCCGGCCTGCAACCGGTGGACCAGCAATCCGGGTTGCAGCCCGGTCAGGAGTCCGACGAGCGTCAGCACGAGCACGGGTATCGGCGAGAGTTGTTTCGGCGTCTGGTTCATGGCGGGAGTCTCGGCATTGCGGACGCGAGTCGGGAAACAGAATCGGTAAAACAGTTGGCGGCAGCGGATTTTCTGTACGGGATTCCGGTGATGGATGCACTGTTAATTACAGGAGACGGTCTAGCGGGGAAAGTGATCTCGTTTGGGGCCGGTGCTCGAGCAGTCAGACAGACGACACGACGGATTGAGATTCATGCGACTGACACTGAGAACGTTGCTGGCCTATCTGGACGACATACTGGAGCCCGAGCAGGCTCGGGAGATTGGCAGGAAGGCGGCTGAGAGTCCTGCGGCCTCGACGTTGATTGATCGGATCCGCGAAGTGACTCGTCGCCGTCGTCTGACGGCTCCGTCGTTGACCGGCCCGGCCGCGGGTTTGGATCCGAACGTTGTTGCCGAGTATCTCGACAATACGCTGTCGGTGGACGGTGTGTCGGATGTCGAGCAGGTGTGCCTGGAATCGGACGTGCATCTGGCCGAAATGGCGGCCTGTCACCAGGTATTGACTCTGGTTTTGGGTGAACCGGTGACGGTGCTTCCCGAGAGTCGCGAGCGGATGTACGCGTTGGGGGCGAGTCGTGTTGAGGACGTATTGGGAGCCGTTGTTTCGGAGGCGGCCCAGGAATCGGACCAGGACGCGGTGTCTGGCGAAGCGAGTTTTGCGGAGTCTGAGGTCGAGGCGAATCTGAGTGAGGAGGATCGTGCAGTGATCGAGGCGGTCCAGAAGATCTCAACGCCGCCACGTGAATGGAAACGCGGTTTGCCCTACATCCTCGTATCGGCGGTCGTCCTGGTTTGGCTCGGGCTGTTGGTCTTCGAGTCCCAGGTACGAAACAGCGACCGCGACACGGTGGCCGACACGGGAGCTGCAGTGGTGGGTGGGGTCGGGCGTGATCGGGCCGACGTGGTGGCCGATGTTTCTTCGGGCGGTACGGCCGAGGATTCCGGCGACACCAGTTCCCAGGCATCCGAGCCGTCTGTTGCTTCAGCAGCCACTGCCCAATCGAAACCCGATCCCGTGGCCGACCTCGCGGATCGGGTAACCGGTGATTCTGTGACAACGAAGGTTGCTCAGCCCGCCAAGGGGGGGCCGCCGACTGGGGCCAGCCCCAAGACAGTAATCGCTCCGGAGGTTCCGATGCCGGAGGTCCGTTACACGTCGGCTCGAGGTGTGTTGCTGGGTCGCGAGTCGAGCGGTGGCGATTGGATGCTGTTGCCTCGTGGTGGCAAGGTGCGATCGGGGCAGCGGCTGGTGTCGCCGGAACCGTTCGAATCGGACCTGAGAATTGCCGGGGTACCGGTACGAGTGAGGTTGTGGGGAGAAACGGCTGCGACGTTGTCCGGCTGTGCCAATGGCGTGTGTGAGGTGACGATTGATCGTGGACGCGTCGTGTTTCATTCGGGTCCACCGTCGGCAGATGCTGTCGAGCCGGTTGTGCTGAGGTTGGTAATCGGGACTCGAGCCTGGCGACTGGAGCTGTTGGCACCGGACACCATTTGCGGGATCCAGGTCAGGCCACGGTTTCCCAGTTCCTTCGAGCAGGAGTTTGGTGACGACTGGTACCTGGGAGATTTGACGGTGTCCAGCGGTTCGGTTCGCCTGACTCGAGAGGCCGACCCCGCCGATACGAATCCAGACCAGGCGGCGGCGCGATCGTTGGTCCAAGGCGACTGGTTGTCTTTGACTCCGGCGGATCTTGATACAGATGGCGAGGGGCCCAAGTCGTTGCCGTTTCAAACGGGTTGGCTGGTTCGCGGATCGCAGTCGATCTCGGCGGCCGAGCGGACGATGTCGACACGATTCGAGCGAGAATTCGATCTCGAACAGCCCATTCGGCTGAGCGTGGTTGCCGCGGTCAAGTCGCCGTTGTCCGGGATATCGGAGTTGGCTGTCGGTTGCCTGGCGATGACGGATCAACTGGGTCCCTTGGTGCAGTCGTTGGCCGAGTCCGAGTATTCCGGTTCGCGAGTGGCGGCGTTTGACGGTTTGCGGCTGTGGGTGGCGGGAGTTGGGGCAGGGGCAGGGGCAGGGGCAGGGGCAGGGGATCGTGGCAAGTTGTTGAAGGCGGAGTTGCGACGTTGGTTCGAGCGTCAGGAAGTGGAGTCGGTGTACCGGTTGTTGTGGGGTTTCGACAAGTCGGCCGGCTCGTTGAAGGAGTCGTCGATTCAGTTGGTGGATTGGCTGAACGACGACCGTGTTGCGATCCGGGAAATGGCGTTCTACCATGTGTCGCGGATCACGGGTCGGAAGTACGAATACCGTCCCGACGCCCCGGCGGGTCGTCGCCAGGCAGCGGTGTCTCGCTGGCGGGCTCATCTGGAGCGACAGGGAGTCCTGGTGTCTCCCTGATTCTCAACCCCACGCGCAGCCGACTCATGACGACTCCGTCCCAAGCTGTCGCCTTGTCCCTGTGTGGTCGGATTCGGCAGTTGTTGGAGTTGATCCGATTCAGTCACACGGTGTTCGCCTTGCCATTTGCGTTATTGGCGGCGGTGCTGGCGTGGCGTGATCCGTCGAGCGGTTTCGCGTGGCACCAGTTGTTGGGAATCGTGTTGTCGATGGTCACGGCTCGCAGTGCGGCGATGTCGTTCAACCGTCTGGTCGACCGTGGTCTTGATGCCGAGAACCCACGGACATCGAGTCGTCATCTTCCGGCGGGGCTATTGAAGTCTGGGGCGGTCATTCTGTTCACTGCCATCTGTTCGGCCGGTTTTGTGGCTTCGACGTTGTTGTTTCTTCTGGGCGACGAGCCGAACTGGTGGCCAATCCGTCTGGCAGTCCCGGTGTTGTTGTTCTTGTTGGGGTATTCGTACGTGAAGCGGTTTTCCAGCCTGAGTCATTACTGGCTGGCGGCCGCGTTGATGCTGTCTCCGATGTGTGTTTGGGTAGCGATCCGTGGCGAGTCGATGCTGTCGTGGGGCGATTGGGTTGTCCCGGGGACGTTGGCGGCTGTGATTTTCTTCTGGGTGGGTGGTTTCGACATCATTTACGCCTGCCAGGACATCGAGCACGACCGTCGTGTGGGCTTGTTCAGTGTGCCAGCTCGATTGGGAGTGAGTGGTGCGTTGCGTGTGGCGTTGGCCAGTCACGTGTTGACGATCGGTTGTCTGTTCGGGTTGTGGTGGGTGGCGGAAATGGGTCCGTTGTTCTTCTGTGGTGTGGCGGCGGTTAGCGGTTTGTTGGCGTGGGAGCACTGGCTGGTGCGTCCGGAGGATTTATCGCGAGTGGGTCTGGCGTTCTTTCAGATCAACGCCGTGATCAGTGTCGGCTTATTTGCCGTCGGGCTGCTCGACGTGTTGCTGTTTCCACTGCCGTTGCCGTGATTTCGACAGTCGACGAGGTCTT
>CAVOEV010000019.1:0-32091 GCA_963694825.1 Planctomycetota bacterium
GACGAAGACGAAGACGAAGACGACAGTTGAGTTACACTCGGGCCGACTCGAGCGAACCAGATACGGCTGACGCGATCGGCACGATGTCAGTCATTTGTGATGGGGCTATGAATGAGCGACTTGCGAGATCGGATTGACGAAGCCTGTGGTGTGATTTCGGCCGGTTGGGCCACCGCTCCGGCCGTCGGACTGGTGCTGGGCACCGGGCTGGGATCGGTTGCCGAGCAGATCGAGACATCGGCCACCTTCGCCTACCAGGACATCCCCCATTTCCCCATTTCAACCGCCCCCTCGCACGCCGGCCGACTCGTCTGCGGCACACTCGGTGGCGTCCCGCTGATCGCGATGGAGGGTCGGTTTCATTTCTACGAAGGCTACTCGTTGGCCGACGTGACGTTTCCGGTCCGCGTCATGCGATCCCTGGGCGCCGACACGCTCGTGCTGACAAACGCGGCCGGTGGGTTGAACCCGGAATTCGAGTTGGCCGACGTCGTGGCCATTTCCGATCACATCAACCTGCTGGGCGACAACCCGCTGCGTGGCCCCAACGACGACAGTCTCGGACCACGGTTCCCCGATATGTGCGACCCCTACGACATGTCGTTGATTGAACTGGCCACCGAATCGGCCAGTGAACTGGGATGGTCCTTGAAGTCGGGTGTCTTCGCCGCAGTGCCCGGACCGAATCTCGAGACCCGGGCCGAATACCGAATGCTCAGGCGACTCGGAGCCGACCTGGTGGGCATGTCGACAGTGCCCGAATGCCTGGTGGCTCGCCACATGTCGATGCGAGTGCTCGGCTTTTCGATCGTCACCGATATGGGGCTGCCCGAAGAACTGCACCCGGTCGACATCGACATGGTGCTCGAGCAGGCCGCCATCGGCGGAGCCACCCTCGCCGAACTGATCCCTCGAGTGGTCGCCCGGTTGGCCTAGCACAACCCTTTCCGCTATTGCCCCACTCGCAAACCACCCCATACAGTAGCCTCTTGCGCGCTCAACCTGCCCCCCCGCCCACCCTCTCAACGACTCCCGACTCGGCCCGATCATGCTCGAACAACTCTCGTCCGGCGAACACTTTCAGCAGGTGACCGACGCCAATTTTGTCCGTGGCGAACACGACGTGCTGAAGTTCTGGACACAACACCAGGTCTTCGAACGACTCAACCAGCAAAACGCCGACGGCCCGATCTGGAGTTTCCTCGACGGACCAATCACCGCCAACAACCCAATGGGTGTGCACCACGCCTGGGGTCGGACCTACAAGGATGTCTACCAACGCTACCACGCCATGACCGGGCACCGGCTGAAGTACCAGAACGGATTCGACTGCCAAGGATTGTGGGTCGAGGTCGAAGTCGAACGCGACCTGGGACTGCAGACCAAAGCCGATGTGCACGAGTTCGGGATCGATCGGTTCGTCACCGAATGCAAACGTCGCGTGTTGCGATTCGCCGCCCGCCAGACCGAACAGTCGGTGCGGCTCGGCTACTGGATGGATTGGGACAACCCCAAGACTCTCGCGAAACTCTCGGAAGCCATCGGCACACCCGACCCGGTCACCATCGAAACACCTCGCGGTGAAACCGTCACCGGACCCGCTCATCAACTGGTCGCCCGCCTGGGCAACTCCGATTGGGGCGGCAGCTACTTCACGTTCTCGACCGAAAACAACGAGACCATCTGGGCGTTTCTCAAGAAGTGCTTCACCCGTAATAAACTCTACCGAGGCCACGACGTCATGCCCTGGTCTGGCCGAGGCGGCAGTGCCTACAGCCAGATGGAAGTCGCCGACGGCCGAAAACTCAGCGTCCACCAGTCCGTCTTCGCCCGGTTCCCTCTGAAGGATGCCGAAAACGAATCCCTGCTCGTCTGGACCACCACCCCCTGGACCCTGGCCGCCAACGTCGCCTGTGCTGTCAATCCCGATCTCGACTACATCCAACTCCGAGCCAAGCGTGACGATGCCGTCTACTACCTGGCCGCCGACAACCTCGAATTCGCAAGGCTCGATAAAGAATTCCGCGAGGGTTTTGGGCGGCCCGAGTGGAGCTGGCCCAAGGATCTGCCGCGGCTGAAGACGATCGCTCAGCTGTTCAAGGAACAGGGCGGCTACGAAATCCAAAAGACACTCAAGGGACATGAACTGGTCGGCCGCGAGTACGTCGGTCCCTTCGACGACCTCGCCGCACAGCAGGCCCCCGGAGGCGTCCCGGCGGTCGAAGCGATGGCCGACATGACCTCGGCCGGCAGCCACCGCGTCATCGACGGAGGCCGCGACAGCAAGGGGAACGCTCATGTCGTCGCCGGCGAAGGTACCGGTATCGTCCACATCGCCACCGGCTGCGGAGACGTCGACTTCCACCTCGGACAAGACAACCACCTGGTCGCACTGGCCCCCCTCGGCGAAGACGGGCGGTTTACCGAAGAATTCGGATTCCTGGCCGGACGCGAAGCCACCGATCCAGAAACCGCACAGGTCGTCTTCGAACAACTCAGACAAGCCGGCCTCCTGCTCGCCACCGAAGCCTACCCGCACATCTATCCGCACTGCTGGCGAACCGGCGACGAACTGGTGTTCCGACTCGTCGATGAATGGTTCATCAACATGGACTGGCGAGACGAGATCAAACAGGTGACTCGACAGATCCGCTGGCTGCCCGAAGCGGTCGACGGTGAAAGCCGCGAGTTGGAATGGCTGACCAACATGCGCGACTGGATGATCTCGAAAAAACGCTTCTGGGGACTGGCTCTGCCAATCTGGGTCGACGAGGAATCCGGGGACTTCGAAGTCATGGGGTCGCTCGAAGAACTTCGCGAACGAGCCGTCGAGGGCTGGGACGAATTCGACGGCCACACACCCCATCGTCCATGGATCGACTCGGTCAAGATCGCTCACCCCGAAACCGGCAACCTGATGTCCCGGATCCAAGACGTCGGCAACCCCTGGCTTGATGCCGGCATCGTCCCCTTCTCCACTCTCCAGTTCAACTCCGATCCCGAAGCCTGGTCCCAACAGTACCCCGCCGACTTCGTGACCGAATGCTTCCCCGGACAGTTCCGCAACTGGTTCTACGCCATGCTGGCCATGGCCACGATGATGGACAATTCGCCTCCGTTCAAAAACCTGCTCGGACACCGACTGGTCATGAACGAATCCGGCCAGCCGATGCACAAGTCCGACGGGACCGCGATCTGGTTCGAAGAAGCGGCCGAACAGCTTGGCGTGGACACCATGCGCTGGATGTACCTCGCTCAGAACCCGGCGGCTGACCTGAGATTCGGGACCCGACACTCCGATGAACCGGTCACCATTCAGACTCCCGATGGGCCAATCGATCAGACCGTCGAAGGTGTGCCCATTTGCCGAGTCTCCAGCCAACCGGCCGATGAGGTCCGACGGCAACTGCTGATCCCGCTGTGGAACTCGTACGCCTTCTTCGTCAACTACGCCCGACTCGATCAGTTTGACCCGGCCGCCGAAGCCGTGCCCGTCGAAGACCGACCGGAAATCGATCGCTGGATCCTCTCCAACCTCCAGGCACTCATCACAACCTGCCGCGATTCTCTCTCGGATTTCAACGCCGCACAGGCCTGCCAGGCCACAGCCTCGCTGATCGATGACCTCTCGAATTGGTATATCCGACGCAACCGCAGACGGTTCTGGAGATCACGCGACGATGATCAGGATCGCTCGGAAACCGGCCGAGACAAACTGGCCGCCTACCAGACACTCCACACCGTTCTCGTCACACTCGCACAACTCGTCGCACCCATGATCCCCTTCCTCGCCGAACGGATGTACCGCAACCTCGTCGTCGCCAACCAACCCGACAACGACCAGAGCGTCCACCTGACACAATACCCACAAGCCGACCCCGGACTGCTCGACCCCGAACTCAATCAACGCATGGCCACCGCGCAACAAATCGTCCGACTCGGACACCGACTCCGTGACGAATCCAACCAGCGAGTCCGACAACCGTTGCCCGAGCTGAAGTTTTCCATAGCCGACCGCGACAGCCTCGCCTCCGTCGAACAACTCTCCGAAGTCATCGCCGACGAACTGAACATCAAACAAGTGACCGCCTGCGATTCACTCGACGAACTGGTCCGCTACGTCTACAAACCCAACCTCAAGACGCTCGGACCCCGCTACGGAAAACTGCTGGGAACCATCCGCAACGAACTGCCTCAGGTCGACGCCGATCGGCTCGCACCGCTCCGCAACGGCCAATCCGTCACGCTCCAATTCGACGGCCAGGACGTCACGCTCGAGCCCGATGATGTGCTTGTCGAAACCCAACAGTCCGGCGACTGGGTCTGTGGTGACGACCACGATGTTCAGGTCGCCCTCTCCACTGTGCTCTCCGAAGAATTGATCCGCGAAGGGATGGCTCGAGACTGCATCCGAGGCGTCCAACAACTCAGAAAAGACTCGGGACTCGAAATCCAGGACCGCATCCGGCTCGGATACCACGCCGAGGACGCCGAAGCCGCTCGAGCCATCGACGAGTGGTCCGAGACGATCCAGAACGAAACGCTCGCCGATTCACTCGATCCGCTGGACACCGTCCCCGACCAACACCGTGAACTGAAAACCGGTACAACCACCGTTGACGTCTGGATCATCACGTCGGAATAAATGCACCATGTCCGAGACGGTCTCCGCATCGGCTGACTCGACCGGCACGCCGCTGCTGCACGTCGTGCTCTATCAGCCCGATATCCCGCAGAACACCGGCAACATCGGCCGCACCTGCCTGGCCGTCGGAGCCAAACTGTGGCTCGTCCGACCACTCGGCTTTCGACTCGATGCCAAACACCTCCGACGCGCCGGCATGGACTACTGGCCGCAGGTCGATTGGGAAGCCGTTGACGACTGGAACACTCTGTTAGAACGCCTCGGCGACAGGCCGATGTGGTTCCTGACCAAGTCCGGACGACACACTCTCTGGGAAGCTTCGTTTGGCCGAGGCGACGTGCTGGTACTGGGTAGCGAAACTCGCGGATTGCCCGCCGCACTGCTCGAAACGCACGCCGCACGAACGTTGATGCTGCCGATGCAACCGGAGGTCCGAAGCCTGAACCTCGCCAGTACCGCCACGGCGGTCATCTACGAAGCTCTACGCCAATTCGAAACTCTCTAACGCCATCACACCGCCCAACGACTTATCCTGAAATCACCCATGCTCGTCTTCACTCAACGGCTGCTCCAATTGCCTCTCGGGGAACTGCTCCTGCTGGTCGCCGTGGCAGGTGTCACCAGCCTGCTGGTGCGAAGAGTGTTACCGGATCGCCTGAAAAACCCGGGAATGGTCCTGATCCCGCTCTCCACCTTCGCCCTGGGACTCCTCTACTGGGCATTCGCAGCACCCCAACCCGACGTGCTCGCCAAGACCTACCTCCCACAACGCTCCGACGACCGCGGATTCGTGTCGTCACAGACCTGCCGCAGTTGTCACCCGGGCGAATACGCCAGTTGGCACAAGACCTACCACCGCACGATGACTCAGATCGCCGGCTCCGCCACAGTTGTTGCCGGAGCCAGCCAGGACTTCGACGAACGGTTCCGACTCGAAACCCACGGCCGGTCCGCTCGACTGAAACGCAAGGGCGACGAGTTCTGGGTCGATATGGTCAACCCCGAATGGGACAAGGCCCAGGCGGCCGGGATCCCCGAAGCACTCGCGGTTCGAGACCCCGAACGAGTCCAACGGCGAGTCATGCTCACCACCGGCTCGCACCACTTCCAAGTCTACTGGATCACCAGCGACCGCACCGGTGAACTCTGGCAATTCCCCTGGAGATACCACATCGGAGAAGATCGTTGGGTCCACCGAAACGACGTGTTCCTGCAACCGCCCGACAAACCCGAACTGTCTCACTTCCGCACCTGGAACCACCAGTGCATTCACTGCCACAACGCCGGTGGAGAACCCGGCTTGGGTAAACCGCCCATGAACCTGTTTTCCAACACTCGAGTCGGCGAAATCGGGATCGCCTGCGAAGCCTGCCACGGACCGGCCGAAACTCACGTCAACAAGTACCGAAACCCCGGCCAACGGCTCCAGCAACGAATCGCCAGTGACTCGAATCACGATGTCGTCAACCCGGCCAAATCGTCACCTCGCATGGCCTCACAGGTCTGTGGACAATGCCACAGCCACATGGTCCATCATGACCATGACCGAATCGGAGCCCAGCAGTTTCTCAAGACCGGGCTCGCCTACCGGCCAGGAAAAGACCTCGACCGGTTCGCACGCTTCCTGACTCTCGACGATGGCTACACCGGTAACGAACACCGCTTTTGGGCCGACGGGAACTGCCGCAGCGGTGGCCGCGAATACAACGGACTGCTCGCCTCACCCTGCTACCGGATCCCCGCAGCAAACACCGCAGCAAACACCGCCCAACAACACCAGCTCTCGTGCCTCTCGTGCCACTCGATGCACAACGCCCCGCCCAACGACCAGCTGAAACCTTCGGCCACCAGCAATTCCAGCTGCACCGCCTGTCACCCCAAGTTCCGCCAACCCGAAGCGCTCCAGGCTCACACCCACCACCAGCCCTCCGGACACGGTAGCCAGTGCTACAACTGCCACATGCCTCACACCAGCTACGCACTCTTCAAAGCCATCCGTTCGCACCAGATCGACAGTCCCCGGGTCACTCCGACCGGTCCACACACCCGACCCAACGCCTGTAACCTCTGCCACCTCGATCGCACACTCCAATGGGCCTCGGAACACCTCGCCAACTGGTACGACCAGCCACCGGTCGAACTCGACGACCGCGACAGGAACGTCGCCGCCGGACTGCACTGGGCACTCGCCGGCGACGCCGGACAACGGGCCATCGCCACCTGGCACTTCGGGTGGGAACCCGCACGCAAAACAGCCGGCACCGACTGGATCCAACCTCGCCTGGCCCACGCGCTGTTGGACCCCTACCCGGCCGTCCGATGGATCGCCTGGCAAAGCCTGAAATCTCTGCCAGCAGCAACACCATTCGATTACGACTTTGACGGCACACCCGAACACCGACAAGCCGTCGTCGAACGACTGACGGCACCAGGCCAAACACCAGGCCAAACCAGGCCCGTTCCCGTCGGCCAACCCGGACACCGCCCCCAACTGCTCGTCCAACCCGACGGACGCATCGATCCCAAACGGCTCGAGAGCCTGATTCAGTCTCGAGACAACCGTCGGGTCGAGGTCTACGAATGACGCCAGCGACTAGCCACGGCCGGTGATCGGGTAGGCCGAGTCCTGTAACCCGAACCCGCTGTGTTCGCCCGGAGGCACCAACCCGTCGACCAGGGCCTCGTCCGCTTCGCTCCACTCGACGTCCAAACAACCCAGGTTGTCCTCAAACTGCTCCATCGTCCGAGGACCAATGATCACCGATGTCAGAATCGGGTTGGCCAGACACCAGGCCAGCGAGAACTGGCTGCAACGAGTACCTCGTGTGTCGCAGTACTCCTTGATCGACTGACTGACCACAATGCTCGCTTCCCGCAACTCGGCCTGCACCATCCTCGGATCATCCACCGAAGCACGAGTCCCCTCGGGGTATTCGCCGAACTTCGTATACTTGCCCGTCAAAATGCCTCGAGCCAAACCGCTGTAACTGACCACGCCCAACTGCTGGTCACGACACAACGGCATCAAATCGACCTCGATGTCCCGGTTGACAATGTTGTAGAGAGGCTGAACACACGAAAATCTCTCGAGCCCGCTGCGTTCGCTGGCACCCAACGCCAATGCCAAGTACCACGCCCGGTAATTCGAACAGGCGATGTAACGCACCTTGCCGGATCGGACCATGTCGTCCAGGGCCCTGAGTGTCTCGTCGATCGGAGTCGTGTAGTCGGGCGAGTGGACGTAGTAGAGATCGATGTAGTCGGTCCCCAAACGCTTCAGACTCGCCTCGAGTGCCCGCATCAGGTAACCCCGACTGGTCCCCTTGTCGTTGACTCCCGGACCCATGGCGTTGCGGCCCTTGGTCGCCAGGATCACCTGGTCACGACACTCGGCAATCGCCCGACCCGTGATCTCCTCCGATACCCCCGCATTGTAGACGTCGGCCGTGTCGATGAAGTTGATCCCCGTATCGATCGCTCGACCAATAATCTCGCTCGAAAGCGATTCGTCCGTGCGACCTCCGAACATCATCGTGCCCAGACAGATCTCCGAAACCTGCAATCCCGTACACCCCAACCCGCGATATCTCATCGAACTCATGACGTCCTCCTGCGTTCCAGTCTGTCACAGTGCCATTCGCACTCGGAAGCAGCACATGATAGCGACCCGACACGCCGTTTTCAGCCATCCGAACCCGGCATTGCATGGCCCGCCGCAGTTGATCGACATCGCCGGTCCTGCTAGAGTCCCTTTTTCCGAGCATGGCCATCCTGTCGCCATGCCCGACGAGAGTATTCCTCGCGAAGAACCACATGGGTACAAAGAAATCAGGCAAGGGTCGCCGCAAAATCGGTCGCAAAAAACGACGGAACCGCGCTAAGATCCGACATCGCAAGAAGTAGTCCGACTCGTCTCGTCTCGGACCCGGCCTCGAGTGCTCTCGATGTGGCCTGCTGATTGCTCCCAACGCGGTGACACACGATCGGTGCGCGCACCACAACTCGGCCAGCACCCTCTTGACAACGCCGCCTTGCGCGCGGATGCTGGAGAAACCCACCTGCACAACCCTCCAACTTTTCCTACCTTATCAGGATTCCCAACCGAGTCCGGTTGCGGAACTCCGACCTAAAAGAAACACTGTGCCCACCCGACCGACGGCTGTCGACGGTTCGAGTCCGCATCGACTGCAAGGAAATCCCATGCCAGACAACACATCGTCCTCACGCGTTACGGCCAACCTCCTGACTTCCGGCTGGACCGCTGCCCTGGGCTATTGCCTCAGTCTCACTCTGGCACTGGCCATCGTGCTCGGCCCGACACAAGGCACGATCGCGCAGGACAAATCGTCTTCCACGACAAAACTCAAGATGGCCATCGCCAAGGCCAAGGAACTCGAAGCCCGATTGGCCATGCTCAAGGCCGACGCCGCCAAGGCAGCCAAGGCAGCGGCGACAGCCGAAACCGCCCTGAAAGCGCAACAGGCCGCCGCCGCGAAACTCGGCGTCTTGCAGGAAGCCGACCTGAAAAAGAAAGCAGATGCCGCGGCCGCACTGAAAAAGACCGCCGAAGCCGCCGCCAAGACCGCTCGCACAAAGACCCAGACCATGAAAGACGAAGCCGCCAAACTCAAGGCGGCCGTCGCCAAGGCAACCAACGATCAGAAAGCGGCCGAAAAGAACGTCAAGCCGCAAACCGAAGCCGCCAAGAAGGCCACCGACGCCAAGACGGTCGCCGACAAGGAAGCCGCAGCAGCAGCCAAGACGCTCGCCGATGCTCAGAAAGTCGCCAAGGCCGCCATGGACAAGGCCGTCAAGGCCGCCACCACAGCCAAAACCGCAGCCAAGACGCTCAAAACCACCAACGACACGATCGCCTCGACCAAGAAAACCGTGATCGATTCCAACGCCAAGGTGAAAACCACCGAAGCGGCAATCGCCAAGTTCGCTCCCGAACTGGCCAAGGCCGAATCCACACTCGAATCCAAAACACTGGCCTCGATAACCGCCGCCAAACAGTTCGAAGCCGTACTGATCGCCACCGACAAGATGGTCTCGTTCTCCGACTCGATCGCCCCCATCTTCGCCGCACGCTGCACCGCCTGCCATAACGCACGTACCGCCAAGGGACGACTCAACCTCGATTCCTTCGCCGCCACACTCAAGGGTGGCGAAAGCGGACTGTTGCTGGCCGCCGGTAAGGCTGACGAAAGCACGCTGCTGGCCATGGTCGAAGACGGTTCGATGCCGCAGGACGCCGATCCGCTCACCGCCAACCAGATCGCTCTGATCAAGAAATGGATCAACACCGGAGCCAAACTCAACGCTGGAGTCGGAGCCAACGACCCCCTGATCGCCATCGTCCCCAAGTTGCCTCAACCCATGCCCCCCAAAGCCTATCGCGTCCCCGTGCCGGTCACCGCCATCGCCTTCAATCACGACGGCAAACAACTGGCCAGTTCCGGATACCACGAGGTCATCCTCTGGAACACCAGCGATGGCAAAATGATCCGGCGGATCACCAACATCGCCGAACGCATCTACGACATCGCCTTCTCGGCCGACGGAAAACAAATGGCCGTCGCCGCCGGGACTCCTGGACAGATCGGTGAAATCAAGCTGTTCTCCACCGCCGATGGATCGCTGCAAGCCGACCTCGTTCGTACCGGCGATTCGGTCTTCGCCGTCGCCTACAGCCCCGACGGCAAGAAACTGGCCGCAGGCGGAGCCGATCGAGCCATCCGTATCTACGACCTCGCCAGCAGTAAACAACTGCTGACCATCGAAGACCATGCCGATTGGGTGATGGACGTCGCCTGGGCTCCCGATGGCAAGAAACTGGCCAGCGCCAGCCGCGACAAGACGTCCAAAGTCTTCGACGCCAAAACCGGCGATTCGCTCGTCACCTTCAACAGCCACGGTCAACCCGTCTTCGGCGTCGGCTTCAGCACCGACGGGAACCAGGTCGTCACCAGCGGACGCGACAAGAACATTCGGGTCTGGAACACCAAGGACGCCAAACAGGTCCGAGCCATCGCTGGATTCGGCGACGAGGTCTTCCGAGTCGTCGTGGCCAAGGACGGAAAAATCTACAGTTCCAGCGCCGACAAGACCGCACGCATTCACACTGTCGCCGACGGCAAACAGGTTCGCAGCCTCGCCGGACACAAGGATTGGGTCTACTCGGTCGACGTCACTGCCGACAGCAAAGTGATCGCCACCGGGAGCTACGACGGAGAAATTCGCATCTGGAACGCCGCCGACGGTAAGAATACCATCACCTTCTTCGCCGCTCCCGGCTACAAGGCGCCGCAGGCTGCCGCGGCAGCCAAGTAGCAAGTCGAAAGACTCCAGTGCCCGCAAACCCCGAGGTCAGTCGTCGCTGACCTCGGCCCACACCGAGATCTGGACAGCCGCACCCAATGGCATCTCGCTAATGCCCAACGCCGTTCTGGTGTGACGGCCACGCTCGCCGAAAACTTCAAGCAACAAGTCCGACGCTCCGTTCAAAACCCCCGGCTGGCCGCGATGGCCGGGAGCCGAATGCGTGTTGCCCTCCATCCGCACAATCTGAACCACCCGGTCCAGATCACCAACCGCCTCCTTCAACTGAGCCAACGCGTTGATCAACGCGTTCCGAGCCGCCTCGTAACCCTCCTCGTCGGTCAACTCGGCACCAAGACGTCCGACATGAGACAACTCGCCGTCGACCCACGGCAACTGGCCACTGGTGACGACTAACGACCCGGTTCGGACCCACGACACGTAGGCCGCTACCGCCGCCGGTGCCTCGGGCAACGTGATCCCCAACTCCCCCAACTTCGCCTCAGTCGCACTCATCCTCGCATCCCCCCGGGCATCACCAGACTTCACAGCGATCGGAAACCAAATCCAATCCCCTCGCTGACGCCTCATCCTCCAAACCCAACCCGACGATTGCAACCAATTCGACCGGTTGATGGACCGGTTGATGGACCGGTTGATGGACCGGTTGATGCAACGGTTGATGGACCGGTTGATGGACCGATTGATGCAACGGTCGAGCGACTGGCTAGCGTCTCGATTGCCAACTTGAGTACCCTCGGACTCCTCGCCCCGCGACCGAGCCCCTCGACCAATGCCCCTCCTGGCCAATCCCACCCCACCCCAGGTCCTCGCCCCAATCCCCACCGGAGGTCTGGCGACGTCCGACGTGGTCGTCATTGTCGTCTACCTGGCAGCGATGATGGGCATGGGACTGGCCATCGCCCGTCGGCAAAAAACGACCGATGACTTTTTCTTGGGCGGCAGAAACCTGCCAGCCTGGGCCGTCGGCATCAGCCTCTTTGCCTCCCTGCTCTCCACGATCACCTACCTGGGCATGCCGGGTGAAATGTTCCGCACGGGTGTCGCCTTCCTGACACGGCAACTGCCCATCCCGCTGGTGCTGGTTGTGGTCTGGATGTTGTGGATCCCCTTCTTCATGCGACTCGAACTGACCAGCGCCTACGAGTATCTCAGCCGCCGATTCAACTACACCGTTCGAGCCCTCGCCGCCGTCTTCTGCCTGCTCATGCTCTTTGGCTGGATCTCGGTCGTCGTGCTGACCGCCTCAGCAGCACTGGTCGATATCGCTCACCTGGACATCGGCTGGTTCCTGGGCACCAACGACTCGGCATCCGGATACCGCGACGCCGACATGCACCTGGTCATCGTCGCCGTCGGCATGTTCTCGATCCTCTACACCACACTGGGCGGCATCCGCGCGGTGGTCTGGACCGACGTGATCCAGTTCCTGGTACTGATGGCCGGAGCCCTGTTCACCATGGGCTACATCGCCTACGACACCGGCAGTGGACTGAACGATTGGGTCAGTCATTCGCTCGCCACCCGGCACGAACAGGTCGAATGGTTCAGCATGGATGTTGGCAACCGCTCGACCGTGTTCACGATCTCGATCGGCATGTTCTTCTGGTTCGTCTGCACACACGGAGCCAACCAGGTGGCTCTGCAGAGGTACTTCACGGTCCCCAGTGTTCGAGAAGCCCGCCAGAGTTACCTTGTCAGTGCCTTGGCCAGCCTGGGGATCGGAGTCATTCTGGCCGGTGTTGGAGTCTCATTGGCCTACTACATCCAGGACCACCCGCTGCCGGCCAGCATCGCTCGCAACCAGTCCACCCAAGCACTCGAACAACTCGAAAACACTCTCCAACAGGCACGTTCCAGTGGCGACCAGCAACTGGCCGATCGGATCGTATCCGACCAGTCACAGCAGCGACTGGACCTGAACAAGACTCTCAACAAGGCCCAGGACAGCATCTTCCCGCAATTCATCCGCCACTACATGCCGCCGATCCTGCGCGGGCTGGTCGTGGCAGCACTGTTTGCCGCAGCCATGTCGACGATCGACTCAGGAGCCAACTCCACCAGCACCATCCTGACCGTCGACTTCTTCCGGCCTCTCTCGAAAACGCCCGCGACCGAGGCCGGAGAACTGGCACGAGCCCGGTTACTGACCGCGGCGATGGGAGTCGCCGTCGTGCTCTATACGCTCGGACTCTATCACCTCTCCAAAGGCACCAACATCATCGACCTCTGCCAGCGAGGCTTCAACTGCTTCCTCGGCCCGCTCGGAGCCACCTTCATGCTCGGCATGTTCTCTCGCCGAATCGCCTCGACTCACATGGCCCTCGCCTTCGTTCTTGGCGAAGCCGTCGGAGTCGGCTGCAGCTACAGCATGGAGTTCTTCGGGAGCCCGTTCTCGACGCACCTGATCGTTCCCGCCGCATGGTTCGCCACCATCATCGCCGCATTCGGACTCTCACTCGTGATCCCACAAACTCCCTCAACCGAACAACTCCGCTGGACACGCCGTTCAGTACTTGCCAACCTGCACAACGACAAGCACGCCACCTGAGCACAACCAGGACCCCGCCCATGACCATTCGTCACATTGCCGCCTCGATTCTCTTCGCCACCCTGCTGCTTCTTGTCCGAGTCCCCGGCCAAGCGGCCGATTTCCCGGGTTTCCGAGGTCAC
This sequence comes from Planctomycetota bacterium, assembly GCA_963694825.1. Taxonomy (GTDB): domain Bacteria; phylum Planctomycetota; class Planctomycetia; order Planctomycetales; family Planctomycetaceae; genus UBA8437. Next base: position 13,661 of record CAVOEV010000019.1, read on the forward strand.
AACCGTGACAACATCTCGACCGAAACCCGACTGCTCAAGAGTTGGCCGGCGGCCGGCCCCAAACTGCTCTGGACCGCTCGAAGCCTTGGCGAAGGCTACTCGACGGTCAGTATCGTCGGAGACCGAGCCTACACGATGGGAGCCACGCAGGCCGGTGGCGAAAGTGTCCATGCGATCGATCTGGCCGGCGGCAATATCATCTGGTCGACGAAGATCAGCTCGCAGTACAGCGCCAGTGCCGGCAACGGACCACGAGCCACTCCGACCATCGACGGCAACCGCATCTATGCCCAGGGCCTCAGCGGCGACGTCGCCTGCCTGGACCTCGAGAACGGACGGATTGTGTGGCAGAAGAACGTGCTGAAGGAATTTGGCGGAGGCCGACCGGGGTGGGCGATTTGCGAGAGCCTGATGATCGACGGGCAAAAGATGATCTGCACGCCTGGAGGCCAAAACGCCACGATGGTCGCACTCGACAAGGTCACCGGCGACGAACTCTGGCGCTCGGCCGTGCCGGGCAACCCCGGAGCCGCCTACTCGTCACCGGTGGTGACCACCGTCGGAGGCGTCCGGCAGTACGTCAACTTCACCCGCAATGCCGTGATCGGCGTCCGAGCCAACGACGGCAAGTTTCTCTGGAAACAGTCCGGTTCGGTCAACGGCACGGCCAACTGTTCCAGCCCATTGGCTGCCGCGGGACTCGTCTTCACGGCCTCGGGATACGGAAAGGGCGGCGCATTGGTGCAGTTGACCTCGTCGCAAGGCACGACCGCGGCCAAGCAGATCTACCACACCCGTAACATGAAGAACCACCACGGAGGCATGGTGCTGCTCAAGGGGTTTGTCTATGGCTTCAACGACGGAGGAGGATTGACCTGCCTGGCCCTGAAGACCGGACAGGTCGCCTGGCGGAATCGCTCGGTCGGCAAGGGAGCCGTCACCTACGCCGACGGACACATCTACCTGCGAAGCGAAGGCGGCAAAGTGGCACTCGTCCAGGCGACCCATTCCGCCTACAGACAAACCGGTGTCTTCGCTCAACCACAACGCAGCCGACGCCCGGCTTGGGCACACCCCGTCGTCGCCGACGGAAAACTCTTCCTCCGCGATCAGGACATCCTGCTCGCCTTTGACATCAAGGGCCGCTAGACAACCCGGTTCACTCGGGCAATCGAGTCCCCACCACGTTGACTCCGCTGCCGGGAATCAGGTTCCATCGCCACGCCCAACGATACAACCCACCCGTCTTCTCGGGCGGTAACTCACGCAAGTCGCCAAATCCCGCCGACTCGAACCACTCACGTAACTCCACAACCGTGTGATGATGCTGGTACGTCGGAGCGTACCAGTCGTACGTGTCGCACATCCGCAATTCGGCGTCCGGGTGGTTGCTGAAATTGATCAGCTTGTTGAGCAGCTTGTTGAGTACCGGGACTCCGCCCCACCACGACAACCGACGACACCAACGCTCCAAACGCTCGGGCGACATCACCGACGCCCGACGACGCATCCGGTCGTTGAGCCACTCCTGCCACCACGTGTTGCGACGGTACAACCACACCGCCATCCGCCCACCCGGACACACCATCTTCGACACCTCGTCGAAAACCGCCCGAGTCTCCCGGTCGTGATGCATCACGCCGATCGAAAACACCAGGTCGAATGAACCCGGTTCCAAGGGCAATCGCTTCAAGTCCGCCTGCAGGAAATCCGCCCGAGGCAGATCGCGACACACCGCGGACGCCTTCTCGACCGCACTGCTATGGTCGGCACCAACCACGCTCGCTCCGGCCATTGCCGCCAATCGGCTGTAGCGGCCACCTCCGCATCCCGCATCCAAGACCCGCAAACCAGACAACTCGTCCAGCTTCACACCCGTCTTGACTGCAAGCACACGACGATCCTCGTCGTCACGCACTACGTCGAATCGGTTCCACTGCGTCCCGAAACTCTCCAAATGAGCCTGCTCGACAAACCTCGCAATCCCGCCCTGCTCGACTCCCAATCGACCGCACTGGGCACACGTCCATTCGCCCGATTCCAACCGCAATCGCCCGTGACCGTCGGGACAGACCAGCAGGTCGCCAAGCACGTCATCCCCTGCGTCCGGCATGGGTAAGGAACTTGAAGTGAAACGGAATGGGGAACAGGCTTCTGCATGTCGTCCGGGCGACGCCGTCACAACGAGCAAGACGGCGTCCGGCCCCGGAGCGTGTCAATTGTCGAGTTGCCTCTCGCGAATCCAGTCGGTGTGAAACACGCCCTCCTGGTCCAGCCTCTGGTAGGTGTGGGCTCCGAAGTAATCGCGCTGAGCCTGCAGCAGGTTGGCCGGCAATCGGCCACGACGGTAGCCGTCGAAGTAGGACAAAGCGGCCGAGAAACTCGGAACCGGTAATCCCAATTCCACAGCCGTCGAGACCACGCGACGCCAACTGGGCTGAGCCGAGTGGATCGCGTCGCGGAAGAAATCGTCCAGCAACAAGTTCTCGAGATTCCCGTCTCGGTCGAACGCCGCCTTGATGTTCTCCAGAAACGTCGCCCGGATAATGCAGCCGCCTCGCCACAACAACGCGATCTGACCGTTGTCCAAGTCCCAACCAAACTCATCAGCCGCCGCGTCCAATTGGACGTAGCCCTGAGCGTAACTGATGATTTTTGACGCGTACAACGCCCGGCGAACGTCCTCGATGAACGCGTCACGATCGCCCTGAAACGTCCCGCCAGGACCCGACAAGACCGCCTCGGCACGGACGCGAGCGTCCTTCTGGGCCGACAGACAACGGGCAAAGACTGCCTCGGTGATCAATGTTGTCGGCACCCCGAGGTTCAAGGCGTGCTGGCTCATCCACTTGCCCGTCCCCTTCTGACCGGCAGTGTCCAGGATCTGGTCCACCAGGTGGCCCCCGGACGATTCGTCCGTGACGCTGAAAATGTCTCGAGTGATCTCGATCAGGTAACTCTCCAGATCCCCCTCGTTCCAATCGCTGAAGACCCGATACAACTCCTCGTTGCTCAAGTCCAAGGCGTGCCGAAGAATGAAGTAGGCCTCGCAGATCAACTGCATGTCGCCGTACTCGATGCCGTTGTGCACCATTTTTACATAGTGCCCGGCTCCGGCTGGCCCCACCCACTCGCAGCAGGGAATGTCCGCGTCCGAACCCACCTTGGCACTGATCTTCTGCAACAACTCCTTGACCGCAGGCCACGCTGCCGGCGACCCGCCCGGCATAATACTCGGACCCAACAACGCACCTTCCTCGCCACCCGACACTCCCGTGCCGATGAACAACAGACCCGACGCCTCGACCTCGGCCGTCCGACGGTTCGTGTCGTCGAATTGAGTGTTCCCCCCGTCGATGATGATGTCGCCGGGGTCCAGTAAAGGCGTCAACTGGTCGATCAACGCGTCGACCGCTCCACCAGCCTTCACCATCAGCATCACTCGACGAGGACTCTCAAGGTTCTCGACCATCTCCTCGACCGTATGGTACCCGGTGATCGACTTGCCCGAGGCGGTCCCGGCAAGGAACTCATCGGTCGTCGCCGTCGTTCGGTTGAAGACGCCCACGCTGTAGCCGCGGCTGGCCATGTTGAGAACCAGGTTTTGACCCATGACGGCCAGGCCGACCAGGCCGATATCGTGCTGAGGCATTCTCTTCTCTGATAATGAAGGTAAGTGAGCCTTGGTGGAAATGGTCTTGGTCTGGATGCCCGTTCGACTACGAATTCAGCCGACCCCGGCTACCTCTGGATCCTCGCCGATCCGCCCTCGGCGAACGCTTCGACCTGCTCGAGCGTTGCCATCGTGGTGTCGCCGGGGTAGGTGGTCAGCAGTGCACCGTGAGCCCAACCCAGTCGGAGTGCCGACTCGGGATCTCGTCCGTTCATCAGGCCGTAAAACAGCCCCGACGCGAACCCGTCTCCACCTCCGACCCGGTCCACGATGTCCAGTTCGCAGGTCGGAGCCCGATACGTCTCGCCCTCGACCCAGCACACGGCACTCCAGTCGTGACGATTCGTCGAATGGACTTCACGAAGCGTGGTTGCCACCACCTTGACCGACGGCAGCAAGTCTGACACCTGCTCCATCATCGACAGGAACGAACTGGGATCCAGTTTCCCGCTCGATTCGACATCCGGCCCGGCAAGACCCAAACCCAACTGCAGGTCCTCCTCGTTGCCAACCAGTACGTCGACATGCTCGACGATCCGTCTCATCGTCTCCTGAGCCGTCCCGAGTCCCCCGGCAATCTCCCAGAGCTTGGCTCGGAAGTTGAGATCGAACGAAACGACCGCTCCGGCAGCCTTGGCCGCCTGCATCCCCTCGATGATCACCTCCGGTGTACTCGGCGAAAGCGCCGCGAAGATACCGCCGCTGTGGAACCAGCGCACGCCGCCCGACGTGATCGACGGCCAGTCAAAATCGCCCGGTTCCAACAACGCAGCAGCCTCCTGGGCTCGGTTGTAAAATACCACCGGAGCCCGCACACCGGCACCCTGGTCGCTGTAAACCGTTGCCATGTTCGGTCCGCGGACTCCGTCGTGAACGTACGGCCGGTAGAACGAACGGACTCCCATCGCACGCACTCGCTCGGCAATCAGGTCGCCCAACGGTGAATCAACCATCGCCGTGGCAATCCCCGTCGACAACCCGAAACAGTCCGACAGGTTGGCCGCACAGTTGAACTCACCACCACTGACATGGATCCGAACTTCATCCGCCTTGCGGAACGGGATCCGGCCAGAATCCAGACGATGGACCATCGCGCCCAAGGCCAGGAAATCCAAATCGCCACCACTGGCAATGTCCAACATGATTCGTCACCTCAAACAGCACACGTTCGGCCACGTCCAGGCTGAAAGCCATTCTAAACCGGTCGAAGAATCTCGCCCCGACGACCAGTTTTCTGCTCACTAATTTGGACGACAGCCTCGAAACGAATTATGATAGAGGACAGTCCATCGCAATACAAAAGGTCAGTCCCGAGGACAGAATCGATGCGAATCTCACCCGAGAGCAACTCGCGAACCACCCACTGGTTGTTGCCGCTCCTGATCTTCCTGGCCACGCTGCCCACCCAGCCTCAACCCGCGCAGGCTGCCGATTCCGATCAGGTCGTCGTCCAGACCATCAACTCGCACCTGAGACAGGGCTGGACCGACAACGAAGTGACCGCCTCGCCTCAAGCCTCTGACGGCGAATTCGCCCGCCGCGTCTCGCTCGATGTGCTCGGACACATCCCCCGCTACGCCGAACTCGTCAGCTTGCTCGAAAGCGACGAAACGGATCGTCGGCTGCGTTTCATCGAGCAATTGCTCGATGACGAAGACTACGTGCGAAACTGGACCACGATCTGGGGCAACCTGCTCGTCGGTCGAACCAACAACCGCGGCGGCCGTGCCGCACTGGACGGCTGGTTGCGACGGGCCTTCGCACGCAACATGCCCTATGACCGCTTTGTCTTCGAACTGGTCGCCGCCGAAGGCACCAGCCAGGAAAACCCCGCCGTCAATTTTCTCGCCTCACACCTCAACAACGGAGCCATCCCCGCCACAGCGATCACCGCAAGACTGTTCCTCGGACTGCAGGTCCAATGCACTCAGTGCCACAACCACCCGTTCAATGACTGGAGACAGTCTCAGTTCTGGAGCATGAATGCATTCTTCGACGGAACGCGTCGACTCGGTGCCCGCGATGCCTTCCGACTGGTCGATCAGCCCGCCAAGGGCGTCAAGTTTTTCGAGAAACGAAGTGGGTTGCAGGAGGCCGCCCTGAGACGGTTTGTCGACGGGACCAGCGTCGACATCAATGATCAGGTCCGACCGCGACAACAACTGGCCACGCTGATGACCGACGCCAGTAAGCCGTACCTCGCCCGAGCCATCGTCAACCGGACCTGGGGACACTTCTTCGGCTTCGGTTTCACTCGACCCATCGACGACATGGGACCACACAACCCCGCCTCGCACCCCGAACTGCTCGACTACCTCGCCATACAATTCCGCACCGCTGGCTTCGACCAGAAACGACTGATCCGCTGGATCACCGCCTGCGATGCCTACAACCTGACCAGCCGACAGGGCGATAACAATGCCGACGACAACCCCGCCGCAGGAACGACTCCGCTGTTCTCCAGAATGCCAGTCAAAACCTTCTCCGCCGAACAACTCTACGATTCACTCATTATCGCCACCAACGCCCACAAGACCGGCCGAGGATTCGAAGCGGCCGAAGCACAAAGACGCACTTGGCTCACGCAATTCGTCCGCACGTTCGGGACAGACGAGAACGACGAGTCGACCACATTTAACGGGACCATCCCGCAGGCGCTACTGATGATGAACGGTGCCCTGATCAACAATGCCGTCGCCATCACCAACGGATCGCTGCTCCAACAAGTCGTGGATTCCCCGTCGGGTGACATCAGATCCGCGAAGTCGGGTTCCGCCACACGCCCCCCACGAACACGCAAAGCCGCTCGAATCCGAGCTCAACAACAACTCAAAAATCGCTACAAGGCCATCCCACGCAAGATCGAAACACTCTTCCTGGTCGCGCTGCAAAGAAAACCGACCGAAGAAGAAATGTCGGCGCTGGCTCGAGTCTTCAAGGAAGGCGGACAGGACGACCCGATCGCCGGACTGCAGGATGTCTTTTGGGCCGTATTGAACTCCAACGAGTTCGTCTCAAACCACTGACACAGCCGGCTCAACACTCGCGGACACCCAACCGCACCGTCAGGCCGTCGATCTCGACCGATAGGCCCAACGGACCAAACAGCTTCTCAAAGAAGACCCCGGCTGCAACCTCACGGACGTCCAACGTCACCCGCTGGTCGAACCGGACGCCAGCCGACTTCAGCGACTTCGAATCGTACTCGAAACGGATGCCCGTCTGTTCCAACTGCTTCATCACGTCGGCCGCTCGAGCCCGAGCCACTCGCAATGTGAAACGGCGACGCGACAATGGCGGGTATCGCGGACTCGCCACCGAACCCGCCGGCCGACGACCCCGTTCGATCAACGCCCGAGCCACCTGCAGGTCTTCCCATGTCCCACGCACCCCCACTTCACCCGACCCGGCTGGCTCGAAACTCACTCCCGGTAATTCGTGACGAACCAGCGAAATCGCCCCCGACACCTTGCCACCACGGGCTCGATACCGCCCCACAAGACTCACCGGACGATCGAACTCAATAATGCGGACGCCCTGGCCACGAGCAGTCCATTCGAACGTGAGTCCGTACTGGATTAGCACCAGTGACAATGCCTCGGTGGCCGTCGCTCGAGGCCATTGGGAACCGGCCCACAGGTCATGAGGAATCCGGTCGACCGAATGGATCTCGAGTTTCCAACGACGAGCAATCTCGGCGAGCACTTCACGCGGTGACGTGAGATCGTCGAAGCGGACGGTGGACTTGCGACCGAGTCGAGCAATCCGAGAGGCTCCGCTGCGGCCTTCGACGGACAACTTGAGCTCCTCGTTCCTGAGATGAACCAGTGTCCGCAGTACACGAGCGTCCTGTGTCGGACCCATGTACAGCGTGTTGCCCACCACGCTGATGCCGCCGCCAAGAGGCTCCGCCAAGAGACCCAATACCTCACGCACCGGCCGATTGCTCGCACGAACCTCCATCTCCGACGACGGGTCGATGCGACGATCGAGCAGGATCGACACCCGCCAGAGTTCCTGAACACGGCGGGTGATGTGGCGGATCGAGTGCTGCCGGAGACGGTCGGTCGAGGTGTTGGTCCACGACACCGAGACGCGCTGAGACAGCGATTGACGGAAGCGGATTCCCGACAACACGGGCCGCTCCGTCGATACGCCCAGCGACTCGGGCATCCCGGCACCATGGACCGAATCCGACACCCCGACAAGCCATGCCAACAGGATCACCGGGCACATCAACGAACAGGTCATACACCCGACGAGTCTTTTCACCCTCAACGGCTCCCGCTGCGATTCTCTAGAGGCATCGACGCGGTGATGGTAGCATGGAGCCACCTCGGCCTACCATGTCCTTTGATGATGTCGTGACCCGGTCATCCCACAGAGCGAGCCGGACAAAACGGACCAGTTGAACGTGAACACCAACAGATTCAACGCGGTCGGAATCGACCTCGGCACCACCTACTCCTGCCTGGCCTACCTCAACGAGCACGGTGAACCGGTCACACTCGCCAACCAGGAAGGTGAACTCGCCACGCCGTCGGTCGTCTTCTTCGATGAAGACCAACAGGTGATCGTCGGCACCGAAGCACTCCGCAATGCCATCGTCCGCCCCGACCGGGTGGTGCAGAACTCGAAACGACATATCGGCGACCCGGGCCACCACTGGATGATCGACGATCAGTCGTACACACCAGTCGACATCGCCAGCTACATTCTCAGAAAACTGCTCGCCGCCGCTCACGAACAAATCGGAGCCGTCCAGCGGGCCGTGGTTACCGTGCCGGCAGGGTTCTCCGACTCGCAACGCCGTGCCACGATCGAAGCCGGACACCGAGCCGGGCTGACCGAGGTCGATATCATCAACGAACCGGTCGCCGCCGCACTCTGCTACGTGCTCGGCACCGAAGGACTCTGGTTCACCGAACTCGCCGATGAACAGAGAATCCTCGTCTACGACCTCGGGGGTGGCACCTTTGACCTGTCGCTGGTGAAGTACCAGAAGGACGAAGTCTGCGTCATGGCCAGCAGTGGGGACCTGAGACTGGGAGGCATCGACTGGAACGAGTACCTGGAAACAGCCATCTGCGAACGGTTCATCGCCGATTTCGGTGCCGACCCGCGACAGGATCCCAGAAGCCGACAGGCACTCGCACTGGAAATCGAAACCACCAAACGCAGCCTCTCGGTCAGACCGCGAGCCGCACTCACCGTGCAACACGACTCGCACCGAAAGACCTACCAGGTTCAACAACAAAAATTCGCCGAATTGACCAGCCCACTCGTCGAACGCACCGCCGCGATCACTCAGAAAATGCTCGCCGACAACAAGATGGGCTGGGCACACGTGGATGTGATTCTCACCACCGGCGGTGCCTCGCGGATGCCCATGGTCCGCGATCGTCTCAAGGAACTCGGCGGACGCACACTCAACACCTCGCTCTCACCCGACCAGTCCATCGCTCACGGTGCCACCTACTACGCCGGAATGCTGCAGACCAACACCGAATTCGCCAAGGCGATCAACAACAACGAAGTGGCCGATCGATTGGCCAGAATGAAACAGGTCAGCGTCAACTCGCGTGGACTCGGCATCCTCGTCCAGAACCAACAAAAACTCCGCATTCCTCACTACCTGATCCCACCCAATACCCCTCTGCCCACCAAGATCACTCAGACATTCGGCACCGTCGTCGACAACCAGAAACGCGTGCACCTGCAAATCGTCGAAAGCCCCGCCACCGAAGGACGACCCCACGCTCCACTCGGTGCCTGCATCATCGATGACCTCTCGCCCAATCTCCCCGAAGGCGCCGAAATCGCCGTCACCATCGCCTACGACGAACAGGCTCGAGTCCACGTGACCGCTGTGGAAGTGACCGGTGGACAGGAAACCTCGATCGAAATCATCCGACCCGAAAACGTCAACGCGACGCACGACGATCGACACTCCACAGGAACCGAAACCCAACAGCCTCAAGATGATCCGAACCGTGCTGCCGAATCGGTCGATGACTTCCAGGTCGAAGATTGGACCGACTCGACCACAGCCGCCGAAGTGCAACTGCCCGATGACGACATCGATATCCTCGACCTCACAACATCTGACACCACCCAACAGAAACCGACACCGACACCGACAACTCGCTCCGAGACCAGGAACAAACCGAAACGACGCCGGAAACCCACAACACCGAAATCCAACAAATCCGACGACAACTCGAAACAACAACCCACCAACCGGCAGAATCTCAAACCGCCTCCGCTGCCACCAGGACTCGATTCCGGGCACGGTACAGGTAGCGGTGAAGATGAGTTCTGGGACCTGCCGGAATCGTGAATCGGTCGTACCTTCGATCGACTTGATCGACAACACTCACTAACAGGTCTCACCATGCAGATTGATCGCATCGACCTCTACCACGTCGCAATGCCGTTGATCTATCCGTGGAAGACCGCCTACGGCGAAGACGAAGCGATTCACTCGGTCCTCTGCCGAATCTCCAGCGGTTCACTCGTCGGCTGGGGCGAAACCGCACCGTTTGCAGCACCCTGCTACAGCCCGGAATGGGCTGGAGGCGTCTATGCTGTGGCTCGAGACTGGCTCGCTCCGGCTGTGATCCGACACGACATCTCCTCCGGCCACGAACTCCAACAAAAAATGGCCCTCTACAAAGGCAACCCGTTCGCCAAGGCCGCTCTCGATGTCGCCTGGTGGGGACTCGAAAGTCGACGTACTAACACGCCGCTGCACCGGCTGCTCGGAGCATCACGCGATCAGGTCACAGTCGGAGCCGACTTCGGAATCATGGACCATCTCGATGACCTGATCCAAGGCATCGGAAATGCAGTCGATCAAGGCTTCCCCCGAGTGAAACTGAAGTTCCGGCCAGGCTGGGACCTGCCCATGCTCAAACGCGTTCGCGACACGTTCCCCAATCAGGTGTTTCACATCGACTGCAACAGCGGCTACACACTCGAAGATCTCGACATCTTCCAAGAGGTGGACCAGCTGGGGCTGGCGATGATCGAACAACCCCTGCCCCACGACGACCTGATCGACCACGCCAACCTGCAGAAACAACTCCAAACCCCTCTCTGCCTCGACGAATCCATCGTATCGGTCCACCGAGCCCAGCAGGCGTGCCAGATCGGAGCCTGCGGGTGGATCAATATCAAGCCGGGTCGTGTCGGAGGCTTGACCAACGCCGTGGCCATCCACGACGCCTGCCAACAGGCCGATATCCCCTGCTGGGTCGGAGGCATGCTCGAAAGTGCGACCGGCTCGGCCGCCTGCGTCGCACTCGCCATGCTCGACAACTTCTCCTACCCCGCCGACATCTTTCCCTCATCACGCTTCTACCATCAGGACCTCGCCGAGACTCCGCTCGAACTCGTCAACGACAACAACGGATGCCCCTCGGTCATCGCCTCGACAGAAATCCCCGACCCCAACCCACAACGACTCGAACAACTCACGCTCCAACACACCACAATCCAGTGAACCAAGGAAAATCCGATCTGACTGAATGCGTCGAAATCCTCGATGCGACTCCCTATGACGCTCCACCTCAAGTCATGCGGCCGTAATCAGTCGGAATTGCAAGAAGCACGACAGCACCTGGACTCCTGCTCAAACTGCAAACGCACACTCGCACAACGATAAGCCTAGGACCTCGCCTTCCAAAACACCGCAGCCAACACCGCACGTGGCTAGTCCGATCGAGGCTCCGTCACGGTGATGGCCTTCCAAGTGCCACTCACTCGTCGCGACTCCGTCAACGGCCTGCTGCTGGCCGTGCCAACCGAACAAGTGGCACAGCTTCCCGGAGTCGGCAGCGCTAACACTGCACGACCCAGGTACTCGAAGTCCGGCCGCTTCGGCACCACCGTCTGGACCGACAAGGCCTCGGGCACCGTCTGCATCTGCCTAGTCAGTCTCGCTCGAAACCAACACAAACGGCTTCGACGCGCCCTGTCCCCTCGATCGGCCTAGCCAGACCAGGCCCGACCGCTCACATCACCATCCGAACCTTCTCGAACAGTTCGACGTTGGTCGGAAACTTCTCGGCCATCTTGATCAGCTTTTCCATGGCATCGGACGCTGGCAACGTGATCAGGTGACGACGGATCAAGGTCACAGCCGCGTACTCCTCCTCGGTGAAAAAATTCTCCTCGTGCCGAGTGCCCGAACGGGAAATGTCGATCGCCGGCCAGATGCGACGGTCGGCAAGATCGCGGCTGAGCACCGCCTCCATGTTGCCCGTGCCTTTGAACTCCTGGAAAATCGCGTCGTCCATCCGGCTGCCGGTCTCGATCAATGCAGTCGCCACAACCGTCAGCGATCCTCCCTCTTCGAACACCCTCGCAGTGCCGAACATCTTGCGAGGCACCTCGAGCGCCTTGATGTCCAAACCTCCACTCATCGTTCGACCCGTGTTGCCAACCCACTTGTTGAAGGCTCGAGCCGTTCGCGTGATGCTGTCCAGCAAAATGAATACGCCATGGCCCGCCTCGGCCAACCGCTTGCCACGCTCGATGACCAACTGACCGATCCGAATGTGACTCTCCACCTCGTTGTCCATCGAACTGGCAACCACCTCGCCCTTCACCCGACGACGCATCTCCGTCACTTCCTCGGGCCGCTCGTCAATCAACAACACCACCAGATGCAACTCCGGATGATTCGTACTCACCGAATCCGCAATGTCCTGCAACAACATCGTCTTGCCGGTCCGGGGCGGAGCCACAATCAACGCACGCTGGCCCTTGCCGATCGGAGTCAACAGGTCCATCACTCGCATCGTGATCGGAGACGGACCCGTCTCCAGACGAATCTTCTGGTACGGCGTGATCGGCGTCAGATCCTCAAAATGAGGCACCTCCTTGTACTGCTCGACTGTCATCCCGTCGACTGTCTCGATCGTCTTCAAACGCGGACCCTGACCCTTGGTTCCCGCGCCAACGTCCCCCTTGATCAAACCACCAGGCCGCAACCCGAATCGCTCGACCACAGAACTCGAAACAAATGGGTCCGAATCCTGAGACGCATAGTTCTTCGACGGATCTCGCAGGAAACCATACCCCTTGGGATGGAGTTCCAACACTCCCTCAAACACTCCCTCGATGACCGGAATGTCCGTTCGCTTACGACTCTGGTCGGCAAATCCTCCACCTCCACCTCCACCACCACCACCACCACCACCACCACGACCACCGCCACCGCCACCGCCACCGCCACCGCCACCGCCACCGCCACCGCCACCGCTGCCGGTGCCGCTGCCGCTGCCGCTACCGACACCGCCACCTCGGCCACCGCGTCCACGTCGACGGCGTCGACGCCTGCGACGACTCGGTTGCTGGGCTCCACCGTCATTGTGATCGGGGACTTCACCGTCGTCGTCACCCAATGCAACCGCTCCGGCAGGCAACGACCGCTCGGCAACCGGTGGAACTTCCGGGCCCTTGGTCTCCGCGTGCTCGGTTTGGCCCGAGTTTCCGGTCACGGACTCGGAAGGTGTCTCCTGGGGCACGTCGGGTGATGACCCGTTTTCTTGTTCAACCATCTCGCCTGTCCACGTCGTTACGAATTGTCCGCTGCGTGTCCGCAGCCCGTCGTGTCACCGGGTCAGCCGTATTCGACTTGACCTCGGAATCGGAAATACCGTGTCTGGCCAAAAGGCCCGGCCATTCTCTAATCTGGCCATCAGTTGGGTCCACCGCGCAGCCAACGCCACACGCTCAGGACCTGACAGAACCCTTCCCGTGCCCAGTTCAGACCTCAGACAAGACCAGAACTCTTCTGACCCTGGTGAAGTACCGGAGCCTGTGCCCGGTATCGAGGGATCCCGTGTAGGGAATTAAGCCAGCCCGAGAGCGTCTACCAAAGTCGTCTCCAGACAGCCAATTTGCCGCCCGGGGCCAACAGCAAGAACTGAGAAATCCCTGCTCGCTCTTGGACTCAACTCATGATACTACTTCCTCGACTCATGTCAATTCCAGACTCGCCCCGAAACAGAACAGACGCCTGCAACTGCCCGCTGGCACCCCGACTCCACCAACTGCTAACCTGACACCTCGCCAAAGTCTCAACCCCCAACACAACCCCACACCAACCCGATCATCCAGGCCACACCCACAATGCGACTCGCCAAAACACCCGCTCAACACCACCCACTCCATACAGCCACAGTCCTCACCACAGTCCTCACCACAGTCCTGATCGGCTACCTCGCAGCCGCCCCCCAAAACAGCTCGGGACAGGAACGCAGCGGACGAGTCGCCGGGTTTCGGCCTCGAATCTACGCGATCACACAAGCTCGACTCGTACGAACAGCCGGTCGCGAAGACGAACGGGGCACACTGGTGATCCGCGACGGTGTCATCGTCGATGCAGGCCCCGATGCCAAGGTGCCTGCCGGAGCCGTCACCATCGACGGTAAAGGACTCGTCGCCTACCCCGGCTTCATCGACGCCGATGCCGATGACCTGCTCGTCGACAAACCCGCATTGCCCAACCCAAAGGGACGCACCGTCGACTTCAAACGCTACGTGCTCGCCGCCACACGACCCGATAACCGCAAAAGCCTGACGCCACAGTTCGCTGCCGAATCGGCCCTCCAACACGACGCCACACGACTCAAGGCCACTCGCCAAGCCGGATTCACCAGCGTCCACGTCGTCCCCGATGGACGGATCGCCAATGGCACCGCCGCACTCATCTCCACCGCCGGCCTGCCACCACGCGAATCCATCGTCATCGCACCCACTCTCGCCGCCTTTGCACTCAAACCCCCCCAAGAAACCGGCTACCCGCAAACTCTCATGGGCGCTCACGCTCACCTCAGGCAGGCACTCCTCGACACACAACACTTCACTCGACACAAAAAACTCTACACCGCAGCAAACACCGCAGCAAACACCGCATCCATCCCCCGACCACCAAACGATGACGTGCTCGCAGCACTCGAATTCGTCCTCGACGGACGACACCGGGCAGCCTTTCGAGTCCACTCGAAAGATGACATCCATCGAGCCATCGCCTTCTGCAACGAACACAAGATCCACCCCGTCCTGCTCGGTGTCGACTCGGCCGACCAATGCCTCGATCCTCTCAAAAAAGGCCGCTTCGACCTGCTGATGTCGATGCAGTTCGGCCCGAAACCGGAAACACCGAAAACCCAGGTCGACCCGAAACACAAGACTCCAAATGCCTCGCAAACCGAACCGTTTCGAGTCCAACGCGACAAGCTGAAACGATGGACCGACCGAATCAAGGCCATCGGACAACTCGATCAACTCGGTCTCAAACTCGCCGTCGGCTCACGTGGACTCAAAAATCGAGCCGAATTGATTCAACACGTCCGACTCGCCATCCAACACGGATGGCCGACAGACGCCGCACTCAAAGCCCTGACAACCGAACCGGCTCGCATACTCGGTCTCGATAAGACACTCGGCACCCTCGACCCCGGACGACTCGGACACGTCGTTCTCTGGTCCGGCCCCTTCCAGGACCCCGACAGCCATGTCCGATATGTCTTCGTCGACGGACTGCTCTTCGAATACAACAAATCGCCAGATACAGACGACTCAACCACACCAAAATCTACTCCGGAAAACACCACCGACTCGCCGCCCGCTCCACCATTGTCCCAATCGACCAAAGACTCGAAGTCGTCACCCCCAAAGGCAACGCCGACCACCACTCCACACCCCTCGGAACTCCACGCCGATCGACTCAAACGATCACTCACCACACACGGCAACGTACTGATCCGAAACGCAACCATCCTGACCGGCACCGGCCGCACTCTCACCAACCACTCGATCCTCGTCCACGACGGCAAGATTCAGGCCCTCGGGCCCAAACTCACAGCCGAACCAGGAACCGCCGAAATCGATGCCAGCGGTCGGTTCGTCATGCCCGGGATCATCGATACCCACAGCCATATCAAGATCACCGGAGGCGTCAACGAGTCGACTCAGTCGATCGTCCCCGAGGTCCGCGTTAAGGACGTGATCAACACCGAAGACGTGTCCGAATTCCGAGCTCTCGCCGGAGGCGTCACCGTCGCACGGCTCCTGCACGGATCCGCCAACGTCATCGGAGGCCAGGACGCAGTCGTCAAGCTGAAATACGGCCAGACGGTTGCCGACCAGCTGCTGAACGACGCTCCCCAGGGAGTGAAATTCGCACTGGGCGAAAACGTCAAGTTCCGCACCACCCGGTTCCCCAACACTCGCATGGGAGTCGAAGCAACACTCAATCGAGCCTTTCTCGAGTCCATCGACTACCGCCGCCGCTGGCAACAGTACCGCCGAGCCAGTCAATCGCCCCAGGGCCAAACCCTGTTGCCTCCACGCCGAGACCTCCGGCTCGAAGCGCTCGCCGACATCGTCAACCACCAGAAATTTATCCACAGCCACTGCTACCGGGCCGATGAAATCCTGATGCTGCTGCGAGTGGCCGACAACCTCGGTATCCGCGTCTGGTCTCTGCAGCACGTGCTCGAGGGCTACAAGATCGCTCCCGAGATTGCCGCTCACGGAGCCAGCTGCAGCACCTTCTCGGATTGGTGGGCTTACAAGGTCGAAGCCTACGACGCGACACCCTACAACGCAGCCCTGCTCGCCGAAGCCCATGCCAACGTCGTGATCAAGAGCGACGATCGAGAACTGATCCGGCACCTCTACCTCGAAGCCGCGAAGCCGATCCGCTACGGCAACATGCCGCCCGAGACGGCCCTGGCCACAGTCACCATCAACGCCGCCCGCGAACTCGGGCTCGACAAACGGATAGGCTCCATCGAAATCGGCAAGGACGCCGACCTGGCCATTTTCAACGCCCACCCGCTGAACTCGTTCGCTCGCTGCGAAATGACTCTCGTCGACGGAGAAGTCTACTTCTCGAGATCCACTCATCCCACCGCCATGTCCGACTCGGCCCGACAACGCACCATCACTCCAAAAACCGTCACGTGGCCTGAACCGCCTCAACGACGCCCAGCAGACATCCTGCCCGACAACGATTCTGCCGACGACGACAATCCGGCTGCTGCTTATGTCCTGGTCGGAGGCACCCTGCATCCGGTCTCGGGGCCGGACCTCACCGGCACGTTGGTGATCCAGGGACAGACAATCACCGCACTGGGTCCCGATGCCGCTCGACCCGCAGAAGCCCACGTGATCGACATTACAGGCCTGCACGTCTACCCCGGGCTGATCGACGCTGGCACCAATCTGGGACTGGCCGAAATCAAGAAAGTCCGCGAAACGCTCGACTTCAACGAAGGCGGAGACCTGCAACCGGACCTGCGAGCCGGAGTGGCGATCAACCCCGACAGCGAATTGTTCCCGGTCGCCCGGGCCGGCGGCATCACCATCGCACTGGTCCAACCCGGAGGTGGACTCGTTGCCGGACAAGCCTCACTCGTCCAACTCGCCGGCTGGACCGCACCCGACATGGTCCTCGACTATGAACTGGGACTGCGAGTCCGTTGGCCAACCGATCCGGATGACTCGAAACGAAAAAAAAACATCCAAGAACTCGAAACCTTGCTTGAACAGGCCCGTGAATACCACGCCCTGCTCAAGGCGACTCAGGCCGCCAAGAAACCCGGGCCAATCGGCGACCCGCGACTCGATGCCCTCGCCCCCTATCTCGACCGAAAACGACCCGTGCTCATCGAAGCTCACAGCCGTCAGGCTATCCTCGAAGCGATCGAGTTTGCCGAGGCTCAAAAACTGACGCCGATCATTACTGGCGGCACCAACGCCTGGAAAGTGGCCCAGCAACTCAAGACTCGCGACATCGCCGTGATCGTCGGACCAGTGATGAGAGCCCCGATCCAATCGTGGGACCCCTCCGATGCCCCCTACGCCAACGCCGGTCGGCTGTACGAGGCGGGAGTCCGTTTCTGCATTCGCAGCGACAACTCGGCCAATAGCCGCAATGCACCTTTCGAAGCCGCCATGGCCGTCGCCTTCGGCTTGCCCGAAGCTGAAGGCCTCAAGAGCGTCACGCTCGGAGCCGCCCAGGTCCTGGGCATCGACAAACAGGTCGGGTCACTCGAGGTCGGAAAACGTGCCAACCTCGTGATCCTCGATGGCTCGCCACTGCAAATTACATCGCAAGTCAAAGGCGTCTTCGTCGCTGGTCGACCGTTTCGACCCGTTAGCCGACAAACTCGATTTTACAATCGCTACCGAAAACGACTCAAGGCGAAGACGCCGAACCCACCGGGTCGCTGACCCGACTCTCCTTGTTGTCCACCGATCCGGCGGCGACCGCGTACAGAGTCGGAGAACTGCGGAAACGAGCCAGGTTGGCTGCGTTACCAAACAAGTACAGACCGCCGTCGTAAAACACCGCGTGACGGATACTGCCCGACACACTCCGACCCGTTTCGACCCGCTCCACCGCGTCCTGGCCACCCAATCGAGGAACAAAACGCAACGGGTCGCGGCGGAATCGCTCGAGCTCGGCGGCCGATACCAAATGGTAGACCTCTCGACCCACGCGACACGAAAACCGCTTCTCGCCTCGCTGCCACTTGGTTCGAGTCCACAGCGTGACTGGCGAAAAACCCGATAGACCCAACGCCACAGGGGCCGTGACGTCAACAGCCGGCTTCGCCGATGCGACCGGCTTCTTAGGATGAGCCGCCCGGTAGGCGGTCACGCCCCGAGTCATTTTCGGCAGATAGCTCGCCAACCCCTGGTAACCCTCGGTTCGAACCAACTGCTTGCCGCCTGG
>CAVOEV010000020.1:0-30525 GCA_963694825.1 Planctomycetota bacterium
ATCCAGCATCCAACAGCAACCGAAACTTCTCCTCGACACTCCCCTTGCCAGCCACCATGCCGTACTTGACCGCCTTCTTCAGCTTCACTCGCGATGCACCCTTCGCCTCGGCTGCGGTGGCTGCGGCGGCTGCGGTGGCTGCGGTGGCTGCGGTGGCTGCGGTGGCTGCGGTGGCGGTGGCGGTGGCAGTGACCAGGAAGTGACGTCGGTCGATCGAGTTGTTTGTGTCGTTCATGAGTCCGCTTTTTGAGTTGGAAGCCAGATTGAGTTGATTGCCGAATGGCATGGTAACGATGTCCGGGCACCAATTCCCACCACGAACAGGCTCGCGGGAGACAAATCGGATGTGCTATCCTGATGCGGCTGACGCTGTTACTGGACACCATGTTGAATCGAGCATTCCAAGCGAGCCGGCTGCCGTTTGGGTGCGGACCAGGAGACATTGATCGATGACCACTTCTCGACGCGACGTGTTGAAGAGTACCGCAGCGACAGTGAGCGGAGCCGCCCTGGCGTCGCTGAGCGCCGGAGTCTTCGCCGCTCAGAGCAGCGAAACACTGAAGATCGGTTTGGTCGGTTGCGGAGGTCGAGGTGGTGGGGCGGCGGTCAATGCACTGTCGGCCGACCCGCACACGCGACTGGTCGCCGTCGGAGATGTCTTTGCCGATCGGCTGGACCGCAAACTGACGGCGTTGAAGAATTCCGGAGTGGGTGACCGGGTGGATGTGGTTCCGGAGATGAGATTTTCGGGGTTCGACAACTACAAGCACGTCGCCGACAACGTCGATGTCGTCCTATTGGCAACTCCGCCTCACTTCCGTCCCCAACACCTGCGATATGCCGTCGAGGCCGGTAAGCACGTGTTCGTCGAAAAACCTGTCGGCGTCGATGCTCCAGGCATCCGCAGCGTGCTCGAATCGTGCCAGATGGCCGAAAAGAAAAACCTCGCCATCCTCTCGGGACTCTGCTGGCGCTATCATCAGGGCATGCGAGAGACCTTCGCCCGCGTCCACGACGGAACGATCGGCGACATCACCGCTCTACAATGCAGCTACAACAGCGGAGGTGTCTGGGACCCCAGGATCACTCGTGACAAGTGCAAGAGCGAAATGGAGTACCAGATGCGGAACTGGTACTACTACACGTGGCTCTCGGGCGACTTCAACGTCGAACAACACGTGCACAGTCTCGACAAGATGGGCTGGGCCATGGGCGACAAGCCACCAATCCACGCCAGCGGCAGCGGAGGACGACAGCAACGAACCGATCCCAAGTACGGCAACATCTTCGATCACTTCAACATCGTCTACGAATACGAAAACGGTGTGAAGGCCTTCGCACGCTGTCGCCACTTCCGCGGCTGCTCGAACGATGTCACCGACCACATCTTCGGAACCAAGGGCCGAGTCGATGTGATGAGACACCGGATTTACGACATGTCCGGAAAGGAAATCTGGCGGTTCAAAGGACGCAGCAAGTCGATGTACCAGGTCGAGCACGACGAGTTCTTCGCCAGCATCCGCTCGGGAAAACTCATCAATAACGGCGACTACATGAGCAAAAGTTCGATGCTGGGGATCATGGGCCGCACCGTGGCCTACACCGGCAAACAACTCAGCTGGCAGCAAATGATGGACTCGAAACTCGACCTCAAACCGCCCAGCTACGAGTTCGGCAAACTCGACATGCGACCGATCGCCATCCCCGGCGTGACTCCGTTTGTCTAACGCTCGTCGGTGGTTCCACGAGCCGACTCGCGACGGATCAGCTCGTTCCGCTTCTGCGACTGCAGGTGCTCGCGAATGATCGAGTGGTTCGCGTCGACGTAGGCGGCGTACTGGATGCCACCAAACTCGAACACCTTGTCGATGACCGGGATCGCCTCACGCTTCTCAGACCACGACTTCTGCTCCCAACCCGACAACGCCTCCAACGCCCTCTCGGTCGATTCGAGATCGATCGGACGGCTGTCGACCTGGTCGCCGACAGCCAAGCCCACCGCCGGATCGGCCATCCGCTTCTGCCCCTCGGCTTCCCACCACCGCGGCTCGGTGTCCGCATCAGGTGACGCCCACCAGGTGACACCCACCACCATCATCAGCAACGCCACCACGGTCAGCGTCGTGCGTCGAGCCGACCACGAGACCGAATCCGAGCCGCTGTCGCCGCCGGGTCCGTTTCCCGTCGGGCCTGGTAAAGTGACCTGGCGGTAGCCGGGGTCGGCGTGCATGATCCGCTCTCGGGGCGACTAGTCGCCAAATGCATCGTCGAAGCGATGAGAGGATGGAGCAAAGTCGACGTTCTTCACGAACTGGCAGGCCTCGGCAGCACCCTGCTCCCGGTCCATCCCAATGTCCTCCCACTCGATCGACAACGGGCCATGGTAATCGATCGTGTTGAGCGAGCGGATGATCTCCTCGAATCGCACACCACCTCGACCCACACTGCGAAAATCCCAGCCACGCCGTGCGTCACCCCAGGCCAAATGACTGGTCAGGATTCCGGTCCGACCGTCCAGAGTCACCGACGCGTCCTTCATGTGCACATGGTAAATACGGTCGGGAAAAAACCGAATGAACTCGACCGGGTCGACTCCCTGCCAGATCAGATGACTGGGGTCGAAGTTGAACCCGAACTCCTCGCGATTGTCCAACGCCTGTAAGGCTCGCTCGGCCGAATAAATGTCAAAGGCGATCTCGGTCGGATGCACCTCCAACGCAAACTTCACTCCGCACTCCTGGAACACGTCGAGAATCGGATTGAACCGCTCGGCCAACAGATCGAACCCCGCGTCGATCATCGACGTCGGAGTCGGCGGGAAGTCGTAGATCAGATGCCAGATGCTCGAACCGGTGAACCCGTTCACCACGTCGACGCCCAGTCTCTGAGCCGCTCTGGCCGTGTCCTTCATCTCTTCGATCGCACGCGAATTGACCCCCGCAGGATCGCCGTCGCCCCAGACCTTCGGAGGCAGAATCGCCTGGTGACGCTCATCGATCCGATCGAGCACCGCCTGGCCGACAAGATGATTCGAAATCGCAAACAACTGCAGGTCATACTTCTCGAGCAAATCCCGCTTCCGCGAACAATAGGTGTCGTCGTCGAGTGCCTGGTCAACCTCGAAATGGTCGCCCCAGCAGGCCAACTCCAGTCCGTCGTAACCAAATTCGACTGCCTTCTTGCAGAGTTCCTCGAGCGGCAAATCGGCCCACTGGCCGGTAAACAGGGTCACGGGACGAGGCATTTCTGTTCCTTGTATGTCGGACCAATCGGGATTCGGTTGAGGTCTTGACGTGAATCGTCCGCAATCACCGTTTGGCTCACTCGTGCCAAGCAGACAACTCGTCGCGACAGGTCAAACTAGTTCGGCTCAGGCCGAAAGTCAACGACCCAACAACGGCACCAGCAGCACTCGACGGTACGTGATTCCTCCCGCAATCCCATCCAGTGCCACGTAGCCGCTCGATGGCAACTCGGTGTCTGCGACCGTCGTCATCAGCACCCGCCGACCGTTGATCTCGACCCGCACGGCATCACCGTCGACCCTGATCTTCAACGCGTTCCACTCACCGGTCGGCTTCACGGCATTCACCGATGGCGGCGACACTCCAAACAAAGCTCCTGTCGAGAACTGGTCGGCAGAAATGCCTGCATCGCTCGATAGCTGCAGCTTCAATGCTTCGCCTGGCAGGTTGCCGCTGCCCGCATAACGAAAGAACACACCTCCCTGCCCAGTCTCACCCTCGGTCTTCCACTCCAACGACAACTCGAACCCGGCCATCTTCCGCGGCGACAACAACAGGCTGCCGGCAGACTGGCCCAACTCCGCCCGCCAGGCCACACCCTTCACGTCCCAACGCCGTGATCCTCGCCGAGTCCACTCTTCCAACGAATACAACTGGTTCCAGGCAGCAGCCACCTTCTTGGCTGCCGACGTCTTCGAGTAGGTCGATTCGATCTTCGCCAACAACGGCAACGCTCGTTCGGGACGACCCCGACCAATCTCGGCCATCGCCTCGGCCAGGACCCGCAGCCCTCGCCGATCCAGGAACTCCGAACCGGCCGCTCCGGCTCGACCCAGTCGACGTGCCGCCGACGTGCCTCGTCCCTTCAAATCCATGTACAGAAAGACCCCCAGACGCAGATGGGCTTCAGTGTCGTCGGCGTCGAGTGTCGCTTCGACAAGCGCCACCAGGTCGCTGGCCGCCATCTTGAACAACGGACGTTCGATCGGCTTGGACTGGCCACGAGCCACCAGGATGTCGTTCTCAAACTTGACGAACTTCAGCCGCACACTGCCAAACCGGACCGGGTCGTCCGGCTTCAAGGCCGCGACCACCCGACGAGCGTCCTTCCAGAACATCTCGATCAAGGCCAACTCCTGAGCATCCCATTTCAACACGTCCGGGAACTTGGCCATCCCCGTGTCGCGACCGGCCGATACCAAAAGAGCGTTGGCGGCCTTGTAGTCGCGAGTCGACAACAAGTCGTGCCAAGTGGATCGGTAAACACTCAAAGCCAGCTTCGGCACCGACACCGCCTTGACCGCCCCCTTGGCCGGGTCGGTCGACGGCTTGACGGACTTCTCGAGTGCCTTCGGATCGATCACCAGTTTCGCCGCCGGTGTGCCGGGCTCGTCGGCCCCGGCCATCTTCTTCTTGTCGGCTTGAGCAACGACAGCTCGCGCGCGTGCCGGCACACCAACCACCAGGCTGCCGCGATTCGGCCGTTCGTGCAGCCGGACCATCATCATCAAAGCACCAACGTCAGGACCCTGGCTGTACACCAACCACCTCTCGTCATCACTGACAGCAAACTGCCCGGCGATCGGGTCGTCGACATAGTCGGGCAACTCGAGTTCGGCGACAGTCTCGTCCTTGGCAAACCGGCCTCGCAACGAGACCCGTCGCCAACGGACAAGCGTCTTGCCGTCGAAGACGTATTGCCTGAGCCCGTCGGCCGACAGGCAGGGGCGGGTTCCGGGCAAATCGAAACTCTCGGCGTCCACAAACGGTGCGTCGAGCTTGGGTCGCGACGCGTGCAGACAAATCGACGTGTCACGGATCGTCTCGACCCAGTACAGGTGTAAGCCTCCACCAAGCACCTGGGCCGCCGTCCACTTCGGCGAGGTCTTGAAACTGGACGTCAACGGATGCTTGTCGTCAAATGGCCGCAACGGACCACCTCGTGTCGCTCCCCAGATCGACGCCGTCCCCGGGACAACGTACACCAGCAACCCGCTCGAAGTCACACTCGGCGAGCCACGTTGATCGCGGCCTCGAGTGATCGGCACGAACTGAGCCACACCGAATTCCTCGAACGGACTCGCTCGCGTGGCAAAGTACACACCCTGGCCCTGCGACCCATCGGCCACAAACCACAACGAAAGCCCTTCCGATCCCAGCCATGGGTCGCGGCCCCGTCCCACCGCATTAACCGACTCGATCGGCAACGGCTGGCCCACACTCGGGTCGACAAACCAGCGAGTCGACAGCACCGCACTGGTCCCCTCGCGAGCAGGCTCGAACACCACGTCCACTTCCCCAGCAGACACCTTCACCTGTCGTGTCTGGTCCTGGAATCCGCGGCGGATGATCGTGACCGCATGAGACCCCTTCGAGGCGGTGACGATGCAGGGAGTCAACTGGGGCTCACCTTCGGCATCGTCGACACGCTGATGGTCGACAAGCACCATGGCCCCCGATGGAGTCGTCTCGACTCGAATCATGCCGGTCGCCCGCGAAACCGCTGGAATGGCGACCGCCGGATCCTGATCCGAAACCTCAGAACGGCCACCGTCGGCAGCACCCCCCGCTCGAGCCCCCTCGGCCATGTCGTCCGACGTCGCTTCTCCGTCGCCACCGTCGCCAGAAAATACCAACAGCAGCACAACCGCAACCACGCCCAGGACTCCGGTGATCGCCAGTGGCAACCACGCCGGACGACGACGCGATGCACGACTCGAACCCGCACGTGGTGACACCGATGACTGCCGGCCCCGGTTCCGCACAACCGCTGGTAACTCGGAGACTGCTATCTCGGGCAATCCTGCCTCAACAGAGGCCTCGATCGGAAACCGCTCGCTGCACTCCGGACAGCGAGCCGTCTTGCCCACGACCGAATGGTCGGGAAATACCAATCGACGTTGGCAACCCGGGCAGGTGATCGTGAGGCTGGGCATGCTGAGCCGATCGGTGGATTCGACATTGTTTCCGCCTCAACAAGACGGCGACAACCCATCCTAGGCCGTTTCCAAACCCATTTCCACGTGCCTTCCGGCCTCTGGTCGTCACAGCCGCTACAGCCGGACCCACCGACGCCCGCAGGCCAACTCGCGTGCTTCTCATACCTCGAATCACTGGTAAGATAAGAATCAGCCTGGCCAACCGACCTGCGTCGCAACTGGCTCTCTCACTCGTCTCTCACTCGGCCCGTCCCATGCGCAGTGAATCGGAAACTCCATTCCATGACGGAGACTTCACGATCCCGGTTGCCGATCGGGTTCGAAGATTGCCGCCCTACCTCTTTGGGCGGATCAACGCTCTGAAACAAAAGAAGCGAGCCGATGGTGTCGACGTGATCGACCTGGGAATGGGCAACCCGACCGACCCTCCCGACCCATTGATCCGGAGCAAGTTGGCCGAGGCGGTCGAGGACCCCAGGAACCACCGCTACAGCGTCTCGTCGGGCATCGAGAACCTGCGTCGCGAAGTGGCCGCGAGGTACTGGAGACGTTTCGGAGTGAGACTCGAGCCGGACGACGAAGTGATCGCCTGCATTGGGTCCAAGGAAGGCTTCAGTCACATGTGCCTGGCTCTGATGGGACCAGGCGATACAGCCATCGTTCCCTCTCCGTCGTTCCCGATCCATGTCTACTCGGTCATGCTCGCCAGCGGCAACGTCATCTCGCTCGACTGCCGCGACCCCAATGCATTCCTGACCAATATCGCCTACGCATGCGAGCATCTGGAACCCAAACCCAAGGTTGTGATCGTCAACTTCCCACACAACCCGACCGCGACCTGTGTCGAATCCGACTTCTACGTCGAGCTGGTCCGCTTGGCCAAGAGGTACGGGTTCCTGGTCATCAGCGACTTTGCCTATTCCGACATCTGCTTCGACGGCTACCAGGCCCCCAGCTTTCTGGCAGCCCCCGGAGCACTCGAGGTCGGAGTCGAATTCACCACCATGAGCAAGGGCTACAGCATGGCCGGATGGCGGATCGGATTCGCCACGGGCAACGCCGAGATGATCCGTGCCCTGGCCACCATCAAGGGCTACTACGACTACGGTATCTTTCAGCCAATCCAAATCGCCGCCATCATCGCCATGCGTCACTGCGACGCGGCCGTCGAGAGCGTCGCCGCCGAATACCAGCAGCGGCGAGATACACTCTGCGATGGACTCGGACGACTCGGGTGGGACGTCACCCGGCCGCAGGCCGGTATGTTCCTCTGGACTCCCATCCCCGAACCCTGGGCCGAAATGGGGTCGATCGAATTCGCCATAAAACTGCTCGACGAGGCCGGTGTCGCCTGCAGCCCGGGACGAGGGTTTGGCGAAGAAGGCGAAGGATACCTCAGACTCGCCATCGTCGAAAACTCACAACGACTCAGACAGGCCGTCCGACAAATCGACCGCTGTCTGAAAACCGAAACCACTCGCGCGGCCACCTGAAACACGCTCCAAGAATCCTCAGACACATTCGAAGTAGCCTTCGCCTGTACACCGAACCGATCTTCTGTGATAGAATGATACTGGACACGGACCTGGACATGGCTGCGGAGCCGTCCGATGCTCCATGACTCTCACATCCCTATCGTCGATCCCGACGTCGAACACGACGCCGCATCGGCGACGGTCTTGACCTCGCCAGACGTCTGGGACGAAGAGACACAGAGCTCGTTTCAGGGCTGGCAGCCCGACGGGCCTCTCGACACCACTCATGCCGTCGACAACGATGTGATCGAACTCGAACTGGCCGGCGACATCCAGTCGGACCAGGCCGATGGCCGACTCGGAGTGGCCGGCACCGTCGTCAGCCTGCTGCTACACGTCTGGGTCATCTTCAACCTCTCGGGACTCTTCGTCGAATCCGATCACTCCGATCCGTACGACTCGGTGATCGAAACGGTGATCCGCGAGCCGGAAGAACTCGTAGAGCTCGAAGAGCAGATCGATTACGAGTTGGCCAACCCGGACGAACGCGAACTGGAAGTTCGTGAGGTGATCAATTCGA
Source organism: Planctomycetota bacterium (assembly GCA_963694825.1). Taxonomy (GTDB): domain Bacteria; phylum Planctomycetota; class Planctomycetia; order Planctomycetales; family Planctomycetaceae; genus UBA8437. Next base: position 8,240 of record CAVOEV010000020.1, read on the forward strand.
CCAGTGTCGGCATGGTTCAGAACGACAATCCCGAGCCCAAAGCACCGCCAACCCCCGTTTTTGAACAGCCGCCGACCGAGTTGCAACAGGTGGCCTACGACATCCCTGAAGGGATCGAGGTCGACGACCGGATCGTGGTCAAGGGGACCGTGGGCGAAGCGATCGTGCAATTGGAATCGGCACTCGATCTGGTCACCTGGGAAATCGCCAACAACCTCAAGGAACGCAAGGTGCTGGTCGTCTGGATGCTCGACGCCTCGGGCAGCCTGGTCGGACAACGCAAGAAGGTCCAAAAGAGACTGAAGCGGATCTATGGCGAGTTGAACGCGTTGGAACGGACCGGTCAGTTGCCGATGCGCGACCAACCCCTGCTCTCGGCCGTCGTCTCCTACGGCCAGAAGACCACCTACCTGACCAAGTCTCCCACCGACCAGTTCCCAGAAATCGAAAAGGCGTTTGCGGCGTTGACGGCGGATCAGACCGGTCGCGAGAACGTTTTCACGGCGTTCTATCAGGTGATGGGCATGTGGGGTGACTACCGCAACAAGCAGGGGCGCCAGATCATGCTGGTGGCGATCACCGACGAAGCGGGCGACGACCACGGTGCACCGTTGGAAGCCGCAATCGCCCGCTGCCGCCGCAAGGGTGCCAAGGCCTACGTGATCGGACCCTCGGCACCCTTTGGAGCCCGACTGGGCTACGTCCCCTATGTCGCACCCGAAAACGGCAAGACCTACCAGCTGCCTGTCGACCTCGGACCCGACGCAGCCATCCCCAGCCTCGTTCGACTCCCCTTCTGGTTCGCCGGCCCACAGTACAACCGACCACCACTCTCGTCAGGGTTCGCACCCTACGCACTCGCACGCCTGGTCACCGAGACCGGCGGTATCTACTTCATGTCCAACATGACCACCATGGCCGGATTGGCACCCCTGGGCCGATACGACGCGGCGGCCATGAGACCTTTCGAACCCGACTACAGCTACTCGTCACCCGCCGATTGCCTCAAGAGTATCTCCAATCGCCCCCTGAGAATGGCCGTCTACAAGGCCTCGATGGCCAGCCGACAATTCCAGGCCAAGAGCACGCCGCGGCTGGACATCCGAGTCACACCCGGCAACTTCAAGCAAGTGGCCAGTGATGCTCAGAAACAAGTCGCCGAAAGCGTCCTGATGATTGACCAGATCCTGCAGGCGTTTCCGCGAGGCATCGAGCAGGCCTACAGCAACGAACTGTCACCTCGTTGGCGAGTCGCCTTTGCCTTGGCCTACGGACGACTGCTGGCTCAGAAGGTCCGCTGCATGGAATACAACTACGCCTGCGCCAAATTGAAGAACGACCTGACGCCGCAGGATGTCGGCAGCAAGTCGAACCGCTGGATCTTCCGCCCCGACGACAAGCTGAACCACGCAGCCCCGTTCAAGAAAATCGCCCGCCAGGCAACCGAATGGCTCGAGAAAGTCGTCCACGAAGCTCCCGGAACTCCGTTTGCCGTCATGGCTGCTCGCGAACTCAAGGACCCGCTGGGACTGCGAGTGATCCAACGCTACGTGCCACCGGTTCAACGCCGAGCCGGTCGCCCCAGGCCCGCCACTCCCAACCGACCCCAAGTGCTCTTCGCCAACAAGAAGAATACTCCCCCGGCAAGGCCCGCACCGCCGCCGAAACCGCCAGCACTGCCCCGGCTCTAGACGCCCGCGTCGGATAGACGGCGAGCGGAAATCTGTTCGGCCAGGATCTCGTTGTAGGCAAACAACGCCGGAGTGCCGCCGGTGTGGACGAAGACGACCGGCCGATCTGGGTCGAGCCGGCCGCTGCGGATGTGGTCGATCAGACCCGCCAACGCCTTGCCGCTGTACGACGGGTCGACCAGGATCCCCTCGGTCCGGGCCAAGACCGCCATCGCTTCCAGACAACCCGGCGTCACCTCGCCGTAACCAGCACCAACATACTCCTCGTGCAACTCGATATCACCACTCGCACACGACACCTCCACACCAATCCGCTCACCCGCCTCGGTCGCAATCCTGGCCATCTCCACGCGAGTGTCCCAGGGCCAGACGATCGGAGCCACGTGGCGGATCGGAAAGTCGGCACCCAGCGCCGCCGCCGCCAACACCATCCCGGCACCGGTCGATCCGGCCGAACAGCCGTAGACCGCCTGAGGGGACCAGCCGCCGGGATGAGACTCCAAATGATCGTCCTCAAACGCCTGCTCGATGATCTCGACCAGACACAACACGTAACTGACCGCCGCCAGACTCTTCACCGTCGTCCGATCCCACTCGTACACCTCACGACCCGCACGACGGTACTCCTCGGCCACCTCCAGAATCCTCGCGTCCACCTCCGGACCCACTCCCCCCTCGATGATCTCGACATGAGCACCCACCAGGTGATCCAGCAACAGGTTGCCCTGAATCAGGTCCGGCCCGTCGGCCGGCTTGCCGCGCCCGAGCACAAGATGAATGTCGAGACCCACCTTGGCACACGCCGCAGCCGTCTGACGACAATTGTTGCTCTGAATCCCCGCACCCCAAACCACCAGGTCCGCACCCTTCTCCAACGCATCTGCGATCAGAAACTCGTTGTGACGTGTCTTGTTGCCGCCGAATGCCAGGCCCGTGCAATCGTCTCGCTTGATGTACACCGGTGGGCCACCGATCGCCCGTGTGAACCGGGGCAGGTACTCGAGCGGTGTCGGCAGATGACCAAGGGTGTAGCGAGGCAGCTGCCCCACCTGGTCTCGCAACTGGTCAGTCGTCCATGTATTCGCAGCCTGGGCCATCACGTCGTCTCCAATCGAGTGCATCGAGAACCAACGCCAAGACGCGATCGGCTACTTGGTCTCGACAACCCAGATGTTGCGAAACCGAACCGGGTCGCCGTGGTTCTGCAGGTACAACGCACCTGGTCGCTCGTCACTTTGACCTCCACCGGCCGTCAACTTCAAAGTCAACTTCTGGTGAATCACCACGCCGTTGTGACGGATCGTTGTTACCGCCGGAGCCACCTTCTTGCCCGCCGTATCGAACTTCGCAGCCGTGAACTCGACGTCGTACGTCTGCCAACTCAACGGCGGCAAACACATGTTGACCTTCGGACGAGCCACCTTGTAGATGCCGCCACACTCGTTGTCCAAACCCGCCAGGCCGAAACTGTCCAGCACCTGGCACTCGTACTGGTCCAGCAGGTACATGCCGCTGTTGCCTCGAGCCTGACCTCTAGCGTAGGGCATGAAGGGAGTCCGGAATTCCAGGTGCAATGTGAAATTGGTGAACTTCCGCTTCGAGCGAACACCGACATTCAACAGCTTGCCAGCCTGCAACTCGCCACCCTCAAAATGCTCGGCCGTACTGCCGTCAAACAACACCACAGCCCCCGCAGGCGGCTTCGAACCGAGTGTCGGCGACTTCCGCTGCACCTTCTTTGCACTGTAAGTGACATCGTCTTCCGCCGTGCCGCTGAACACCCCATTAGCCACACTGCCTGTGAAGTTCCGCCCCGTGAACGTGACCGTGCCGCCAGCCGACTGGCCCTTGAGTCGGACCTGAGTCTTGCTGTCCCAGCCCGCTCCGGGCAACCCACCCGAATACAGCACGGCATTGAAACCGCCCTTTCCCAACGCAACGACCTGAATACCCAGCTTGCGAGACGTGCCGATCGTTCCGACATACTCACCCTGAACGGCAAAATCAGGTCCGGCCGACTTGGCATCCAGGAATGCGGTCTTGGTGTTCTGAGCCTTCTGTGAAAAGGCCGAGACGGCCGTGGCAGCCAGAATCGCAGCGGCACTCAACAGGTGGAGGGTCTTCATCGGTACGGTCTCCGGTGGTCTTCTTCAGGGGGAGCGACGATTAAGGTCATCTCGCCAGAACGGCACACCAGCTTACCCGGACGCAACCCCCGACTCCACCAACCGACTCGACTCAGCCGCTCCCGGATTCCGCAGAGGCCGTCAGAGCTTCGAGCACCAGGGGATCGTCCTCGGCCAACACGCTCCGCAAGTCGACCAGCACGCGATCGTGCTGGATCCTGGCAAACAGCCGCACAGCACCGGTTCGCAATCGTAACGCCAGCTGATCCGCCGACACGCCCGCCAAGTCGATCGCCAACACCGCCGTGGGCATCTCGGCACCCGGCAGCGACCCGCCACCCACCAAGGCGGCTTCACGTAGCACCTCGACACCGACTCCCTCAACTGCACCCAATTGACCAGCCAAGGCCTCGGCCCGCTCTACCAACTCGCTTTCGCCAGCCGCCAGCAGTCTCAACACCGGCACCTCCGCAATCGCCTCGCCCCGCCGGTACGCATCCAAGGTCGCCGTCAACGCCGCCAACGTCAGCTTGCCCACTCGCACGGCTCGAGCCAACGGGAACTGGCGGATCGGCTCCACGTAGCGACTCTTGCCCAGGATGATCCCCGCCTGTGGCCCGCCCAACAGCTTGTCGCCGCTGCCCAACACCACGTCCGCGTCAAATTCCAGGCTCTGCTTGAAAGTCGGCTCGGCCGGCAAACCGAACTGCGTTACGTCGACCATCGCACCGCTGCCAATGTCGTCGATGGCCACCAGATCGTGCTCGTGAGCCAACCGAGCCAATGGCTCGATGCCTGGAGCATCCGTGAAACCAATCACCTTGTAGTTGGACGTGTGCACGTGCATGATCGCAGCCGTATCAGGGCCGATCGCCTCGGCGTAATCAGCCACGGTGGTCCTGTTCGTCGTGCCGACCTCGTGTAACACCGCACCCGAGAGCTTGAAGATCTCGGGCAATCGGAACGAACCGCCAATCTCGATCAACTGACCCCTGGAAATCACCACCTCGCGACCGGCACACAATGCCTGCAACGTCAATAGTGTTGCCGCAGCGTTGTTGTTGACCACGACCGAATCTTCGGCTCCGCACAACGCCGACCACGCCGCCTGCAACTGATGACCCCGGTACCGCCGCTCGCCAGTCGCCAGGTCGACCTCCACATTGCCTGCTCCGCCCAGTTCGTCCAACGCCGCCCGAGCGGCAACCGAGAGCGGCGAACGGCCCAATCCGGTGTGCAACACCACGCCCGTCGCGTTGATCACCCGATCAAATCGCCGTAGCCCCGCCAAATGACTCTCGCTCAAGACTCCAGCCACAACCCGCTCGCACAACGCCTCGCGAGTCACATCGGCCTGCGATGCGTCCTGCGACAACAACCAGCCACGTGTCTCGTCCAGCGACACGCGGATCCACTCGCGCAACGCCTCCCGACCCGACACCTCGATCAACTCGGCCAACCGACCGTCCTGGATCAAATCGGTCACCGGAGGCAGGCTCCGCAACAGTTCCTGATGTGACGTGTTCACTCGCTCGTTCCTTTGTGACCTGACCGCTCGACCCGTAACGGACTCACCCCAACGCCACACCCAACTTCGGACCAGAGACACGGACGTCGCCTGTGCGACGAGTGATCTCGACCGTGTCATAATACTCGCACAACGGCACCGCAAACTTGCGGCTGATCCCCCACGCTTCACGCAATTGCGACATCGTCGCCTCGCTCTGCTCGGCAAACACACCCTCGCAGACAACGCGTCCCTCTTCGATCGCCTCAGGAGCAAAATGAAGATCGTCCGAAACGGCCACCACCAACCCCTCCTCGACACACAACGCCAACAACATCGACAGCACGTCACGGGATTGGCCGAGTGATTCGCCGAGCTGCTTGAAGGTGGGTGGAGTCAACCCGGCGGCCTGGACCTGCTCGAGCAGCGAATCACGAGCGACTCGCTGAGCCTTGGTCAACTGGGCCTGGGCATCGGCCGGACCCAGGTTGCCGCCGGTGACGACCAGTTCGCCCGACGACACCAGCTGAGACAGCACGGCCTCGAGCAACACCGGTCTCATGATCTCGCGGCAGGCCGAGACAATCGTGGCCCGCGGCAACGTCCTGCGAGGCTGCCGCTTCTCGAGTTCCTCGCGGATCGTCTTGACCAGCGTCCCCGCAAGCGACTCGAGCCGCTGCTTGTGAATCGGGATCGAGCGTCCCTGCTCGCCGATCTGCACAATCGTCCCCTCGGCCGTCAATTCCTCAACCAACTCCTTGTAACGCCGGCTGCCCACTCCGGCACGCCACAGCGCCGCCAGAGGCGTTTCCGGGATGTCGTCAAGGTTGGCGACCAGGCCGGACAGACGTGCCCGTTCGTCAGGCTGATCCAAAGCCGCACCAGCAAGCTGAAGGTCCCGAATCCGCTTGCCGTCCGGCAGCCACGGGTCCAGCACGCGGCCACCGGCAACGGTCAATGCGGGCGAGACTCGACGGAGAATGAACGGCTGAGCGTGAGCGGCCACTATGTCCTCGGACAATCGCAACTCCGCATAACCCCGTTCGCCAGGCTTCAACAGTCGACCCTTGAGCATCACTCGGGCCGGGACCTCACGAGTCCCCAGATGCAGGTTCAACTCCATCCGATCCTTCAACTGCAACGGCGAACTGGAAAGTAGTTTCAAATCGACCAGCAGGCGACGGGTCGGTTGCAGTAGCCCGGCTGTGGCCAACTCGACACCGCGAGACACCTCGTCGTACTTCACTCCCGCCAGATTGATCGCCGTCCGCTGCCTGGCCCCCGCATCGTCCGAATCGGCACCGTGGTTCTGCACGCTGCGAACCCGCACCTCGCGACCCTCGGGCCACAACTCCAACGTGTCCCCGGCACGCACCTGCCCGCTGATCACGCTGCCAGTCACGATCGTGCCGTGGCCGGGTAGCGAGATGGCCCGGTCCACCGGCATCCGGAATACCGGTTCGCTTTCCCGAAGCGTCACCCCCCGAGCCACTTCAATCAACGTCGACTTGAGTGTCTCGATCCCCTCGCCGGTTTCTGAAGAGACCGGGACCAGGGGAGCCCCTTCCAGAAACGTCCCCGCCACCGTCTCTTCGATCTCAGCCTCAACCAACTCGATGAAATCCGGATCCACCAGGTCCGTCTTGGTGATCGCTATCACACCTGTACTGATCTGCAGCAGGTCCATGATTTCGAGATGTTCGCGAGTCTGAGGCATCACGCCGTCGTCGGCGGCGATCACCAGCAGGGCCACGTTCACTCCGGTCGCACCGGCGACCATGTTCTTGACGAACTTCTCGTGACCTGGCACATCGATCAGACCGAACTGGAAACCGTCGGCTTCCCAATGAGCAAACCCCAGATCGATCGAAATCCCTCGAGCCTTCTCCTCAGGCAAACGGTCCGTGTCCACCCCTGTCAGACAGCCCACCAGACGAGTCTTGCCGTGGTCGATGTGACCGGCCGTTCCGATCAGGATGTGACGAATCGAGTCAGCCGCATCGGCTGACTCGACCGACTCAACTCCTGCACTCGGGACATCCAAATCACTGGCCGAATCACTGGCAGCTTCGGCGGACGACAGGTCGCTGGCGGTCATGGCGTGGGCCAGCCAGAATGAAACGGGAGACAGGACATGTGGCAACGTGCCATTCGATTCTCGAAGATGGGCAAACAGGCCGCAAGAGCCGTGGGGTGGGAGAGCCAAATATGAGTAGTCGGGCTGCGAGTGAATACCGGTACGAGAAGCTGACGTGGCCCGAGATCAACGACGCGGTCGCGGACAACCAAGTCTGCATTCTGCCGTGCGGTGCGGTCGAACAACACGGCCACCACCTGCCGCTGGATGTCGACCTGGTTTGTCCGGGTGGAGTGGCCCGAGGCTGCGGTGAGGCGATGCCCGACAAGGTGCTCGTGCTGCCAACTCTCGCCTACGGATACACCGGACATGTCATGGACTTTCCCGGGACCATCAACACGCACTACGAAACGTTCATCCGACAGGTCACCGACATCACCCGCTCGCTGGCCTACCACGGCTTCAAGAAAATCATCCTGCTCAACGGGCACGGATCGAACATGCCCAACCTCGATCTGGCCGCACGACGTACCAACCTCGAAACCGACGCCGAATGCGTGCTGGTGGCGTGGTGGAACCTGCTCACAGTCGATAAGGACTTCCTGCCCGGTTGGCGAGAAAGCCACTTCCCCGGCGGCTGCTCCCACGCCGGTGAACTCGAAACGTCCCTTTACCTCTATCTGGCCGAAGACGATGTCCGCAAGGACAAGATCCAGAGCGGCACGATCAAGATGAACGACGAACAAAACGACTTCAACTGGGTCGACCTCTTCGGCGCTGGACCCGCACCGCTGATCTCATGGACCAGCAGCTACTCGGAAACCGGTGTCCTGGGCGACGCGGAAAAAGGGACTGTCGAAAAAGGACAAGCGGCCTGGGAAGAAGCCGTCAAACAACTCTGCCGACTTGTCGACTACTTCGGCAACCGGCCTCGAGATACCCGGCATCGCGAACAGAAACCCCAACCGACAATGCCCATTCCCTGGAATCAACGTCACGAGATCGACTGAGTCTGCTCATGCCCAATGTCCATGTCTCACTGGCTCACCGAAGCTACGACATCCAGATCGGTCGCGAACTGCTGGCAGCAACAGCCACCCGCTGTCGCGACTGGTGCCGACTCGATACGCCCGGATCAGCACTCGTCGTCACCGACAACAACCTCGCCGATTCCCATGCGGCAACAGTATTGGACAGCTTCCAAACCGACGGCTGGCTCGTCAGCCGACACGTGCTCGAACCCGGCGAAACATCCAAATCGCTCGCCGTGGCCGAGTCGATATACAACTCGCTGGTCGAACTGCCCGCCGATCGCGAGACGCTGGTTGTGGCCGTTGGAGGTGGTGTGGTCGGAGATGTGGCGGGGTTTGTTGCAGCCACTTACGCCCGAGGCATCCGATTCATCCAGGTCCCCACCACTCTGTTGGCACAGGTCGACAGCTCGGTCGGCGGCAAAGTTGCCGTCAATCACCCCAAGGCCAAGAACCTGATCGGAGCCTTCCACCAACCGGCCGGTGTGCTCATCGATACCGCGACGCTCGAATCGCTGCCCGTCAGAGACTACCGCAGTGGGCTGGCTGAAGTGATCAAGTACGGAGTGATTCTTGATGCCGACTTCTTCAATCAACTCGAAAACAACCTCGCAGGACTCTGCGACCGAAACCTCGATCTGCTCGAGTCCGTGATCATACGCAGTTGCCAACTGAAGGCCGAGATTGTCGAGCAGGACGAACGCGAAACAACCGGCGTCCGAGCCGTGCTCAACTACGGACACACGTTCGCTCATGCCCACGAAACACTTGCCGGCTATGGCGAGTTGCTGCACGGCGAGGCGGTCTCGATCGGGATGGTCCAGGCCAGCCGCCTGGCCGAAAGACTTGGTCGGATCGATGAAGACACCACGCGGCGGCAGGTGCAATTGCTCGAAGCGGTCGGGTTGCCCGTGTGTGCACCCAAGGGGCCGACGATTGATGAACTGATGGCCCGCATGCGACTCGACAAGAAAACCGCCCGCGGCAAGCTGAGACTCGTACTGCCAACCCGAATGGGCCACGTCGAACTGGTCGATGGCGTCGACGAGGAACAGGTTCGCGAAGTCCTCGCCTGCTGAACACGTCAGGTGCGGCCCAGGGCATCGGCCACTACGACTCCTGCCGATCGCTGGCCAGAATCGTCACCGTGCAATCGACCCACAGCCAGGCGATCGAACAGCCGACATACGACGCACACGCCATCCAGAACACCGTCTGCCAGTCGTAGGTCTCGGATACCCAGCCATAAACCGCCGGGAAGAACATGGCCACGAAGCTGGCGACCGAGTTGTTGAAGGCAAACACCGTGGCGGTTGCCTTGCCACCCACATCCGTCACCGTGCCCCATCGCGACGCCAAGCTGATGTCGGCAAAAAACTTCACACCAAACAGCATTCCGCAAAAGACGTACGGGTCGTCGAAACAGAACAATACCGCGATCGCCAGTATCGCCGCCGCCATCGCCTTGCCAAAACACCCAACCAGACTCCGTACCCACCGCCGATTGCCCGTCATCCGAATCAACCGATCGCTGATGAACCCGCCGAACATCCCACCACAAGCACCTCCCAACAACGGCAACGCCGAATAAATTCCCATCTCCTTGAACTTCAAGGCGTACTGCTCGAAGAGAAACAGAGGAATCCACAACGAGTAGATCTGGTCGGCGACGGAGCTGAGTATTGAGGAGATGTTGATGTAGGCGAGATTGAAAATCGAGCGGCGATCCATTTGCCGAAGCAGGTCACGGAACTTCAATGGCTCGTTGGCCGCCGCACCCTCCTCACCCTCAACCAGGTCCACCTCCAAATCGTTCGATCCCGGATGCTGTCGCGGCGAATTGCGGAACGCCACCAAAAACACGATGCCGTGCACGATGCCAGCGGCGGCCAGGATGTAGAGAGCCGTTTGCCACTTCAGACCCCAGATGCCGATCATCACCGTCAGCACCAGGATGTTGGCCGCAAGACCACCAAAACGGCCAGCAAACACCCCCACCCAACCCTGAACCGTCGTGCGAACGCTGGCCGGGAACCAGCAACGAGTCAACCGCCCCACCAGCGAAAAGACCCCCGCCTGACCAGCTCCAAACAACGCCCGGAATACATACAACAGCCCCTTGGTCGGAGCCCACGCGTGACCGGCCAATGCGATCGACCACAACAGGATCAAGCCACCCAGCAACCAGTGCACTCCAGCCATGTCACCCAACAGACCGGTAGGAAACTGCAGACCGGCGTAGGTCATCGAAAACACCGTGTCCATCATCCCCAACTCGGTGTTGCTGACGTCCAGCTCCTCCTTCAGGAACGGCTTGATCAACGCAAACGAGTAACGATGCAGGTACAGCATCCAACTCGTGCCGAAGCCCAGCACGAACACCATGTAGCGAACCCGCGTCGGAGCCGCAGACCCGCTCGAATCACTCGGCATCGTCGACACCACTCACCTCCTGGCCTTCGTCATCATCGCCCGCCAGATCCCCTCCCGGAGCCAATCGTGATTCCAGCGAATCGGTGCAATCGACCAGCAGCCAGCAAAATGCGCTGATCATATACATCACCGACACCGTCACAAACAACGGGTTGTAGTTGGTCACCGACTTCGTGATCCCATCAACGAGTACCTCGCTGGTGTTCCAGTCGAGAATGCCGCCGAAGAGGATCGGTGAGACCAGCCCGCCGATCGAACCCGACGTGTTGATTACTCCAAACACCGTCGCCGAATACCGGCCTCCAATGTCGGTACACGTCCCCCAGACCGTCGGTTGACTCCAGTCGGTGAAAAACTTGACCGCGAACAGTGCCCAAGCCGCCGCGACTCCGTCGTCCTGAGCAATCGCCACGAACATCAGGATGCAGGCGATGAACTTGCCGGTGAATCCGACCGCCGAGCGGCCAATCCGCCGGCTGCCGGTCCACTTGATCATCAGGTCGTTGAAGAAACCGCCCAGCATCCCGCCAATCGCTCCACCCCACAACGGCAAACTGATCAACAGGCCCGCCTCGGTGATGTCGAAACCCTTGGCATTCAAGAAGTAATCGCCCATGAACAGCACATACACGGCGTCAGCACCCGCACTGGTGATCTGCTGGATCACAAAAAACAGCATGCTGCGGTTTTGGATCGCCACGCGAAAGGGCAACACCGGAGGCGCCGACGGGTTCGGAGGCGGCGACCCCTCGGCAATCAAGGCTCGCTCGGCATCGTTGACACCAGGATGCTCGTCGGGCGAATTGCGGAACAACGCCAGGAACACGATCCCGAACAAAACTCCCGCACCACCCATCACCACAAGACCCCACTGCCAGCTCATTTTAAAATAACCGATCAGCAGACTGCCCAGGATGATCGACGACATCGCAGCACCGCTGCGACCGAAAAATGTCGCCACCCAACCCTGGATAATCGTCCGAGTCTTGACCGGGAACCACGTCGCGGTGACCTTCGACAGCGACGGGTACGTGCCGGCCTGAGCCGCACCGAATGCCAGCCTCACCGCAATCAATCCGGTCCGGCCTCCGGCGACTCCATAGAATGGCATCAACAACGACCCGAGCACGATGATCACGCCCAGGAACATGTGCGGACCGATGAAGTCGCACAGGATCCCGCTGGGGATCTGGCCGATGCCGTAGGTCGGTGTAAAAAAGCTGAAGATCGTGCCGAGTTCGGTCTTCGACAGCCCGTAATCCTCGGCCAGATACGGACCGATTACGTTCCATGTGTAGCGGTGCAGGTACAGAAACCACGACGTGCCGCAGGCCAGCGAGAACATCAGCCAGCGGACTCGAGTCGGCCGTTCGCTCGAAACACTCGCCATCGCAAGACCTGACACCGAAGAAACCGAAACCGCCGCACTGTCGGTCTTTCAACGCCCAATTGCAAGCCGGTCGCCAACCATCACCAACGCTCGACCGGGCCGTTGGGCACCTTGACCAACGCCGTCGCAACGTCGCCTGTCCTGGTCCCATGCCGCTGGCGAATCTGCTCGACGATCTCACCGAATTTCTCGATCGACTCGAACCGCCGCAAACAGTCCTCCAGGTCCTCGGGAATCCCCAACCGGACCCCATACCACGCAGCGAACTTGCGGAACAGCAAACAGCTGTGCTCGCCATGCTGCATTGTCATCAGCTCGAAATGCCGAACCAGAAACGCCACCTGATCGTCGGCCGATGGCTGCCACGAGGTCACTTCGCCCTGACCACTCTCGACAGCCCGGGCAATCTTGACGAACAGCCACGGATCGAGCATCGCACCGCGACCTATCGCCACCGCCGCACAGCCGGTCGCCCGACGCATCGCAAACGCATCCTCCACCGTCCTCACGTCTCCATTCCCCACCACCGGGATCGCCTCGACCGCCTCGACCGTGCGGCGGATCCCCTCACAATCCACCTGGCCACCAAACCCCTGCGAACGCGTTCGACCATGAATGGTGATCGCCGCAGCACCCTCGGCCTCAAATGCGCGAGCCAGCGCCGGAGCAGTGATCTGGTCACGGTCCCAACCCAACCGCATCTTGACCGTCACCGGCACGTCGACCGACGAAACCACGCGAGACACCACCTCGCACGCACCCTCGGTGTCGCACATCAACCGAGCCCCCCCGCCCTGGCTGTTCACCTTCGCCATCGGACAGCCCATGTTGATGTCGATCCCCTCGTAGCCACGATCGGCCAACCACTCAGCCGCCTCCACCAACTCGCTCACTCGACCACCAAAAATCTGCACCGACAACGGCCGGTCCTCCGGCGACGTCGCAATCAACTGCATCGCTCGCTTCCGCCCCGACAACAACGTCGTGGCCTGAACCAGATCGGTCGTCGCCAAACCCACTCCGCCCAACTCGCGGATCACTCGACGGAATGCCAAGTGCGTGTAACCGGCCAACGGGGCCAGAAAATATCGTGACGGCAAACGACGACCACCGACCGCAAGACTCGTGTCCTCGTCAATCCAATGCGGCAGCTCGCCAGTCTCTGTCGGCTCAATCAACATCTCGCTCCAACCCGACTTTCAACTCGACCCCCAATTCGCAGAACATCTCGGCCACCGCCTCGACCGGCAAACCCACCACGTTACTCCGACTTCCCTCGACCCGTTCGATCACCTCACCAGCCAAGCCCTGAATCGCATACCCCCCGGCTTTCCCCAACGACTCGCCACTGGCCAGGTAACCCTCCAACCACTCCGACCCCACCTCACCAAATGTCACCCGCGATTCCACCACCCGTTCTAATACACGTCCCGAACCACTGACCACGCACACGGCCGTGGCAGCCGTATGAGTCCGCTCGCCGTAGTACCGCTCGAACCAGCCACCAACCTCTTGCTGCCAATTCGATTCACACGGCTGACCCAGCACGCACAGTGTGCCGTCGGGCTCGGCAACAACAATCACCGTGTCGGCACAGATCACCGCAGCGATGCCGGTGGCTCGTCGCTGAGCTCCCAGCTGCAACCGCACGTCGTCGGCCTTGCCCCGAGCAATCTGCCTCAGGCGATCGCGAATCGCATCCATCTGACAAGTGTCCGAAAAACCCGGTTCCTCGGCACGCACAGGTGGCAACACCTCGACCCGATCCACACCAATCAGCCCGGCCAGCAAGTCGAGACGCCGAGGCGAACGGCTGCCCAGGACGATCTTCACGACAGCTTCGGCGGTAGTACTCTTCTCGAATTCCAACACCGACACATTCACTTCGCCCGCTCAAGCAACGGACCCAGCACCTTGGCAAACGCCCGAGCCTGTCTCATGAAACCCAGGTCGTTGGGATGCGAACTGTCGACAGTCCCCTCGCCGTCGTCGCCCAACAGATCCGCTCCCGGCAGATAGTAGAGCCCCGTCACCCCATCACTCTTCAGTTTCCGGTACTCCTCGGCCAACGCCTTCCGACTGCTGTCGTTGCGCTTCTGTTTGCTCGTGACCAAAAATGAATTGGCATACGTGCGGTCTTCAACCAGCACGATCGGAGTCTTGGGTCGAGTCTTTCTCAGCCGCCTGACGAACGGCCCGACTCTCTCGGTGACTTCCTCGGCCCGCATGTTCGGCAAACAGTCCAGCACATAAATGGCCGAGTCCACCTGCGACAACAACTCGGCCAGCTCGATCTCCATGCGACCGTTGCCCGAAAAACCCAGGTTGATCACCGGGCGATCGTAGCGACGGCCGAGCATGGCCAGGTGAGTCATTCCCGGCCGCGAGGCACAGGCACCGTGAGTGATCGAGGTGCCATAAAAGAGGATGGGTTGGGACACGGACTTGGGACGTGCCGGTGCCTTTTCGATCACGCCCCCTTCGAGAACTCCGACCTCCACCGACGTCACCCCGTTGTACAACGGCAGATAGAGCATGTATTCGCGGCGGGCGGCTGGGATGCCGGAGATCAATCGGACCGAGTTGGTGGGTATGCGAGTCGGGAAGCCACAGGCCAGCCAACGCCAACGGCCCTTGCCGTCGCGGACATACAGGTCGACACCGCTGACTCCGGTTGCCGCCATGTGAGGCATCGCCAGTCGAGAACGACGCAGTGTCCAGCGGGCGTGTATCGTCGTCGCCGACGTCACAAACCGAACACTCATACCGGCCGAATCCTCGCTCAACGACCACACCGGCTTGCGCACCAACGTCTCGGCCGCCGCCGGCAACCGGTCAAAAAATGATTTCGTCTTCTCGAATCCGCGACCCTCGACACCCAGAGTGCGAATGTCGGTCCAGGTGATGTCCTGAGCCACAGCTGAGGTCGAATGGACCCAGACAATCAGGGCGACGCCGAATGTGCGGAGGATGTGTCGCATGAGCGGTCTCGAACAAGGATTCCAAGTTGATTCCATGATAGCCGTCGCCGACAAGGACGTCAGGTTCGCACTGCACTGACGCCGCTCCGCTCGATTCGCAATCGACAGACCAGCGGCATAGGATACCCCATTGGACAAACCGGATGACCTTGTTGCCGACTTTCTCGGAGACACCCCCTTGTCACGCAACGCACTACTGGCAGCGACCATGCTGGCCGCAACCGCCGCACCCGCACCCGCACCCGCACTCGCTCAATCCAGCCCAATCCAGAAACCCGCCGCTCAGAAAATCGACGGACTGATCAACTGGGTCTACGACTACGAGCAGGGCCGCCGACTGGCCAAGCAGACCGGCCGGCCGATGTTCGTCGTCTTTCGATGCGAACGCTGAGAAGCCTGCAATGACTTTGACGGGCAGGTTGTCCGTCGTGACCCCCAGGTGGGACAACTGTCTCGCCAGTTTGTCTGTGTCCGCGTCCAGTCGATGAACGGCATCAACCTGGACCTGTTCCAGTTTGAATTCGACCTCACTTGGATGTCGTTCTTCATGGACGCCAAGAACCGCATCTACACGCGGTATGGTGGCCGAGACGACTCGAGCCCCGAATCTCACCTCAACCGCGACTCGCTGCTGGCCACCATGAAAACGACGCTCCGGTTGCACAAGCTGGCCGACGTGCTCAAGAGACCACTCGAACCAACCGGCGACTCGCGTCGCACGCCCGAACAAATCCCCACGATGCCGAGGATGCTGGCCAAGCGAAAGAACAAGTGCATCCACTGCCACGACGTCAAGGTCGCCCGACTCAAACATCTTCGCAACCAGAACAAACTCAAACGGGACATGGTCTTCACCTATCCGACGCCGGCCAACCTCGGCATCGCCGTCGATGCCAAGGACCAGTCACTGGTTCGCTCGGTCCAACCCAACACGCCAGCGGCCCGGGGTGGAATCCAGGTCGGCGACAGAATCGTCAAGGCCGAAAACCACCGCGTACTGACCCTGGGTGACTTCTCGCGAGTGCTCGAAACGATCCCGGCCACCGGTCAGGTGCAACTGCAACTGCAACGCAAGCAACAGGTCGTCGAGGTGCGACTCGAATTGGCCAACGGCTGGCGACAATCCCGGGACCCCAGTTGGCGAGAATCGTTGCACATGGTCGGCCCCAACTGCGGACTCTGGGGACGCAAACTCAACACCAACGAACGACGTGGTCTGAAACTTCGAGCCGACAATCTGGCACTCAAGGTCACCTTCATCTGGGGATCTCATACCCGCAGAGCGGGGATCAAGGTCGGAGACGTCATCGTGAACCTCGACGGACAGACTCGCAACATGAACATCAAACAACTCCACGCTCACCCAACACTGAACCGAAACTGGGGGGACACGATCCCCATCGTGCTCCGCCGCAACGGCCGCAACATGACCGTCAAAATGACTTTCCCAAAGGGACCGCCCAACTAGCACGAGGGACGGGCGCTCTGGTCGCCTCGCGATGAATCAATACAATGCGTGCCTGAAGAACGAGCCCAGCAACAGGATGCACCAGGCGGATACGGATCATGAACGGGCGGCGGATCCTGGTGACTGCGGCACTGCCCTACGCCAACGGGCACATTCACATCGGTCACTTGGTCGAGTACATCCAGACCGACATCTGGGTTCGCTTCCAGAAACTCCGCGGCCACCGCTGCATCTACTTGTGTGCCGACGACACACACGGCACGGCGATCATGATCCGAGCCCGGCAGGAAGGCCGCAGCGAAACCGAGTTGATCGACGAAATGCAGGCGGCTCATGTCCGTGACTTCACCGGCTTCGGTATCGAATTCGACAACTACGGCAGCACCAACAGCGATGAAAACCGGTCGCAGTGTGCCGAGATCTGGCAGGCACTCCGCGACGCCGACCTGATTCACGAACAACAAGTCACTCAGCTCTTCGACCCCGTCGAAGGCACCTTCCTCGCCGACCGGTTTGTCCGAGGCACCTGCCCCAAGTGCGCGGCACCCGAACAGTACGGCGACAGCTGCGACAAATGCCTGGCCAACTTCAGCCCCACCGACCTGGTCGAACCACGCAGTACACTCTCCGGAGCCACCCCGGAAATCCGCACGGCCAACCACCTGTTCGTCCGCATCGAACAGCATCACGAGTTTCTCGAAGAATGGACCCAGTGTGGAGACCACCTGCAGCCCGAAGTCGCCAATTATCTCAAGGGTCACTTCCTCTGCGATAAACTCCGCGACTGGGATGTCTCGCGACCCGAACCGTACTTCGGCTTCGAAATCCCCGACGCACCCGGACACTTCTGGTACGTCTGGTTCGACGCCCCCGTCGGATACATGGCCTCTACCCGACAGTGGTGCCAGGCCAATGACGAAGACTTCGACACCTGGTGGCGCAACGACGAAACCGAAGTGCACCACTTCATCGGAAAGGACATCACCTACTTCCACACTCTGTTCTGGCCCGCGATGCTCAAGACCGCCGGCTTCAACCTGCCCGACAAGGTCCACATCCACGGATTCCTGACCGTCGATGGACGGAAAATGTCCAAGTCCCAAGGCACCTTCGTCCAAGCCTCAACCTACCTTGAACACCTCGACCCGGATTGGCTCAGATACTACTACGCCGCCAAGCTCGGGTCGCGACTCGATGACCTCGACCTCAACCTCGAAGAATTCGCCACTAAGGTGAACTCGGACCTGGTCGGTAAACTGGTCAACCTCGCCAGCCGAACCGCCAAGTTCCTCGCCAAAACAAACACCTCGGACTCCTACCCCGAGGACGGTGGACTGTTCGCCAATGCCGCCGATGCCGGACACCGCATCGCCGCGGCCTACGAAGCGTGTGACTTCAACCTGGCCATGAGAGAAGTGATGGCACTGGCCGATTCTGCCAACCGGTTCGTCGAAGACGCCACGCCCTGGGTCCTCAATAAGGACCCCGACCGACAAGAAGAACTCCGAGATGTCTGCAGCATTGCACTGAACCTCTTTCGACAACTCGCCATCTACCTCGCACCCGTCCTGCCTCGCCTCGCACAACAAACCGGCCAACTGCTCAACAACCCGATCACCGACTGGGACCAGGCACAGACTCCACTGGCCGGGACCCCCGTCGGAAACTTCCAACACATGATGCAACGAGTCGACCCCAAACAGGTACAAGCCATGATCGATGACACCCGTGACGCTCAACAGCTCAACAACGAATCCGAAGAGACGACCGAGCCTGACGCCTTGCAGCCGGAAACGGCAGGCGAAGTGGGCGACGGCGCCGTCGAGAACGCAGACGCCGAACCGGTCGCTAGCTGTGACGCTCACCAACAGGAACCACTGACAACCGACCAATGCAACTATGACGACTTCATGAAGGTCGACATGCGAGTGGCTCGAGTCGCCGAGGCGTGTCATGTCGACGGAGCCGACAAGCTGCTGCAGCTGGTACTGGACCTTGGTGGAGACGTCCGCAAGACAGTCTTTGCCGGCATCAAGGGCCGGTACCAACCCGAAGACCTCGTCAACCGACTGGTCGTCTGCTGTGCCAACCTCGCTCCGAGAAAGATGCGGTTCGGGATCAGCGAAAGCATGGTGCTCGCAGCCGGTCCCGGCGGCGATGACATCTTCCTGCTCGACGTCGACTCAGGAGCCGTCCCTGGCCAGAGAGTTCACTGATCGATTATCTGAGGTTGCTGCGCGGTGGAGAATGACGATCAGGGACCAGGCGGACAGCGGGACAATCTGCATCACCAGTCGACCGGCGGCCCAATCCAGGTTGTTCTCGTAGTCCGGCATCACCAGAAACGGCACGCAATAGGCCACGAGCATCAGCAGGCTGACGACCAAAGGCCACCCGACGGCCGGAATCCGCCAGTCGCCTCGACTCTGGACAACCGCCACCACCAGCAACACACCGATCGCTCCGAACCATGGCGCGACAGCGGCTTCGAGCAATAGCCGGAATCCGACCGCAGGCAGCCGCCCAAGCCCCTCCCACACGGCCCCCATCGTCAGCAATTCGCGATAGTCATCGGGCATGATGCCGCCGACCACGCCGCGGGTGAAAACGACTTCGTGAATCACCAATACGGCGGCGACAACCAAGCCCACCGCGCCGATCCGTCGTATCGCCCGGTGATTGCGGTGTGCCACGGCACTCGCCAAGGCCACACCGAGTACGACTGCCACAGCAACCGGTCCTTCGGACTTGGCCAGCCCGGCCACCACCAGGCACAGACCGCAGAGCACCCACCAGCCTCCGCCCGACTTGTCTGCCGCCAAACCGGCCACCACCGCGGCCAACAGCAGGGCACCGACGACCAACTCGGGACAACCATTGAACGCCGCCAGGTTGTTCTGAAACGACCCCAACCCGCTGTAGACCGGCAAAGCCAGAAACAACAGGCCGCCGCGAACCGGATGAACGCTGCCCAGACGACTCAGACCACCGACGACCACCCCGGCCAGAGCAAGCCATGTCGCGGGAAAAATCATCACCGCAGCCGATTCGCTGAAACCACCGACACCAAACTTCGCAACACCCATCCCCACACCACCCCACACCGCCTCGGCCGCGGGGACCAACAGAGGGTAACGCGGATGAAAATGGACGTGGTCCGGATCCGCGAACACCGACTCGGACCACGGCCCCAACTCGGCCTGCATCAATCTCGCCTTGTAAGCCCACTGCATCCGTTGATCGAATCCGTCAATACCGCGTGCCGCTGCGATCACAACCACCAAGCCAACCCATGCCCCCACAAGCAACCGTGACCGGATTCCCAGTACGGGTGCCACCTTCATGCTGGCCGTGTCCGACTTGTCCGTCACGCGATCACCTGGGATCCGTCGGGCCAACACGGCAACGGCACCGGACAAGGCGAGCAGCAAAGACGGGAGCAGCGCGAGCCATCCCGTCACGGGCCGTCCCGACAAAAACAACAATAGACCCGAGATGGCTGTGACTGACAGGCCGACCAGCCACGACCAGCCCAGTTCCTCGACTCGACTCGACATCTCACCATCGACACCCAACAGCCGCAACGCACCGCGGCCTCCGGCCAACGCAATGGCACCGGCCAGCACCACCAACAACCACCCCGTCGCGTCTGGCCGAAGCAACGGACCAAACACTTCCTTCGAACGGGCAACGGCAACCCGATCAATCACGGGATCCGTAAACGAACCAACCGCAAAGTCCCGGTCGATCGTCGACGGGTTAATCGGAATCAGGCTCCGGAAACGTACACCCCACCGCACACCTCGTCTCCGCACAAACTCCTCAACCGATTCACTCGTCTTCCTGATGGCAGCCACCGAATAGACTCGACGTGGAAACACCCAGTAGGCCAACTCTCGCTCCACGAACTGGTCGGCAGGCGCCCGCGGTGCCTGCCAGGCGTCGACCAGAATGGCCTCGTCCAATGGCACCCGCTCGCGAACCTGCGCGACGACACCGGCCAGGTCGCCGACAGACCGTTGAACACGACTCGCCGGACTCTTCCAGCCATCCAGAGCGGTGGGAAGATGAGCCAGCAGAGCGATCCCGGAAAGCACCAACCAGGCGATCAACACCCATCGACCCACCGCAGCAACATCAGCCTCACCTGACGGCTTCTGATCACTGAACTCGCTCACTCTGCCGGACTCCTCGGTCGACTGACCAAACGAGAATAACACAACACACCGCTCCCTCGACTATAATGGCCCCCAGCCATGCCCGAATCGAACTCGTCTCCCTCCCGCCACACGCGACTCCGACGCCACCCTCGTCGCCGGTGGTTCGTCGCCGCCTACAGCGCCTTCCTGGTGGTCGTCGTTGTGACGGCGCTGCGGCTGGTGACGGTCCAAACTGATGTCTGGGACTACTACTACCCCGAACTAAAGGCCTCGGGAGCCACCTCCGCTCCCGCTTCCCGCGACGACGATACGCTCGATGTGCTCACCCTTGGTGGGTCGGTGCTGCTGCAAGTCGAATCGGTTTTGGAGATGCGTCTTCGAGCAGAACTCGGAGACCGCATCCGCTGCTACCACCTTTCGACCACCGCCCATACATCCCGAGACAGCCTGCTGAAGTACCAGCAATTGGCCGGTCGCAAGTTCGACGTCGTGATCATCTGCCACGGCATCAACGACGTCCGGATGAACTACTGGTCCAAGTCCCGCTTCCAGGCCGACTACACCCACTGCCCCTGGTACGCGCACCTCGCCCACGACGTACAACTCGGCCAACTCACGCTCTGGGACCGAGTCACGAAATTCGCCACGCAGGAGGGACTCGGTCCACCCGCTGAGGTCAACTACCCCCTCGGTAACGATCTCAAGACCCCACTGGCCTTCGAGAACAACCTGTCGCAGTTGGCCAACGAAGCCGCCGCTCGTGACGACCGGGTCGTATTTCTGACAATGGCTTCCTACCTGCCCAACGGCTACTCCCGGGAGGCCTTTCAGGACGGGGCACTGGACTATGGAACCGGCGACGCGAAGTACGCGGTCGAGTTGTGGGGCGAACCACAGCATGTTGTGACCGGGATACTCGAACACAACCGACGCACTCGAGCTGTCGCCGGTCGACACGAACATGTTCACCTGGTCGACATCGAGGCAGCGATCCAAGCCTCCGGTCAGAACTTCAGCGACGTCTGTCACCTGACCCGATCCGGTCAACAACGACTCATCGGTGAAGTGGTGCCGGTCGTGGTCCAGATCGTCCGGAACCGCTGAGGCTGCGGCGGAGCGGGTTCCCGCCGGACTCTGGCCAATCGCAAACCGGCAGAACCGGCAGAACCGGCAGAACCGGCAGAACCGGCAGAACCGGCAGAACCGGCTTCAACTCTAGGATTCGCTCAACCGATAAGGTTAGAGACGGTCGAATCCGGTCATTCAGTCTCAGGATCTTGGTGTTTCGAGTATGACGCAACCCAGTTTTCGGCAGTTCGTGACACCGGTGATTGCGCTGTGTTTCGGGATGACGTGTACGGTGCTGGCCGAGGATGTCGCGGAATTGACACCGCTGAAACGGCTGCAGCAACAGGTCAACGC
>CAVOEV010000021.1:0-29913 GCA_963694825.1 Planctomycetota bacterium
GATCTCGTCCCAGACGATTTCGAGTGTGTGTCGAAAGCGAGCGAGCTCACTTTCGACGGCATCGATCGAGACGAATCGGTTGGGGATCCGGAAGTCTTCGGTGCCGAGCACGAGCACTTCGCCGGTGACGACACCGGGAGAGACTGCGATCCCGCGCTTGATCTGCATCCGGCACCGACTTTCCCGCGTGCTAGCGATCCGACGGAGTGGCCGGTCGCGAGCCGGAGACCGGGTCGACGAAATTGGACTCGAAGAGTCGGGCCAGTGCCTGGACCGCTTCTCCCGCTTCGGCACCTCGGGCCTCGAGCACGAGCACGCTGCCGTTTTCGGCCGAGAGTGTCAGCAGGTCGAGCATCGTCTTGGCGTTGGCCGAACGATCCGCCTTCTGGATCTGGATCTCACAGGGAAACCGCTCGGCCGTTCGGACAATCAGCGAGCAGGGCACCATATGCAGGCCTTGCTCGAGACCGACTCGGACGGTTTGTTGAGCGGTGTGTGTCATGTGAGATCGCCTGGAGGATGGGGCGGGGACAGGAGCGTGACGCGGTCGGCTGTCGTCATCGACGACCGGGACCTGTTCTGTGGGATCGATGGAAAACTGTGGGAAGAGAAACCAGACAACCGTCGCGTGGTTGGTTCTGAGTGAATCCGAGTGAAGGGACGGGCGACGGTCGGGTGATAATTCGTGCGTGAGGTGTGTGGTTTGGGTCGAAAAGTTCTGGCCGGTCAATCCAGTTGATCGTTATCGGCTTCTTCGAGAAGTACGATGACTTCGGCGGCGGTTTCGGCCTGGCGGAGGAAGTTGCAGAAGTTGGAGTTCCTGAGGTGTCGCGAGATGCTTTCGAGCCCACGCAGGTGATCTCCGGGGAGATCGGGGGGCGAAATCAGCAGGAACAGGATATGAACAGCTTCCCCATCGAGGCTGGCGAAGTCAACACCTTGGGTCGAGAGTGCGACTGTGGCGGTGAGTCGATCGACGGCTGGGTGCTTGGTATGCGGGACAGCGACTCCGTTTCCGATCCCGGTGGATCCGAGTTCTTCGCGTTTGAGGATTCCCGAGACGATGGCATCGGTGTCTTCGGCGGGGATTCGTCCGACGGCCGAGAGGCTTTCGACCATTCCACGAATGGCTTCGTCCTTGGTACTGGCATCGAGTGACGTGACGATGGCATCGGAAACGACGAATTCAGTCAACCGCATGAAATGCTCCGTGGAATCTCGTCGTCGTATCAGTCGCCGATGGTGCCTTGGTCATCATCCGCCAAAGCGGCGGTCTCTTCGCCCAGTTCGTCGGCATCGTCGGTTTCGCCGTCCTGATCATCGCGAGCCGATTCCTGGAGCAGGATTTCTTGCCGGTGGTCCTGCAGGCATTGTTTGTGGCGTCTGAGGCGTTCCGGGATAGTGGGTCGAGAAAGGGGAAGCGGTCAATTGTAGTACTCGGCCCGAGAGCGTCAATTCACCGGCTCGGCTATCGACTTGGAACTCAAGTCCTGACGCGATCGTTTTTTGGTCGAGGAGAGTGCTGGGCCGGGTATGGCTGGTGATTCGGCGGTCGGCGTCTGCGGCTTGGCCTGGTCGTTGGACCTGTCGCCAGGTACGGCGGTTTCGATGTACTGCACTGGAGGTTCGGACTGGTTGGGGATTGCCGAGAGCTCGAATTGTGGCAATCGGGAGTCACTGTCGATGGACGCCGAAAAGTCTCCGACGTGGCAGCCGGTGAGTGTCACCGAGGCGAGCAGCAGATTGAGGGTTGTTCGGGTCGTTCTGCTCGCGGTGTCTTGGAGCCGTGTGTTGGAGGATCGGCGAGACATGAGAGCCTTTCAGGAGCCACGAGACGTGGAAGCGGTCGGTTGATAGCAGCGGTGTGGTTGACGAAGCAAGAGGAATTGTTTTGCGGCCGTGTTGGTTGTGGAGTCAAGAAACGAGGGGGAGTGGAGACGGGCCTATAAGCCGGGTTTTGTCGAGAGTAGTCATTTCTCTGGGATGCCGGTTGCCCGGCACCTCAAGCGATCGACCCGGGAGTCACAGCGGATCGAACCGATCCGACAAGGCTCCCTGCTTGATCTTGCTCCCGGTGGGGTTTACCAAGCCGAGCCGGTCACCCGGCCCGCTGGTGCGCTCTTACCGCACCGTTTCACCCTTACCTCCTGGGGCTCAATCGAGCCCCCGATCGGCGGTCTATTCTCTGTGGCACTGTCCCTATCCTCGCGGACGGTGGGTGTTACCCACCACCGTGTCCTTTGGAGCCCGGACTTTCCTCCACGCCCATGGCTCGTGAGAGCCTTCGACGCAGCGACCACTCGGCCCACTCCGACTCCCCCTCTGCCAATCATCATACGCCGTTGCCCTCTCCGGTCCAATCCCCGGGGCCGTCCGGTTTGGGCGGGTGTTTGGGGACAGGCACCTGCCTACGTTGGCGAGCCAGTCCCTGGGGCGAGCCCACCCCCGGGGTGGTTGCGATGCCGGACGTCTCGTTATGCTCGGAATGTCGCAGCCCTTCATAGGGCGGGCTGCCAGGAAAACTCAGCCGGGTGAGACGAAGTTGGGTAAGAAGAACCAGCGCAAGCGCAAGGTCCGAGTGGCCTTGAAGAAGAACCGTGGCAAGCGGGTTCGGCAGGGCAACCTGACTCAGCAGGCTCGTTCGGATCCCGAGCGGATCGAGGACATTGCTGCCGGCGAGCGTGTTTCGGGCAAGGGCGAGACGACTCGTTACCGCACGGTGATTGCCTGCGAGACATCAGACGGGGACTTACAGATTGATGTCGACGTGGCTAACTGCGAGGTGGGCCGCGTGTTGAGTGCCATCGGCCAGCAGTCTCGAGTTCAACTCGAAGACGGCCGTCATCTCGAATGCACGATTCGCCAGGTGGTGCGTTCGTTGGTCCGCGACCAGCGAAACGCCGTGGTCACCGGCGACCGTGTGCTGGTTGGCGACATCGATGACGGGGTGGGTGTGATCGAGCGAGTCGAGCCTCGTCACGGCGTGCTGTCTCGCAGCAGTCGCCGCCGTGCCCACGTGATCGTTTCGAACGTCGACCAGTTGGTTATCGTCGTCCCTGCCGACGACCTCAAGCCGGCTCTGATCGACCGATTCCTGGTCAGTGCCGAGCAGGGCCGGATCGCATCGATCATCTGTCTGAACAAGATCGACCTGTTGGACCCCGCCCTGCTGGTCGGCTGGTGCGGCCTGTACGCTCGTTTGGGCTACGAAGTCGTACTGACCAGTGCCGAGACGGGGGTCGGGATTCCTCGACTCAGGCAACTGCTCGCCGATCGCGAGACGGTTTTTGCCGGCCAGAGCGGTGTCGGCAAGTCGTCGTTGCTAAATGTGATCCAGCCAGGATTGAAGCTGAGCACTGGAGAAATCAGCCGGGCGACGGGCAAGGGGCGTCATGTGACTCGTCGCACCGAGTTGATCGAGTTGCACGACGGCGGTTACGTGGTCGACACGCCGGGCATCCGCCAGCTGGCCTTGTGGGACCTGATCCCCGAGGAGGTCGAGGGGTTCTTTGTCGAGTTCCGTCCGTTTGTCGCCTTGTGCCGTTTTCCCAACTGCTCGCACACTCACGAAACCGGCTGTGCGGTGAAGCGGGCTGTCGAGTCCGAGTTGATTCACGCGTCGCGTTACGCGAGTTACGTGAGGATCCACGCGGGCGAGGACCTGGTGTAGTTGTCCGTCAGCGTTTGGGCCATTTCAGGTGTCGGTGCAGGAAGTCGAAGGTGCCCTGTCCGTTGATCGTGTGCGGTCCGATAAAGACTTCCATTTCGGCCCGTTCTCCGATACCGATCAGGTCGTAGTGCCGTTTCACCTTGGCGAATTCCCAGGCCACCCATTCGTCGGGTGCCACTCCGTCGTGATGTCCTCGCTCGACCATGAACGGACGCGGAGTCATCAGGTTGGCCAGTTCGGCGTAATTGGCCAGGTGCCCCATGTTCCATTCGAAGATTTCGTACTCACCGGTGAACACATAACTGTAGCGGTCCTCGCTGGTGGAGATCTTCAGGACCCATTCGTCGAAGTCTGCCGAGCAGATCGAGAGTGCGTACTGTTTGACCAGAGGCGGGACTCTCATGGCCGTCTTCCCTCCGTAGGACAGTCCGTAGAATCCGATCCGATCGGGATCGACTTCGGGTAGGCTCGAGAGCCATTGGAGTGTTCTTTGGTGTTGGGGGATGATGTAGCTGAACAGGGACCGTTTCAGGGGGTTGCTTTTGCGTTGAATGGTCCGGAATCGGTCTTGACCGCGGTAGGGGTTTTGTGGTGCGTAGGTGATGAAGCCTCGTTCTGCCAGTTTCGCCGCGAACGCCTTGTAGTAGCGGAACCCGTTTTCGGTGGTGGTGATCGTATCCATCGGGGTTCCTTCGAGGCCGTGTTGGCAGACGACGACCGGCCGTTTTTCTCCGGGCTTGATACCCTTGGGCATCAGCAGGATGCCGGTGGCAATGACATCGGGGTAGACGTCGATCACGGTTTCGAATCCCCGGTAGGCGGGCGTATCGAGCACTTGTCGGGTGCGAACATTCAGCGGCATGTCGGGTTCGGGCAGTCTGCCGATCAATTCGTCATGGATCATCTTGCGGTAACTCTCGACGCTCGAATCCCACGCCTTGAGACTCGAGCGATCGGCCTGTTTCCAGAGACTGTCGCGGACCTTGGCACAGCGGCGGAGCAGTGTCTGGGTGAAGGCAACCAGCTCGCCGACCTGTTGTCCCTGGCGAGTGGTCGGGTTGGGCAGAGAGTCGACGGTGGTGGGTTTGTCGTCGGAATGGACCAGCGGGGCGTGGCTTCCGAGTCCCTTGAGCAGTGCAGTCAGGGCATCGGGGGTTCCGGCGTGTGCATCGCCTTCGCCCGAGGCGACCAGTGTGATGCGGTCGGCGGCCTTGAGTTTGGAGTAGATCGTCTGGGCGCGGTCGAATTCGGCTCGCACCTGACCCAGCGTGCAGTTTTCGATCTCGCCGGGAGCGGCTCCACCGCTGCGTCCTTTTTCCACTGCTGGCGGGCCGTCGATTTCCGGGGCACGACAGGCTTCGATCACCAGTGTTCTTGGAGCGATCAGCCCGGCCAGTTCGGCGTCGCCGAACTCGGTCAACTGGCTCCAGACATTCCGATAAATCGGTTCGCGCCACACTTCGGCTCTTTGGTCAAAGTACCCGCAGACCATCGTGGCGTTGATGCGGGTGTCGATGGCCGCGGCGTGCAATGCCAGCAGTCCACCTTCGCCGACTCCAACAACCGCCACCGGCAATGGTTGTTGGCCGTCGGTGGCCAGGGCGTCGATCGCCGCTGCGACCTTTTGCACTTCATAGCCGATCACGTGCCGACCCAGTTCAAACGCCATGCGGTAGACGAACTCGCGGTGCGGCTGGTTGGTGTATCGGACACGGGGGTCGCCCGAGAACTTGGCGTCGCGGCTGATCAGGGTGGGGATGATCACTCGGCAACCGTTTTCGACCAGTCGGCGGGCGAGTTGGGCCGAGGGGGCGACTCCGTCGATCAGCCCGGCGAACTGTTCGGGGGTCCAGTCGGCGTCGGGCAATGCGATCACGTTGGCGACCGGTTGTCCCGAGGGGATCAGAACGAGGCCTCGGGCGGTGACGCCATCCAGGACGTCCCAGCGAGCGACGTGAGCCGACCAGGACTTGGTGCCGCCGACTTTCGAACTTCCGCCGAGTGTGGCGATCAGTTGAATGGTGGGTGCGGCGACGCGTGGATCGACGGCTCCGACGATCGTCCGAAACCGGGCCCGGTTCGACGCGACGCTCTTGATGTACGCCGGGTGGCTCGAAAAGTCCCGCTTCCAGTGAGACTCGCGGAGTGACTCGGAATGGGCCAATGCCCGCAACGCGAATCGGTTGATCCCATCGATCATCAGTTCGTCGAGTGGTCGGGTGAGCGTCAACGGCCTGGTGCCGGGAAACGGTTTGGAGTCCTCGGCGACGAGTGTCACGGAATTCCAGGCGAGGCCAACAGCCAGCAGGGCGGCGAGGCCAAGGGGGGGCCGGTTGGTTGTTTGGCTGGTCGATCGTCTGGTCGATGGGTTGGTCGATGGGTTGGTCGATTGGGTCATCGGTCGGGTTCTCTGAAGCAGGAGTCTCATTGGGGAGTACTCTAACCGGACTCGGACCATCGATGCCACGCCTCCGGTGGTAGGCAAGACTTGTGGGGCTTTGTTGGGCCCGGGGGCAGCGAGGCTTCCCGAGTCGCCCGAGTCGGCCTTTAACGTATCAACGGTTGTCTACGTATAGTTGATTGGCTTTGGCGACGCGGGTAGTCTGAGGCGTCTGGTCGGGCTCACATTCACAAGTTGATTCGGCCGACCCCCCCCCAAAAAAACACTCCCATTTTCTCAGGAGATTTCACGATGGCACACGATCACACAAACGGCTGTTCGGACTGCGGCAACTTGTCGCGTCGCGATTTCGTCCGCACGATGGGTGGTGCGGCTTTGGCTGTCGGGTCTGTCGGTGCTGGTGGACTGTTGCAGGCGTCTCCGTCTTCGAAGAGTGTGGCGGAGACTGCGGCGGCCGAGTTGTACGGGTCGTTGTCGGAGGCTCAGAAAAAGGTCATCGCCTTTGGTTTCGATCATCCGCTCCGCAAGAAGATCAATCCCAACTGGGCGATCACCAAGCCGACGATCGGCGACGATTTCTACACGTCATCTCAGCGGGTGTTGATCGACCGAGTGGTACGTGGCGTCATGAGTTCAGACGGTTACGACCGTGTGATGCAGCAGATGGAAGACGACAACGGTGGTTTTTCCGAGTACCACATCGCGTTGTTCGGGCAGCCCGGTCAGTCTGGGACGGGTGGTTTCGAGTTCGAATTGACCGGTCGTCACCTGACGTTGCGTGCGGATGGCAACAGCGTGGACGGAGTGGTGTTTGGTGGCCCGATCGTCTACGGACACGGAGTTTCGGATCCCAAGAAGCAACTGTATTACGACCAGACTCAGGCGGCCGACACGGTCTTCAAGTCGCTCGACGCCAAGCAGGCGGTCGCGGCGAGCATTGGCAAGGAGCCCAACGAGACGGCAGTGCTGCTGTCCGGCAAGTCGGGGACATTCCCCGGGATCCGAGTTGGGGAGTTGTCGAAGGACCAGCAGAAGCTGGTGTTGGCAACGATCGAGACGGTGCTCGCTCCCTATCGCAAGGAAGACGTCAAGGAAGCTCTGAAGGTTTTGAAGGCCGGTGGCGGCGTCAAGGCTCTCAACATGGCCTTCTACACCGCCGCCGATCTGGCCAACGACAAGATCTGGGATGTGTGGCGATTGGAAGGTCCGACTTGGGTGTCGTACTTCCGCGGTGCTCCTCATGTGCACGCCTACCTGAACGTCGGACTGAAGAACGTCTGAGGGTTATTGGGACCAAGCCGACCCTCCGGGTCTGTTTCAGACGCTGCAACTGTCCGACGGGAGACTTGCGAGATGAAGTGTCTGTTCAGCTTGGCCTTGCTGCTGGTCCTGTGGGGCACGGTCGATGGTTCGGCAACCGCGGCCGACGTGCACTTGGGCATGGGTTTGCGAGTGGGCGAGGTGACGGGCGAATCGGCGATCGTCTGGACGCGTGTGACGGCGACGGCGAAGCGGAACGAGACGGGGCATCGCGAGCCGAAAAAGCGGGTGCCTCGGGTCAACGCTTTCGTGCCGTCTCAGGTTCCGTTGTCGAGTCGTCAGGGTGAGATCGACGGGGCTGCGGGCGAGGTGCGTGTGTACTGGTGGCCGAAGGGGTCGAAGGCGAAGGTGCGGACGAGCGAGTGGGTGGGGGTGGTGGCCGAGCACGATTACGTTCACCAGTTTGCCATCACCGGACTGGAGCCGGGTCGGCGATACGAGGTGCGGGTCGAGGCACGCCAGGCGGCTGGTGTGAAGATTTCGGCCACAGCTATCGGCAGTTTTCGGACTCCCGCCTCGCGTGACACTCAGCAGGATGTCACCTTCACGGTCGTCACCGGCCAGTCGTACTGGGATCTCGACCATCCATCCGGCTACCACATCTATCCGGCGATGGCGAAGTTGAAGCCCGACTTCATTGTTCCGACCGGTGACACGGTGTATCTGGACAGTGAGGAACCACGGGCTCGAACGGTCGGCCTGGCCCGCTTCCACTGGCACCGCATGTACTCGTTGCCTCGTCACATCGCCTTCCACCGGCGTGTTCCGGGTTATTGGGAAGTCGACGATCACGACAGTTGGGTTGACGACGGCTGGCCGACCAAGCGGTCAAAGTGGATGTTGCCACTGACCTTCGAGCAGGGGTTCGGGATCTATCGCGAGCAGGTGCCGATGGGTCGGCTGACCTACCGTACGATTCGCTGGGGCCGCGACCTGCAGATCTGGTTGGTCGAGGGTCGATTGTACCGATCGGCCAACTCGATGCCCGACGGTCCGTCGAAGACGATCTGGGGTACCAGGCAGATGGAGTGGTTGAAGCGAACGATCCTGGCCAGTGACGCCAGTTTCCGCGTGTTGATCAGTCCGACACCGATCGTCGGCCCCGACCGTCTCAAGGGCAAGAACGACAACCACTCGAACGCGGCGTTTGCTTTCGAGGGGAACCACTTTCGCAATTGGACTTTGCAGCACAAGCTCGACAACTTCTTCGTCTGCTGCGGCGACAGGCATTGGCAATACCTGTCGATCGACAAGGCGACCGGTCTCCGGGAATTTTCCTGCGGACCGGCCAGCGACCAGCACGCCGGAGGCACACCGGGTCGCGACTTTGAGATCCAGCCCTTCCACAAGGTGCAGGGTGGTTTTCTGAGCGTGACGGTCACTCGCCAAGGACGCCAACCCACCATTTCACTCAGGCACCACGGCGTGCGTGGAGCGGTGGTCAACGAGTACCGTCAGGTGGTCGAGTAGTTTTTGGAAGTGTTGATGGCGTGTCGAAGTCGGGCCGTCGTGGTGGTGGTTCCGAGCCGGGGCCGGGGCCGGGTCGAGGCCGACCGCCGGGTGGGATGCGTCGCGACCGAATCCGGCCCAGCAGCCGGAAGAACCTGGGGTAGAGCGTGAGTGGATTGAAGATGGCTTCCGGGTTGTTTTGTTGATAGAGCATTCTGCGGAGTCGCTGTTTGGACTCCGACGGCGGCAGTCTCATCAGGTCGTCCTGCTTCTCTCGTGACAACCCGACGAAGTGCTCCTGGATATCTCGATCCGCCGGCCGTTTCCGCCGGAATTCGCGAGACGCTTCGTGGGCCAGGCTACGCACGACCAGCAATCCCACCTTCAGTCTCTTGCCGTCCGGTTGTTCGTCAGCTTCGAGCAGCCAGGTCTTGAGTGATTCGCTGTGAATCGAGTTGACGATATCGCGAGCCAACTCGGGATTCGGCCAACGCGATCGGAATCGTTTCTGGCCGGGGCGTGGTCGCGCCGGGGGTCGCGGCCCATTGCGAGGCCCGTTGCCGGCCACATCAGTTGACAGTTCCAGCACGATCATGGCTCGAGCGGTTCCCTGCCGCGAGTCCTGCGTGGAGAGTTTCTGTTTCTGGGGTGGCGAGAGGTGTGTTTCGATGGTCGAGATGACTCGGGCAAAGTCCTCGCTGTTCAGTGCAGGTCCTTGTCCGAGAGCGGAGGCGGTCTGAGTTCCCCCGAGCGAGCGGACGGCCTGTTGCCGTTCCTGTTCGTCGAGGTATTCGAGGATGAGTGTGAGTTTCTGGGTGTCTCCGGCACTCGACTTGCGGATTTCATCGCGTTGCCACGGCCTGAGAGTTCTGAGCCAGCCGTGGTAATCGGCCGCGACGGCGGCGAGTTCATCCGAG
Organism: Planctomycetota bacterium; assembly: GCA_963694825.1. Classification (GTDB taxonomy): domain Bacteria; phylum Planctomycetota; class Planctomycetia; order Planctomycetales; family Planctomycetaceae; genus UBA8437. Next base: position 9,758 of record CAVOEV010000021.1, read on the forward strand.
TCGTTGAGTTGGGTGTCGAGTTGATCGAGGTCCTGTTGCCGGGCTGAATCGAGGGCATCAAGCGCTTCGCGATTCTTTGCCAGGTGGTTGCGTCGGTCCGAGGGCAGGTCGGCGATGTAGTTCCAGCGGTGGGCAGGATCTTTGGGGATCGTTTCGAGCAGGATTGAGTTCATGGAGTCGAGTTCGGCGAGTTCCTCGTTTCGAGGAAACCGCTTGGTGTCGGCGAGGGCGGTGATGAACTTGACCGTTCCGATTTCCCGGTAGGCCTCGAATCTTTCGAGAACCGAGAGTCGAGCGATCAGGCTGTCGGTCGGGTCGGGTCGCCAGCGATCGACCAGCAGCACTCCGGCGACTGCCGAGACAGACAGTAGCACGGTCCAGGCGATTGCCAGCAGGCCACGGCGTGGCCAACGCGAGGCCGCGGCGGGCTCGTCGTCTCGGATCACCTGGATGGTGGCGAGTGTCTGGGCCGAGAATTCTTCGGTGACTGCCGGCCGTGGCAGCACGTCGAGCAGGTCCCAGGTTTGTCTGAGTTGTTCGACGTCGGCTCGGGCATCGGGGTGCCGAGTCAGTACGTCGTCCAGTTCCTGCATGTCCCGTTCGTTCAATTCGCCGTCGAGGTACGCGACCAGATTGTCCTTCCAGTCGGGACCAAACTCGGCGGTCGTCTTTCCGGCCGACGGGTTGGCATCCGAGGCGGTCAGGTTGGGCCGAGTCGGATCGGGCGACTCGTTGGGCGGCGGTGGTGAATCGGGTTGGTTCATGATGCTGTGGGGTGTGTCAGTTGGCGACGTATTTCTTGAGGTGAAGTTTCAGGTTCTCGCGGGCACGCGACAGCAGGCTCTTGACCGCCTGCGGCGTGAGGTCCATCGAGACACCGATATCTGCGTAGCTCATGCCTTCGAACTTGTGCAGCAGCACGGCGAGGCGTTGTCGGTCATTGAGCGATTCGATGGCATTTCGCACCTGGTCTCGCATTTCGCGGCTGACGAGTTGTCGCGACGGGAGCAGTGACGAGTGGTCGGCGAGCAGTTGTTCGGCGGGTCGAGGTCCCAGTGGTCCGGAATCGTCGGGAGCGATCGTCACTTCCTTACGACGTCCCAGCGTCCGTCGGGCGTTGTAGGCCAGGTTATTGGCGATGCGGAACATCCAGGTCGAGAATTTCGCAGTCGGTCGATACGATTCCCTGGCCCGGTAGACTCGAAGGAACACTTCCTGGGCGAGGTCCTCGGCCGCGTCCTGGCCTCCGACGAGGTGCGAGAAGATGTGGATCAGCCGTTCGCGGTAGGATTCGACCAGTTCCCCAAATGCGGTTTCGTCTCCGTCCTGCACGCGGAGCATCCGCTGTACGTCCGGGTCGTGGAGAAACTTGAATTGGTTGCTACTACTGATCACTCGCGAGTTTCCGTGGTCGCACGTGAAGAACAAACCCCGGTCGTGCTGTCAGGTTCCTGTCGAATCGGTCGTAACTGCATTGGCTTGCGATCGGCTCGTTTCTCTGGCCGCACTCCACTCCCGGCCGCCGGCACGACTGCTGCGGTCATTTCCAGTATAGGCTCGCCGGGCTGCGAGGGTCACCGTGGGGCTGCTAGGATAATCGGTTCGCCAATCTCGAGAGTGTTTCTACCGCAATGAGTCTCAGCCGATTGCCTCTGAGTTATTGCACGAACGTGCATCCGGGTCGCAGTTTGTCCGAGGTGGTTTCGGGTCTTGATCAGTACACCTGTCCGGTGGCCGACCGTTTTGGCCAGCCATTGGCGGCGGGCTTGTGGCTGGCGGAGTCGGTGATTTCCGAGTTGACCGCCGACGCGGGTGGAGCTGCTCGGCTGGCGTCGGAAATGTCGGACCGCGGCCTGGCCTGCTACACGCTCAACGCGTTCCCCTACGGCGACTTTCACGGCGAGCGGGTCAAGGAGCAGGTCTACCTGCCCGACTGGGCTGCTGCCGAGCGGCTCGACTACACGCTGGCCTGTGCGGACGTGTTGGCCGAGTTGTTGGTGAGTGGTGCGAAGCGTGGCGTGGTCGAGTCGATGGACGGGAGCATTTCGACGGTCCCGTTGGGTTTCAAGCATCTCGAACAATGCGACGACTTCATGCCGCGTGCGATCGATGCATTACTGGCCTACGCCACGGCAGCCGGGCGGCGATTCGACGAGACGGGATGCCGCGTGCGGTTGGCGATCGAACCGGAACCGTTGTGCCTGTTGGAAACGACCGACGAAGCACTGGTCTTTTTTGACGACTTGTTTACCGAGGCCAGCCGGCGGGGGATGCGGGATCTTGCTGGTGAGTACCTGGGGATCTGTTACGACGTGTGTCACCAATCGGTCGAGTACGAGGACGTGGCCGAGTCGATCCGTCGACTTGACCGGGCGGGCATTCGGCTGAACAAGATCCACATCACCTGTGCCATCACGCTCGACGATCCGGCCAATAATCTGGAAGGCCGCGAACGGCTGGCCGGGTTTGTCGAACCGAGGTATTTACACCAGGTGACAGCCTGGACGTCCGAGGGGGAGGTATTGCGGAGTATCGACCTGGATCGCGAGTTGACCGAGTCGCCATCGAGCGAGTGGCTCGACGCGGATTCGTGGCGGGTGCATTTTCATGTTCCGGTCGACGCCGAGTCACTCGGTCCGCTGGGGACCACTCGTGCCGATCTTCGGCGAGCCCTGTCCTGTGTCGCCAGCGATCTCGACTACGCGCCTCATCTCGAGGTCGAAACCTACACGTGGGAGGTGTTGCCGGGCTCCGAGCGAGCGGACCTGGTCAGTGGATTGACCAGCGAGTTGCAGGCCACTCGGTCGTTGCTAGAGGAACTGTGACCTCGAGCCACGCCTGCCCCCTAGAGTTCGCAATCCAATTGGCTCTGCCGTCGTCGTTGGGTTAGGATGGTTTGCACAACTGGATTGCCGACCACGACGCGGATTGCGGAGCGAGTTCATGCGAGAGATTCTGGCCGAGTTGATTGAAGCGGTGGGTCGTGGCCGCCGGGTGGCCTACACCTCGCTGGTCGAAACACGTGGCTCGACGCCTCAAAAGGCTGGCGCCGCGATGCTGGTCTACGAGGATGGTTCGCAGGCCGGGACACTGGGTGGCGGTTGTGTGGAGGCGGAGGTCAAGCAGCGGGCGTTGCGGCTGCTCGACGACGGCAGCACCGAACTGTTCACATTCCATCTGGACAATGACTACGGCTGGGACGACGGCCTGATCTGTGGTGGCCGGATGACGATGCTGGTCGATCCGGTCCGAGATTGTTCGGACCTGGATTTTTACGAGACGTTTGTCGAGGCGCTGGGTTCGGGACGCGGTTGCACCGAGGCAGTGGTGCTGGACGCGGAGAAGTCTGGTGGCGGCCTGGCGGCCGACCGGTTTTTGCTGTCGAAATCCGGCGAGTTGCTTGCCAGTCGGGCTCGAGGCGACGCTCCGCCGACTCTGGCCACGTCGCTCAGGTCACTCGCATCGCGACGCCGACCGTACGTCGACACCGGCACGTCCTTTATGCCTCAGCAAAAGAGATGTCGGTTGTTGATTGTCGGAGCCGGTCACGTGGGACAGGAGGTGGCTCAGCTGGGCGATGCGGTCGATTTTGACGTGTGGGTTGTTGACGACCGTGCCGAGTATTGCAGTCCCGAACGGTTTCCAACCGCACGACGTCTGCTGGTGGCACCGATCGACTCGGCACTCTCGGGACTCGATGTCGACGAGACCACATTTTGTGTCATCGTCACCCGGGGTCACAACCACGACGAGGAAGCGTTGTATCATCTGGTCGAGACGCCTGCGGCCTATGTCGGGATGATCGGCAGCCGTCGGAAGATCAAGTTGATCTTCGAAGACCTGTTGGGTGAAGGCATTTCGCGAGAGGCTTTGGATCGGGTTCGGGCCCCGTTGGGTTTCGAGATCGGGTCGCAGACGGTACCCGAGATTGCTGTGAGTATTGTTGCGGAGTTGGTGGCGGTGAGGAATCTGGAGGAGTTGCCCGAGTCGTATTACCGGACGAGTCTGGTCGGGGAACTGAGTCGATCGCAGGGGCAGGGGCAGGGGCAGGGGCCCTCGTCGGCCAAGACACTTGGAGATCAGCATGCTTAGTCGTCGACAATTCACTTCGCGAGCCGTCGCCGCCACGGCACTGGCGGGTCTGAAGGGGTTCAGCGGCCTGTACGCGGTCGAGCCGAAGCGAAAGCGAGCGAGTCGTTACATTGATGTGCACACACACATCGGCACGACTTGGAACGGGAACAAGGAACTGACTCCCAAGGGGTTGCTCGACTGGATGGACGAGCACGACATCGAGAAGTCGGTACTGCTGCCGTTGACTTCGCCCGAGTCGTCCAGCTTTCTGTTGCTGACCGAGCCGGCTCTTAAGGCTGCCAAGCAGCACCCCGAGCGGTTCATCCCGTTCTGTTCGATCGACCCACGGACCAGTGTCCGTGGTGGAGTCAAGGGTTTCATCAGCATCATCCAGCACTGGGTCGACCAGGGGGCTCGAGGCTTTGGTGAGCACAAGGTCGGGTTGAACTTTGACGACCCGTTGATGATGCAGATTTACGAGGCGTGTTCGGAAGTTGGGATCCCGCTGCTATTTCATCTCGACGCCCTTCGCGGCAAGGACACTCCCGGATTGCCTCGACTCGAACACGCCATCAAGACGTTCCCGAAGCTCAATTTCATCGGCCACGGCCCGGGCTGGTGGGCATCGATTTCCGGCGACTGCAAGGACCTGGGAGCTTATCCCAAGGGACCGGTCACTCCGGGCGGTGCGATCGATCGCCTGATGGAACGCTATCCGAACATCTACGGAGATCTCTCGGCCGGTTCCGGAGCCAACTCGATCTCACGCGACATGGAATTCGGTCGCGGTTTCCTGGTCCGGCGTCAGGACAGGGTGATGTTCGGGACCGATTACCTTCAGCCGGGTCAGCCGGTGCCCCAGTTCGAACTGTTCGACAACCTCAAGTTGCCTGCGGCGGTCGAGGCGAAGATCTTTCGCAAGAACGCCGAGACGGTGTTGAAACTCAGCTGAAAAGTCGATCGTGCCATCTTCAACCGATCTCTCCGAAGTCATTGCACCGCCCGCCTCGTCGATGCCTCGCTACGGCCTGCTGATCGTCGGCGGCAACCTGACTCACCAGGAAAACTACTCACGAGCCCTGGCCGCGGATCCACGAGTTCACCTGGTGGGCCTGACCGACGAGTCGGACATCCCGTCACGGCGTCGCGAGTGGAATGTCGCTCTGGCTGCCGAGTTGGGTGTGGAGTACATCGAGCCGTACTCCGAGGCCTTGTCGCGTGAGGACGTGGACCTGGTTTGTCTGTGTCCGGAGCCCGAGCGTCGTGCGAGGATGACGGTGGCTGCGGCGCTTGCGGGCAAGCACGTCTATGTCGACAAGCCGCTGTGTACGACTCGACAAGGAGCCCGTGAGGTGGTGGCGGCGGTGGCGGCGTCTCGAGTCCGAAGCCAGATGTTCAGCCTGGTTCGCAGTTCTGTTGCACGGCGTTGTCGTCGAGTGCTCCAGAGTGGTCGGCTGGGTCGGTTGATCGGGCTGCACGCCGAATTGCTGTTTGCCAAGGGGGTTGCCGGGACGGCCGATCTCGAGACGGTCAGGCGTGAAGAGTCGGTTGCCGAACGGTTCACCTGGGTCGATTCGAAACGCGAACTGTTTTGTGTCGGCCTGTATCCACTGGTCCTGTTCGAGTGGTTGACCGGTTGCCGGGTCGAATCGGTCGAAGCGGTGACGGCGAACTACTTCTTCGGTGAACACCAGCGGAACGGTGCCGAGGATTTTGCGGCGTTGTTGGTGGGGTTGGAGGGTGGGATCGAGGCGACGATCACTGTGGGTCGAAGCGGTTGGTCGAGTCATCCCAGCCATGGGATTCACCAGGTGCAGTTGGTCGGGACTGACGGCAGTTGCGGAGTGGATGCCTTTCGACCTCGGCTCGAGATCTTCAGCGACGCCCCGCCCTGGCAGCAGCCTCAGACGCCTCACCCGGAAGACCCCATGGGGTTCTGGTCGAGCACCCAGGCCAGCGGCGGCGTGGTACCCAAGACCGACTGGTGGCCGTTGGCCGAAGAGGCGGTTGCGGATGCGGGGTATTTTCTGGACTGCCTGGATGCGAATCGCGAGAGTGACGTGCCGGTGTCGATGGGGGCATCGGCCGTCGATGCGATCCTGGCGGCATACGAATCGGCCGCTGGTGTCCGACCCCTCGCCGGCCCGGGCTAGTCTTCCTCGTCCAATTCGCTGGTCGAGTTGATCTCCGACTCGGGCGAGGTCGCTCGGCGGAAGACCGCGACAATGTCTTCGACCGGGACGACGTACAGCAGGTTGTCGGGTTCGAAGTCGACGGGGATCGCGCTCTTGGGGTGGAACAGGATCTTGTCGTACTTGTTGATCGGGCAGTCGTTGTCGTTGTTGACCTGGAAACTGATCTCGACGACCCGACCGGTGATCGTGGGAATTTCGGCGTCGTCGGGCAAGACGATGCCTCCCTTGGTCGTTTGCCGCGACTCGTCCTTGCGGACCAGCACACGCATTCCCAGCGGTTCAACAAACTCGCTCAAGTCACCAGGCTCCCTGTCGTGATCGCTGCCTCTCGGGTTGCTTCCGTTATTCTAGGACGCCGAGTGCTTCGAGAACAGTGCCGACGGCGACCGGTTTACGACCTGAACCGGGTTTGTGTCGAGCGATCCGGATCAGGCGTCTTCGCTGGCGGTGGCTGGGGAGCTGAGTTGCAGGTGTGGTTGAGCGGGCGGTTGCTTGGCGACTGTGCCGCTGATTTCGGCGGCCATGCCCTTCTGGATCAACCAACCCAGCGGGCCGGCGAGGAGAGCGGACAGCAGCACGACGTTAGCGATCAGTGCGGCTCCGATCAGTGCGGCCATCAGCCAACCGAATCGGCTGATCAGCAGCAGCTCGGCGGGCGAGAGCATCAGCAGTCCGAGTCCGACGGCGAGGCTGGTCTGCCACATGGCGGGTCCACATTGTGCGAGTGACCGAGCGACGGCGTCGTGTCTCTGGAGTCCGTTGCGGAGTCCGGCTCGGAACCAGGTGATCAGGTGCAGTGTCCCATCGACGGCGATGCCCAATGCGACGCTGGCGGTGATCATGGTGCCGATATCGACGGCTTGTCCGGCCCAGCTGAGCAGTCCGAAGACGATGCCGACGGGCATCAGGTTGGGCAGCATGGTCAGGATACCGGAGACCGGGTTACGGAGCAGGACCATCATCACGATGGCGATGACGCCAAAGGCCAGAGCAAAACTCCAGATCAGGCTGTCGAGAACGGCTTGTTGAGTTTTCAGGAAGACGGGCACCATGCCGGTGACCACGTAGCGGCAGCCTGAATGTCTCTTGATCACGCTCTTGACGATATTGTCGAGGTCACCGGTTCTCTGGTCGTTGGTCAGGTGACCGTAGTCGTAGTCGGACATGACCGAGACCTGAGCGGTGATCCGCCACAGTTCGTCTCCGGCCTTGTTGAGTTTCTGGTCGCCGGCGATTTCTAGATCGGCGGCCTTATCGGCGACGTAAAGAAACGCTCGAGCTCCGCTTTCGCCTTCGGTCTCACCGTCCCCCTTGATCCTCCGCTCGATGATGCTCGATTTCTTCTTCGCCAGTCGTTTGCGGATGCTCGAAGCGGTCTCGGGCAGCGGCTTGTAGGGTTCCTGGAAGTCGGCCAGAGAGACCGTGCCACTGATCTCGGGATGTTTGCGCACCCGGCGTTCAATTTCGCGAACGACCTCCATCCGCTGGACAAAGTTCATCCGTTTCTGTTCGTCGCGGCTGAACTGGATCACCAGTTCGACGGGGACGATGCCCGAGAGGTTGTGTTCGAGGAAGTTGTAGTCTTCGACGACTCGCGAGTGATCGGGGAAGTAGCGGATCGCCTTGGTTTCGGTCTGGAATCGCGTCAGGCCCCAGGTGGCTCCGACGAAGACAACGAGTGAGGTCAGGGTGACGGGTATCCAGAACCTGGACACGAGCAGTCCGAGTTTGTTCCAGCCGTTTTTCTTGAGTTCGACGTGGTTTTCGGACCGGGACGGCCAGAACTGCAGCAGTGCGGGGAGTCCATAGAGCACCATGGCCAGTGAGATCAGGCAGCCGACGGCCGAGTAGACACCGAACTGGCGCACCGGTCTCAGCGTGCTCGTCAACAGGCTCAGCAGGCCGATCGCCGTAGTGACACTGGCCAGAGTGCACGGCACGCGGGCCATGCGGACGGCTTCGACCACAGCGGTCGTCGGGTTCTTGGCGGCCGAGTGCTTCCAGTAGTTGGCAATGTGGATGGCTCCAGAAACGGTCAGCACGAACATCAGCGTGGGCATCACGACCAGCACCATGTTCATGTGTCCGCCAGAGAGCGGAATGAGCGATACGGCGAGCAGGGTGGTGTAGTAGCTGACGACGAGTACGAGGGTGGCCAGTCGGCCGCTACGGAGCATGACGAAGGCCAGGATGATGCCGACCAGTCCCGAGAGCAGGATGATCGAGCGTCGGTGCAGTTGCCACACGGCGATGTCTTCGGAGGAATCCCAAGCCGAGTCCTTGACCATTTCGTCGAGTGCCGAGCCGGCGACCGGTCGGCCGCCCATGCGGAACTCCGCCGGATCGATCCCCACTTCACCGGCCAGCCGATGGATTTCCACCAGTGTTTCGGCCGCGTCGGCCATGCCGGCGTCGGTGAGGCTGATCGAGAGTGCCACGGGGGCACCGGCGTGGAAGAAGCAGCCGTCCTCGGCCACCAGGGGCTCGGCCTTGGAACCGGCGGCCTGGATCTTCTGGACCAGTGCGACCAATTCTGCGGTCTTATTGCTGTCTCGCTTCATCCCCGCATAGCGGATCTGAAAGTCGTGAGCCGGCAACAGGAACTGTTCGGGATCAAAGGCTTCTTCTTCGCCGTCCTTGTCCTCAGCATCCTCTTCCGTTTCCGATTTGCCGTTGATCAGTTTCGCCAGTCGTTGTGCGTTCTCATCGCTCGGTTCCCATTCAACGTTGGCTTCGAGGAATTCGATGTTGAGAGTCAGGTTGGAGGCGGCTTTTTGTCGGATGAGTCGTTGGACCATCTTGATGTCGCGACGTCCGAGTTCGGTCAGTCGGACCTTGAGCGGTCCGGTGCCGATCAGGACGCCTTCGAGTCGTCCGACGGCTTCGGGGCCTTCGACGTCATACTTCATCATCTTGGCGATCAGGTCTTGCGGCGTGGTGACCGACTTGACCAGCTTCGAACCGCTGCGACGCACACCGTTTGCGTCGGTTTTCCCGACCAATCGGTCGTGGAACCATGTGACCCGCGGGTCGGCCAGCGTGCTCGAATCCCACGACACCAGCACACGGTCTTCGTGCTGGAAGTTGTCCTGGTACCAGCGAAGCGTTCGAGCCTGAGGGTCGTCTTCGGGCAGCCAGTTGGCGATGTCGTTTTCGAGGTCGATGCGAGAAAGCGACCAGATGGCCGGTGTGGCGAGGAAGACGAGCAGCAGGATCACCCACAGCGCATTGCCGTGTCCGAATCGATCGCGTTTGGCAAAGAAGTTAGTCATGGCAGTCTGGATAGCGACCGAAGTGGATCAGGTGCGAGACGCACGAACCTGTCGGTTTGATCGGTATTTCCGGGTGTCCGACTTTGTCTTCTGATACCTTTTGTGCCGACTTTGTCACTGGTTGTGCCTCAACAGACCATTCCAGCCTAACAGGTCACAGTTCGGACGCGAAAGAATGCCGACCCGGCAACGACCGGTCGTGGCGGTTGTAACGATTAGAGAAACCGGGGGGGGGGGCTCGTGAGACCCTCCCCTCTTTCGGCCGAAACAATGGGGTGTGTCAAGAGTTGCCCCAGCTCCGCCGGTTCTACTTGTTGGGGTGGAATCCTTCGATCAGTTCGCGATCCCACTCATCCATCAGTGGCCAGTCGGTGGCACAGGTGCCGAAATCGGCCATGTGGCAGTAGCCTTCGAGTCGATCGATGGTGGACTGCAGCAGGTCGGAGTCCTTGCGGAACGGCGGTCCGTGACTGGGCAGCAGCCACTCGATGTCGCTGTCTCGGATCCGGGTCAGGCTGGCGATGAACGACGGGATGTCGGACCCATGGTGTGCGTCGATGTTTCCGACACAGCCATCTCGGTAGATATTGTCGCCGGAAAACAGCAGGTTGCCGAGGCGAAAGGCGAGTTGACCGACGGTGTGACCGGGAGTGTGCCAGACCTCGAGTTCGACTTTGCCGAGTGTCAGCCGGTCGCCCTCGTTGATCGTCTGGTCCAATTCGACTCGAGGCATTTTGATCGAGATGCCCTGGGCACTGATTTCCGCATACGTCGTCACTCGGTCGCCTTCGGCCAACAACCGGGCTGTATCGGGGTGTCCGCAGGTCTGCGAACCGGGCAGCAATTCGGTCGCACGTCCGAGTCCCTGCACGTGGTCGACGTCGGCGTGAGTCGCGATCAGGTACCGGCAATTGGCCAGCGGAAAATCCAGGCGTCGGATGATCTCGATGATCTCCTCAGCTGTATCCTCGTAGCCGATGTCGATCAGAGCCCATTCGGAACCGTCGTGAACCAGGTAGACGCAACATCCCAGTCGCCGTCGCGCCTGGTAGTTCATCTCGATCACGCCGGGAAACAACTCGATCCGTTCGGTCATCAGTCGCTCTTTCCGTCCGCATCGGTGAGACCTGTCGGGGGGCGCTCATTCTAGAGGGCAACTCGAATCGATGACAACCAAGCGGGTTGGGCGCGGTCAGACGCCGCAATTGGCGTGGCCTGACCCATTCCTGACGCCTGATTGTTGTTTGACAGTTCCTCGATGGTGTTGGGACAAAAGGGGGCAGGCCCCGCCACGTGCGGCGTCTGCCGCTTGGCAACGACAGCTCAGTAGCGACGTGGCCGATCTGGGCATCTATGATGGGAGGTCAGTTTATTGGCGGGCAACGGAACGGGCAACGGAAAGAGATCGATGGACACTCGAGGCGAGATCGGGCGAGGCAGAGCGATGCTGTGGCTGTTGGGCTGCAACCTGATCGTGTTTGCCAGCAATATCTGCATCATGGTATTGGAGCTGACCGCATCGCGGCTGTTGGCTCACCACATCGGCCAGTCGCTTTACACCTGGACCGGTGTGATTGGAGTCGTCCTGGCCGGGATCACTGTTGGCAGTTACGCCGGCGGGATGCTGGCCGACCGTTTCGGTCATCTGAAGCTTCTGGCCATCCTGTTCCCTCTGGCCGCACTGACCAGCGGTCTGGCGTTGGTGCTGGACGGTTGGATGGTTGGAGTGACCCGGCCCGAGTCGATCGAATGGCCGATTTGGGTCTTGTGCGTCGTGTCTGCGATTTTCCTGTTGCCGGCCATTGTTCTGGGCACGATTTCTCCGGTCGTCGCCAGCTTGGCGTTGTCGCGTAGCCGCAGTACGGGCTTCACCGTCGGCAATGTCTACGCGTGGGCGGCGTTTGGTTCGATCGTCGGCACGTTCCTGGCCGGTTTCTACCTGATCGACAATCACGGTACGCAGGTGATCATCGGCGGTACGGCGTTGGCGCTGTTGGCGATGGGACTGGTGCCGATGTCGTTGTTGGCCGTTGGCGTGTTGGCAAGGCGCCGGGCGTCCGGCCGACCGGTTGGATCGGTTCGGTTGCCTGCTGCGGGGGACGAGTTGCACCCGACGCAATTGCCATCCTCTGGTGCGAGAGTGCCTGGGAACGAGCCGAGTGGGTGGTGGTTCCTGGTCGGCTGCAACGCCATCGTGTTTGTCACCAGTCTGTCGATCATGATGCTGGAACTGTCGGCCACCCGCCTGCTGGCTCACCACATCGGCCAGTCGCTCTATTCCTGGACCAGCGTGATCGGGGTGGTGTTGGCCGGGATCACGATCGGCAACTACGTCGGCGGCATGCTGGCCGACCGGTTTGACCATCGTCGCACCTTGGGTTGGCTGCTGTTGCTGGCCAGTTGTCATTGTTTCGGGGTTGTGTGGTTGGACCAGATCTCGACCGACTGGTCGCGTACCGTACCGCCGTCGTTCCTGGCTCCGGTCGTCTGGCTGGCTCAGTGGATTCTCGAAGCCGGCCCGTCCGCGGATGTCAGTTGGCCGGTGTGGGTGCTGGTGCAGGTCGCGGTGATCTACGGCCCGCCAGCCGCGGCGATGGGGACGGTGTCTCCGGTCGTCGCCGCAATGGCTCTTTCGAGAAGCTCGAAGACCGGAGTCACTGTCGGCAGTGTCTACGCCTGGGGGACCTTGGGTTCGATCATCGGCACCTTTCTGGCCGGGTTCTGGCTGATCGACCTGCTGGGCACTCGAGCCCTGGTCACTCTGACCGCCGCACTTCTGGGCATCACGGCGGCCTGTGCTGCGGCTCGCGGTTCGAAGCTGAAGCCGGCGATCGCATTTGGCTGGCTCCAGTTCCTGGTCATCTTCGGACTGGCTGCCGCACTGCGTGGCGAATCGCTGGAAGTCGCCGGTGCCCAGTTCGGCAAGTTGCTCGGCAGCGGGCGCGACAACGCCGAACGTGTCGAATTGACAGAGGACTGGAAACAGGCCGGCAACCGGCTCGGCCGAGGCTTCCACGAATTCGGACGGACCTTGTCGTTGAGAGCGGACGAGCCGGGACGGTACGAAGACGAGAGCAACTATTCGTACATCACCGTCGTCGAGACCACCGATGAGGACGACGACGATGTCGAGATGAAGTATCTGAAGCTCGACAAGTTGGTCCACAGCTACTACGTCCCCGACAACCCGACGTTGCTGAAGTACGAGTACGAACTGGTTTATGCGGCGGCGACCGAGAGGGCTCGGCAGCACTGGAAGATCGATGTCACGGTCGACCTGCCCGAATTTCCCGGTCGCGACCGGATCGTCAAGCAGCTTCCCGGCAACATCACGTTCACCGGTTCCGGCGGAGGTCGATTGCGCGTCCGGGGCACTCTGATGCCCAAAGATCGTGACGAGTTGTTGAAACTGAGTGCTTCGGGTGGGTGGTGGCTGGCGATAGAAGATCTGCATCGCAAGTCGACCGCTGAGGATTGGGGCGGATTCTCGCCAGCCGATCTGAAAGAGTTGCCGCCGGGTGTGACGATTCCCGACGAGTTCCAGAAGAAGAGAGGCGAAGACGGGGCTACGAGCGGTGATGGGCCTGCCGGAGGGATCGAGTTTCATTCGGAATTGGGGGCGATCACGACCGACCAAGTTGTCGACGATCGGGTCCGTGATCTGCTGCAGGCCGCTTCGCCGGATCACCCCTGGTTCGAAGCGATCCGCGAACTGTACGATCGGTCGCGGCAGGTCCGCACTCTGTTCATCGGCGGCGGCGGCTTCGTGTTTCCTCGCTGGATCCAAGCCAAGTTCCCTCACGATCCGGTCATCGACGTAGCCGAGCTGGATCCGGCGGTCCTGAAGGCCGTGCAGGAAGAAATGGGTTTGCCGGTCAACGGGTTGATTTCCAGGAGCACCACGCTTGGTGACGCCAGGAACTTCGTCGTCGACCAACTGGCTCGTGACGACACGCCCGAGTACGACTTCATTTATGGTGACGCGTTCAACGACTTCAGTGTCCCTTGGCACCTGACCACTCGCGAATTCACCAACGACGTGAAAAAGCTGCTCGATCCCGAGCGAGGCGTTTTTCTGGCCAACATCATTGATATCTATCCCCGGTTCGAAGCACCCGCGCGGGACCCGCTGATCGACTACAACTCGGATCAACCCGTTCTGGCGACCGAGTTGCCCGAGTCGTGGGCGAGTGCGGCTGTGGCGGGGGAGTGGATGGAGATTCCTGGGTTGGCGGGGGTCGAGGTGTACGAACGGCCGGACGAGCAGGCCTACCGGTTGGGAGTCCGCGGCACGGTGACCAAGGCGACGCTCGAGAAGATGCTCGAGGAGTCTGGGGGCGACGTGGCGTTGAGCGAGATCATCAAGGAGTTGGTCCAACAGTCACGGGACCCGAAGTTCACTCGTGAACGAGGTCATTTCTTGAGCTGCTACACTCGGACGCTCGCCGACGTCTTTGAGAATGTCTACGTGTTTTCGAGCGAGGAGGGAGTGCCTCACCGTCGTCGCGATACATTCGTGCTGATCGCGTCCAATTCACCTCTGGACTTCAGCCAGCTTGGCACTGCCGGTGGCCACTGGTCGCAGCCTCCCTTTGCCTGGCAGGAAACTCGTCCCGACGGCCAACCGGCGACATTGGCCGGGGACCACAACCAGTGGCAATCGGTCGTCGGCTGGGCTGCCGGGACGTCCTGGGGCGGTGTGTTGACGGACGACTTTGCTCCCGTCGACCGATTGCTCAAACCGGTCTTCGTCGAGCAGGATGACTAGTCGGGCGTCTGATGGCGACGCGTCTGATGGCGACACGAGGACACGAGCAGGGAATCCGGGGATGGCCATAGAATTCGACTGCCCGTATTGCACGGCGATGATCCGGGTTGGTGACGACGCTGCCGGCAAGCAGGGCGTGTGCCCGAAGTGCAGCACTTCGCTGATCGTCCCCCGGCCACAGTCGGAATCAGCCACCGCAGCCCCGACCGCAGCCCCGACCGCAGCTTCCACCGCCTCGGACGTCGTACCCGACGTTGTGCCGGACGTCGTGCCGGAGTTCCGGTCGAGGCCTTCAGCATCGGTATCGAGTCGAGTCCGTCGTCGTCGGCGTTCCAAGGGTGGGCTGGCGTTTCCGTTGGCGTGTGGTGGTGTGCTGTTGTTGGTGATCACGGTGGCGTGGTTTTTGAACGACCCGAGTCGATATCGCGGTGCGTTGGAGGGTGAGTTGCGTGGGTCGGTTGTGGGAGCGGAGATGTTGGGCGGAGTTGAGATCGATGGGGAGTTGATGTCGGGTCGCGGTGAGGCGTATGCGGCGTTGGTTGCGAGTTTGAAGGAGCGGCCGGGTCGGGTTCGCAGCAACGTAATGATTGTTGAGTTTGTGGAGTCAGAGGGGAGGATGCAGGTGCGGGTTGAGCCGGCCAGGGAGTTCCGGCTGGTGCGTGTGTCGTTGGGTCAGACCGAGAGTTTGAAGTCGTTTCTCGAGTCGCAATCGAGTCGACTCGAGAGTCTCCGTCGCGAGGACCTGGCCGGTTCGTTGGGTCGTTTGCTGAGCGACTGGGAGTTGGCACGCGAGGGCGACCTGGCGTTCGAGGGATGGACGGGCTACCGCGAGTCGGTCGGGTTGACGGCATTGGTGGGCGGGTTGGGTCACCATCTGGTGGCCCGCACCGGCCGACAGGTTTTGCCGTGTTTGTACGAGAGTGACCGTGCGGTGTTTTTCCTGGTTCCTGAATCGCTGGTCGAATTTCAGTTGGTTGGCCGTCGCCGACCGGACGGCAGCGTTCCATTTCCTGCCGAATTCACCGTCCGCATTGGTCACGGCGGCTAGTCATCCTGTCCGGTTGCCTGGTCTGGGCCCCCCTTGACGCTCGTTCGCGGCGAACCGTATACTCGCGCGCTTACCCGCTCGAGGGGCCTGGTCCCGACCCTTTCGACGCGTCCCTGCGAGCAGAACTCTCACCCGGTTGCAACTCCGAGCAAGTCCGTCACAACATGGCCGAAGAACCCCATCCCGATTCCGACTCGGCAGACAGTCTCGCCGAGGACGCTCCAACCAGCCAACGTTCCGAGTCGGCAGAATTCTCGGAGCTGGGCCTGATGTTTGCTCCGCTCACTGGCGTCGTCAAGGACTTCTTCCGCAACGATCATCCTCAGCACCAGCAACGTCTGATCGGTACCTGGGTCGTGGTCGGGCTGCTTGTCGGGGGGCTGAGCTGGGGTCTCTACGACAGCACGTCGGTCGAGGTTCAGGAGGCGACCTGGGGGAGTTGGATTGGCGTCCCGGCTGAGATCAACAAGGCGATGATTCGCAGCTTGGAAGGTGGCGACGTGCTGACGGGCGTCGGCGATTTTCGGGTCAAGGCCTACACCGATTTTCTCAACAAGAACGAAGACGCCGAACCGGAGGTGCGCAGCTGGGCGCGGCTGCTGTTGGCCGAGACGCGTCTGAGACTGGCTCTGCAACGTGGTTACGTCTCCGACAGTAACGCCAAACGCGAGAAGGGCGATCGGAGAATCCGGGATGGCAGAAACGATGATGTCACCAAGGCGAAGAGTGCGTTGGGGAGAGTCCGAGACAACTCGCCGAAGGATTCGCGACTGCATCAGCGGGCACTGTTCGGATTGGCCATTGTCGCCGAAGCGACCTGTACGGGAGAAAAGGCGTCCATCGATGCGGCGGTCGCTGCCTACCTAAAGCTTGCTGCGATCGATGGACCGTACAAGGAACTCGCCACGAGCCGTCGCAAGGCGCTCGAAAACGCCGAGGCCGGGGAGTTCTACCAGTGGTTCGCCGAAGTCTCGGAAACGCCTCAGCCCGACATCACCATCCCCCCCGGTTTCGACTCGAACGGAACCACTGATCCGCTCGGAGCCGACCTGTTGAAGGGTTTGACCGGAGGCAGTGACAAGTCGTCCGATCCCGAGTCACCCTCGGAGACCAAGGACAAGAAGTCGCGGACGATTCCCGACAGCGTACCTCTGCCGGGCTTGAAAGCACCGGCCGAGAAGAAGTCGGCCGAGAAGAAGTCGGCCGAGAAGAAGTCGGCCGAGAAGAAGCCGGCCGAGAAGAAGCCGGCCGAGAAGAAGCCAGCCGAGAAGAAGCCAGCGGCTCAGAAGAAGTCGGGCGAATGAGTCAACCGGGAGGTGGCTCGCCGATTCGTGTGACGGTCGAGTCTCGCGCCCATGGTTGGCGGCTGGACCATTATCTGGTCCGACTTTACCCCAATTTCAGCCGGGCTCAGTTTCAGGCTTCGATTGGCAAGGAGTTGGTGACGGTCAACGGTTTGTCGGCCAAGTCATCGCGTCGTCTGCGAGTCAACGACGTGGTCGAGTTGACGTTGCCCGAGTCTGCCGAGCCGCGAGTCGAGTCGGAGGACTTGCCGATTCAGGTGTTGTATGAGGACGAGCACCTGGTGGCGATCGACAAGTCGGCGAACATGATCGTGCATCCAGGTCGTGGTCAAACCCGGGGAACTCTGGTCGCCGCCCTGCAGTTCCACTTCGATTCACTCAGTGACGTCGGCGGCATGCTTCGGCCGGGCATTGTGCATCGACTGGATCGCGACACGACCGGAGTGATGGTGGTGGCCAAGAACAACCAGGTCCATCACAAGTTGTCTCGGCAATTCGAACTTCGCGAGGTGACCAAGCGGTACCACGCCATTTGCTGGGGCAGTCCCGAGTTGGACAGCGACTACATCGAAACACACGTAGGGCCCAGTCGTCACAACCGCGAGAAAATGCGTGTGGTGCCCGAGGGTGGCAAGGCCCGGCACGCGATGACGTTTTACGAGGTCCTGGAACGGTACCAGCGTCTGTCCTACGTCCGGCTCTCGCCTCGAACCGGCCGCACCCACCAACTGCGTGTGCACATGACTCATCTGGGACATCCGATCCTGGCCGACCGGCTCTACAACGGAATCCGCCCCGAGGGTCTCGAGTTGCCGATCCGTCGCCAGGCTCTGCACGCCTATTCACTCGAGTTGACTCACCCGGTCACCGGCCGATCGATCCGATTCGAGGCACCGTTGCCCGACGATTTCCGAGCGACTCTGGAATGCTTGCGTCCGGAGGCGACTGAGTTAGGATCGTGACTGGAATCATATCGTCGCCGGATCACGACATCGCGGTGACCCAGGAACTGTCAGAACAGGACACCAGATGAGAATCGCCAAGGTTCGTACGAACGGTGGAACAACCGGAGTGGCCGTGTTGGCCGACGATGATTCAGCTCGCCTGCTGGATCTTTCGGGTTCCCAGAGTATTTCTTCGCTGGCCGATCTACTGCATGCGGCCGATCCGGCGGCGACAGTCGAGCGATTGCTGGGCGGTGGTGTGGTCGAACTGGAGGCCGGAGGCTATTCGTGTTTGGCACCGGTGGATCGCCAGGAGGTGTGGGCGGCGGGTGTGACCTACAAGCGGAGCCAGGTGGCTCGGATGGAGGAATCCGAGAGTGCGGCGACTCATTACGACAAGGTCTATACGGCAGCTCGTCCCGAGTTGTTCTTGAAGGCGACGCCGCAGCGGGTGGCCGGTCCTTTCGAGCCGGTTCGGGTTCGGGCCGACAGTGACTGGACGGTGCCCGAGCCGGAACTGGCATTGGTGATCAGTCCGGACATGCGGTTGGTGGGATACACGATCGGCAACGACGTATCGGCTCGAGACATCGAAGGCGAGAATCCCCTGTATCTGCCTCAGGCCAAGTGCTACCGCCAGGCAGCCAGCCTGGGTCCGTGCGTGTTGTTGGCCGACGAGCCATTGGACCGGTCGGGCACCGAGATCGAGATCGAGATCGACCGGGGTGGTGAGGTGGTCTTCGAGGGGACAACCAACGTCGATCGTATGGCTCGGACGTTCGAAGACCTGATCGAGTGGTTGGGTCGCGAGAACGAATTTCCCGAGGGAGTTTTGTTGATGACCGGGACTGGAGTCGTTCCGCCCGACGAGTTCACGTTGTTGGATGGCGACAGCGTTTCGATTTCGATCACCGGTATTGGTCAATTGACCAATCCTGTGGTGAAGGATCCGCTCTAGAGTCGATTGGCATGCATCGGATTGTCGGAATTTCGGATTTCCGTTTGGCACGAGGCTAATGCTGCGATGACGAACCCGCAGACTCCCGAAGCCGTCAGTTCCGACGACCGGATTCCCGATGACCTGTTCGGGAAGATCCACACTCGAGACTGTCTCGAGGCTCTCGCCGAATTGCCTGATGGCTCGGTCGATCTGGCGTTTGCCGATCCTCCGTTCAACATCGGTTACAAGTACGATTCGTACGACGACCGGCGAGATGCCGACGACTACCTGGCATTCAGTCGTCGTTGGACGGCGGAGGTGGTTCGGGTTCTGAAGCCGACCGGGACATTCTGGTTGGCGATTGGCGACGAGTACGCAGCCGAGTTGTCGGTGATGCAGAAGCACGACCACCAGTTGGAGCTTCGCAACTGGGTGATCTGGTACTACACCTTCGGCGTCAACTGCACCCGGAAGTTCAGTCGCTCGCACGCTCATTTGTTTTATTTCGTCAAGGACGGCAAGCGGTTCACGTTCAATGCCGACGATCCTTCGATCCGGGTCCCTTCGGCGCGTCAGCTGGTCTATGGCGACAAGCGAGCCAATCCGAAGGGTCGATTGCCGGATGACACGTGGGTGTTGCGGCCGCAGGACATTCCCGAGAGTTTCGGTGGTGACGAGGATACGTGGTATTTCCCTCGGATCAACGGAACGTTCAAGGAGCGAGCCGGTTGGCACGGTTGCCAGATGCCCGAGCAGTTGTTGGGTCGGATCATTCGAGCGTGTTCGAACCCGGGCGACGTGGTGTTGGATCCGTTTGCCGGCAGTGGGACGACGTTGGCTGTCGCGTTGAAGCTGGGCCGACGGGCGGTGGGTTTCGAGTTGTCTGCGGAGTATGCGGTTCGTGCGAACGAGCGACTGGAGTCGATCGTCGAGGGCGATCCACTTGAAGGGGCCGAGAACCCATTGACGAGTGCTCCGAGCACTCGGTCCGGAGTCACATTGACCGAGCGAACTGGGCGGTCAGCCAGCGACGACCGCCAGCTCGAGTTGCTGTAGTCGCACGTCGGTCCCGTTTTGTCATTCCGACGAGACTCGTGGAACCGGGCCGGTTTCGGGGTGGGAAGTTCATCTGGACACGGCGGGGTGTTCTTCCTTCAATGCGGTCCGTCTTCCCTGCTGGTGGCAATCGCGTTGCGGAGTGGTCTGTGAAAGTCGCGTTAGTCAAGAATCACTGTTCGTTGCGGCGTGGTGGTTCGGAGCGGTATTGCGCCAACCTGGCTCGCGGACTGGTGGCTCGCGGACACCGAGTGACAGTGATTGGTCGATCGATGGATGCCCAATTGCGTGAGGAACTTGGGTTCGAGCAGGTTGATGTACCGCGTGGTCCTTCCTGGCGTCAGAACCGGATGTTTGCACAGCGATGCGGTGCGGCGGCCGACCGGGGTGACTATGACGTCGTGTACGGGCTGGGCCGCAGTCTTGGTCTGGATGCGGTGCGAGTCACCGAGCGTCTGCAGGCTCATTGGGTCAGGGTCAACTACCCCGGCCTGCTGGGACGCTGGCAACGGTGGAATCCGCGGCACACGGCTCTGATCGATCTGGAGCGGACGA
>CAVOEV010000022.1:0-29769 GCA_963694825.1 Planctomycetota bacterium
ACGGTGATGGCATCGAAGACGAGTCCGAGTTCTGCGGCGCGTCGAGCGCTGACGGGTGCTCCGCCGCAGATGATGTCGATGGCGTGGTGGAGTCCGACGAGTCGAGGCAGTCGTTGCGACCCGCCCCAGGCGGGAAAGAGACCGATTTTGACTTCAGGCAGTGCGATTTGCACTTGGGGCCGATCCACCGCGATGCGATCGTCCATCGCGAGGATGAGTTCGGTGCCGCCACCAAAGCACTTGCCGTCGACCAGTGCGACAGTGGGGAAGGGCAGTTTGCCGATGGCGGTGAACAGGTCGTGACCGCTGGCGAGTCCCTGTTCGATCATGTCGTCGCTGGCGTCGACGAGTTGTCGGAGCTCGTTGAGGTCGGCTCCGGCGATGAACTGCCCGGGTTTTCCACTAGCCAGCAGCAGGCCGCGAATGTCGTCGCGGCTGGCGAGTTGTCCGACGAGATCGGACAAGTCGGACATCACGTCGTGGCCGAGCGTGTTGACCGATTTTTCGGGCAAGTCGATCGTCAGCAGTACGATCGCATCGTCAAGTTCTTCGAGTGTCCACGCCGTGCTCATGTCGATCCACTCCAGCGTTGGCAACACCGACTGTCAAGAGATCGTCGGTCAGTCTGGTCAGCTTGGTCAGTCAGCTTGGTCAGTCAGCTTGGTCAGTTTCCGGTTCACTGTCCTGTTGATAGGTCATCAGGACATCCTCGGGCACGATTCCATCGAGTAGCGAGAATCCGTTGTTGGCGATATCGAGTCCGAGTTGTGTGGCGTCGCGGACGTCCTGGGCGGAAGTTGGCCGATGGGTCAATTGCCGGTGCAGGTCATTTCCGAGCACAACCGCGGCATCACGGACGAGCGGGTCGTCGTGTTGATCGGCCCAGAGTGCGGCGACGAGCATGACGACATGGTCTTGGATTCTGGCCGACAGATTGGCCATGGCGATTTGTCGATCGGGGAGTTTGAGTTGGTGTGAGATCATGAGCGAGTCGATCGTGAGTCGGGACTTTTGGAGTCCATCGGAGGCGAATCGTGCGAGGCGTGCGAGGCGTGGGCACTTGAGATTCAGTGGCGGCCGTTTTCCGCCGCCGAGCAGTTGCCCGAGTCTCCAGGCGGTGTAGGCGGCGAGTTCACGTCTAAGCCGCCAGGCGTGGATGGGGTTCATGGGGTTGGGTCGTTTGAGTCCGAGTTCAACAGAGCGTCGTCCGATGGGTTCGAAGAACTTACGTCCGTGGTCCTTGATGAGAGATTTGAGGAAGGCCATTCCGAGCATTTCGCCTTCGCCTTCGTAGATGCACGGTGCGAGAAACTCGTGGACGTTGTCGCCGAAGAGGTGTCCATGCAGGAAGGCACGACCGCCGTGGGTCTTCATGCACAGTTCGATCGCGGCTTCCTTCTGCGATTCGCTGCCAAAGATCTTGGCGATAATGCATTCCATTTCGCCTCGGTAGCCTTGATCGAGTTGCCAGCTACACCAATCGGTGAGTGCATCGCAGCCGACGATGAGTGCGGCTAACCGTCCGATCCGTCGCTGCACGAGTTCACGTCGGTTGATGGGTTGTCCGTAGGTAATGCGATAGCTTGCCCAAGGCAGCATTCCGGCCAGCATGAGACGCATCGACCCTGCTGCGGTGGCACACAGTGCGACTCGACCGCGGTTGAGTCCGTGGTAGGCGATGGTCAGTCCGTCGCCGGTTTGCGGTTCGAGCAGGTTGTGGCGAGGGACTCGGAAGTTCGTGAATTTCAGGCCATTATTGAACGAGTGTTTGAGAGCATGGATGCCGTAGGGGATGACCTGGAAGTGTTCATTTTCGTGTTCGGGCAGGTCGGCGATCAGGACGGCGGGTCGGTCGTCGATCCGGCAGACGAGTCCGATGGTGCGTCCGGGCACGGCGTTGGTGATGAACAGTTTTTCGCCGTTGACGACGTAGTGGTCCCCGTCGAGCGTGGCGGTGGTCTTGAGTGCGGTGAGGTCGGATCCGGCGCCGGGTTCGGTGAGCGCAAAGGCGGAGATACGTTGGCCGCTAGCGAGGCTGGGCAGCAGCCGTTGTTTCTGTTCGTCGGTGCCAAATTCGATCAGTGGATCGACCGCACCAATGCATCCGTGCACGCTGGCCAGCCCGGCGACGGTGGCATCGCGGGTGGCCATGCGAGTCAGGAAGCGGGCAAACTGAGCGAAGCTGGACCCGGATCCTCCGTATTGTCGATCGACCAGAAGGCCCCAGTAGCCGGCATCGGCGAGTGCTTCGAGAGTTTGCGGGGTGATCTTGCGGTTGTGATCGAGCAGGGTGCCCGACCGTTTTCGGTCGGCGATCGTGGCCAACGAGGCGGCCATGACACGCTCGGTGGCGTCGTCGTGGGGGACGTCGTGGGGAGCGAAGAGATCGACGGGGTACGAACGTCCCCAGGTGGCTTGGTGGATCGGGCTGCCGACGGTCTGGTACTTGCGATCGAAGAGTGATTCGACCTGTTCATCGGCCCGGTCGATGGCTCCGGTGGTCCGTGCCTCCAGATCGCTCTTCCCCCCGAGTGTCAGTGCGGTTTCGACGAAACTCACCTCGATGGACTCGGTCACCTCGGGACTGGAGTTCGACGAGTCCTTGTGCACGTCCGTGTCGGGTGCACTCATGCGTGGGACCTCATGCAGGACGGTGTGGGCTACCGGGGCCACCCTAGTCAAACGATGCTGACGTCCCAAGCCTGTCGTATTGTGGATTGGTCGTAAGTCGAGTGTTGAAAGTGGGATTGGTGGTTGGTTGGTTGCCTGGTTTGCTGGACAGTCGCAACTGAGGTATCTTCAGTTCGTCTGGAAATCTGGTTGCAAACCGCGGTGGTGTGTGGCTTGTCGAGTGGTGAACAGGGTGCAGGCGGGGGACGACACGCGTGCTGGACAGGAATTTATTGGGGCTTGGTGGTTTGGTTGTGGCCGTATTGATCGGCTGCAGTGATGCGGATCCGGCCAAGTCACCGGGCGGGGGCGGGGGCGGGGTCGTGGTACCCGTGGAAGCCCAATCGCCGCGAGTCGAGACAACTGGTGTGCCGTTGGAGGCCAGGGATGTCGAGAAGGCTGACGTGTTGTTGGCGGCCTTGGCGACATCGGTGGACTTGGCTGCGGCATTGCGAGCCACTGCACTGCGGGCCCGGATCGACTCGAACGGCCAGCCGGTGATTCTCGATTTCCATGGCCGCCACCTGACCGACGACGGACTCGGTCGACTCGCGGGCCTGGTCAAGCTCGAGCAGTTGTTTCTCGGCCAGCAGGCCGCCATCACCGACATCGGTCTGGAACATCTCAAGGGGCTGACCGCCCTGAAGAGACTCAGCCTCGAAGACACTTCGATCGGCGACTCGAATCTCGTGGCTCTGGCCGGGCTCAAGACTCTGCAGCAACTCAACCTGTCGCGAACCCAGGTCAGTTCGGTCGGTCTGGAGCAGATCAAGGGGTTGACGGCTCTGGTCGAATTGAAGCTGTCGAGTACGGTGGTGACCGATGCCGGATTGGCTCATTTGAAGCCATTGACCAAGCTCCAGCGTCTGGACCTGTCCAACACCGATGTCTCTTCGGCGGGTCTGGAATCGTTGGTTGGGCTGAAGCTCCAGGACTTGGATCTCGCCGGCACTCGAGTGGATGACTCGGGGCTGGGTCATCTCAAGGCGATGACTACTCTTCGCCGCCTGCACCTTTCGTCGGGCATTGGCGACGCCGGTCTGTTGTCGATCCAGTCGTTGGGGAGTTTGGAGTTCTTGAGTGTTGGCGGCAGTGGGACGATCAGCGACACGGGCATCGGTCATTTGAAGAGTCTGACTCGGTTGCGGCGATTGGACCTGTCGGGAACCGGCCTGACCGACTCGGGGCTGTTGTCGTTGAAGGTGTTGATCCATCTGGAGCGATTGGATCTGGCAAGGACGCGGATCACCGATTCGGGTCTCAGGCATTTGCGAGGCTTGGTGAAGCTGCGAGAACTGGACCTGACCGGAACGCGGATGCGTTCCGGTGCGGTTCGGCAGTTGCGGGCTGCGTTGCCGGCTTGCCGGATCATCGGAGTGGGTAGCGGTCGGTCGTAGCGTTGTGTGTATTGCGAGCGGGGGGGCGAGGAGAGGACGGTCATGCGACTTTCGTTTTACACCTACAGTTACACCGACCGGTTGAAGATGCCGATCGTGGCTTGTCTCGAGCGAATTGCCGAGGTGGGGTATTCGGGGATCGACGTGTCGGGCACCAACGGCAACTCGGCCGATCCACTCTCGTTTTCCGTCTCACGCCGCAAGCTGACGCGTCGCACTGTCGAACGGTTGAAGTTGCGAGTCGAGGCCGTGATCACTCATGCTCAACTCACCGACACGCTCTCGGACCCGAAGCGGTCGGATCTGGATCTGGTCGGTTCGGTCGACCTGGCTGCGGATCTGGGTGCGACGGTGGTGACGTTTCACATGGGGGGATATCACGAGGGATTGGATCGGAAGTCCGAGTGGAAGGCGGCGGTGTCTGCGATTCGCCGGGCTGCGGATCATGCTGCGTCGAAGCATGTGCGGCTGGCCGTGGACGGGATCTGGCCGGTTTGGATTAACGACAGCATTGAAGCTCAGCAACGGCTGTTTGACGATGTGGACCACGAGTCGTTCGGGATCAACTTCGATCCCTGCTATTTGACGTTGATGGGCATCGATCCGTCGAAGCTGGCCGGTCGTTTTGCCAAGCGAATCGTCCACGCTCATTTGAAAGACCACCGCGGCAGTTACCCGAAGTGGACTCATCTGTTGCCCGGGGCTGGCGTGCTGGCCTACGACCGGATCTTCCGCGGTCTGAAGGCGGCGGGATTCGGAGCGAGTGCATCGGTCGAGTGTTTTACGAACATGAAGTTCGAAACGGCCTGCGACGAGTGCTTCACGGCGATGGTCACGGCGGCCGGTGCCGGAGGCGTCCGGTTCACTCGGAATTGACCCGAGGTGCCTTGTGTTCCAAGTCCTTCAACTGGCGGCTGGTGCCTGGCGTCCCGTCTTCGTCGTCTAGTCTTCGTCGGCGCGTTGACGGGAGTGTGATCGCGAGTTCAGTGGTCGTTCGGTCCCGGGCGGCATCCACCCGGTTGGCTCGGTTTCACCGGCTCGCTTGAACAGTTCTCGCGACGACCACATTGAGCGGATGTCCGTGCACTGTTTCCGGATTTCCGCCTGTGTTGGCAGGTAAATGTCCATGGTCTGTCCCTCGGTCCTCATCAACTCGTCTCGATGTATCTTATGCGCCGACGACGGGTGATTGTTGGAGGGAAATGTCGAAATCGGGTGCAAATGGCGGGTGAAGAGGTGGGAGTCTGGAGCGTTTCTGGTGACTTGTGTGCTGGGAAACAGCAGAAAACTGATCGAGATTGTTCAGGATCGTACCAGTCTTGTTCTCGATGCTGTTGCGGTTGGTGTTTTCGGACGACAGTTGGTCGATTGGCGACCGTAGCGGTTTTCTCAGGGACTGGCTCACCGGCCGCAGGGGGGGGCGGTGAGCCAGTTCCTGCCGAGTGAGGTGGGTTAGTTGGGGAGGATGTTGTCGACGAATTGTTCGTCGTGGCCGTCGAGTACGGCGTCCCACTGTTCGAGGAACTTCTGTTCGTTGAATCGCTCGAGTACTTCCGGTGCTCGAGCGGCGAATCGGTCTCGCAGTTGCGGGTCGCTCATCAGTCGGTCCAGTGCCGCTTCGAGTTGATCGAGGTCGTTTGCGGGGACGACGAGTCCGTCGATTTCGTTGCGAACAATTTCGCCCGGTCCGCTGGGGCAATCGAGTGTCACGACGGGCAGGCCACAGGCAAGCGCTTCGGCGACGACGTTGCCAAAGCCTTCGTAACGGGACGGCAGGACGAAGAGTTCGGAGGAAGTCAATCGGTCCTCGACATCGGCGACCCAACCTGGCAGCGAGACCTGCTGGCCGAGCCGCAGTTCGTCGACGAGTTGTTCGAGTTGCTTGCGCTGATCGCCTTCGCCGAGCAGCACGAGATGCCAGTCGGGGTGCCGTTGGACGAGTCGGCTGAAGATGGGCAGCAGTCGGTCGAATCCTTTCTGAGGATGCAGTCGTCCGATGCCGAGGAGGACGTGTCGAGCGGGCTGGTTGTCGGCTGGGTTGTCGGGTGCGTTGGGTGTTTCTGAAATCGAACCGGTTTCTGGTCGACGTGCGGGATTGGGGATCACGTGGACTGGTTTTCGCGGGGCCAGTCGTCGGCACCAGTCTCGGACCGAGTGAGTCAGCACGACCTGAGCAGAGCAGTCGGGGTAGGTGCGTCGTCGCAACCAGTTCCAGACCCGACCGGGTTGGTGGTGCCTGGGGTCGATGCGTTCGCAGACGATGACCGGGTCATCGAGTTTGGCAGCGGCCTTGAGAGTGATGACATTCATGCGGTCGATGAAGCTGATGATGGTCTGAGGCGATCTGTGTTGCAGGACGTCTTGCAGGGCAGCGATACGTCGGCGGTTGTTCGAGATGGCTTGGAGCAGTCCGCTGGAGTGTCCGACGAGGTCGAGACCGATGCGAGTGACGTTATTGGCGAGCGGGTAGTTGTCGGAGTCGGGCGAGTCGAGGGTCACCAGTGCGACGTCATGACCTTGCTGTGCCCAGCAGCGAGCCAGGTGAGCCATGTCGCGTTCGGCTCCGCCCTGTGCCAGCGAGTGGATCACGAGTGTCAGGCGGCGGGGCAGCTTGGGGACGTGCTCGTGGGTCATCGTGAACATGTAGCAGAAGCACCGGGTTTGCGACGAGACCTGTTCGGGGTGTTGGGTTGTGGATCGCGTTGTCGAGGAGTTGTCGAGGAGTTGTCGAGGAGTTGTCGAGGAGTTGTCGAGGAGTTGTCGAGGCCTGGTTGCGTGACTTTGCTGCCTCGACATACGATGCGGGCGGCGAATCTGAGGGAGTTGCATGGGATTGTCATCCGAGTCTGAAGCGGCGGTCGTGTCACCTGCGGGATCGAGTCGTCTGAAACGTCGCACGGCGTATTGGAAGCGGTTTGCGTTGATGGTGTTGGTGTTGGTGGCGATCCTGAAGCCAGCCGACTGGTTGTTGGGAGTGTTGGCCGACACACGGCTTCGTCATCTGTTGCGTCTGGAGCCTGGCGTCGAGGTACGTCATCGCAGTGGCGAGTTCGACTACGTGTTTCGGACCAACGTATTGGGATTTCGGGGCCGTTTGGTTTCCGAGTCGAAGCCGGCGGGTCATCGTCGCCTGTTGGTATTGGGCGATTCGTTCGTGGCCGGTGTTGGCGTGACCGACGAGTCGGTCTTCACCGAGCGGTTGGCCAACGCTTGGGCCGGGCAGCGGATCGACGTGGTGAACGTGGGTCGGGCCGGGACGAGTACGATTCGCGAGTTGACGTTGTATCGTCAGATTGGTCGTCGTTTCGATCCGGACGTGGTGTTGCTGGTTTATTACCTGGGCAACGATTTGGCGGAGGTTGTGGAGGAGGAGACGGATTCCGAGTTGTTGGACTGGCGTCCTGGTGGGGGTGTTCGTCAGTTGGCCTATTTTTGGTGTCCGAACATTTACCTCGAACTGGCGATGCAGAAGCGGCGTTCATCGGCCGGTGCTGCGGCAGGTCGGCGGAGCGAGTCGGAGGTGGTGGATTGGATTCGTGCCGAGGCTTTATCGGGTGGCGTGGATGCTGACTTGGCGGAAGGTCGATACCGTCGTCTTCCCGTGTCGATTCGTCGATTGGCCGAGGCGGGCGAGTTGCCGGGCTACCGATACCTACAGGCCTGTCTCGATCCTGGCCGATACCGCAACAGCCTGGATCCTGATGACCAGTTTGCACGGCGGGCCTGGAGTCGAACTCGGGACCACCTGGAGACACTGCGTGAGTTGATCGAGGGTCGTGGAGGCACGTTGATGCTGGCGGTGATCCCCGACGCGTCGCAGGTGTCGTCGGCAGCTTTGGAGTTCAACCGCGAGTTGGGTTTCGAGGTCGACGACGGCTGGTTGACTCGACCGGGGCGAACGGCCGAGTTGTTGTCCGAGTGGGCGGAGTTGTCGGGTGTGGGGTTATTGGATTTGCGTCCGGTGTTGTGCGAGACCGACTCGGGATCATTCTTTGTCCAGGACGGTCATTGCACATCCGAAGGCCACCGGGCGATTGCGGGTGCGATTGGCAGTTGGGATCGGTTGCTTCGGGAGTTGGCGGTGAGTGAAGGAGGTCGGGAGTGACCGACGTGGTGCAGGCTGTTTTGGCCGCGAAGTCCGAGCGGAAGTCTGGAGCGGTTTCCCACCGTCGTCGGTTGGTCGTGTTGGTCTTGGGGATCTTGTGCGGGTTGTTTCTGGCCGAGGCTGCCTACCGGATCAAGTTGGCTGTGGGGATTGGCTGGACACCGTTGGGCGTGGGGACGACGTTTCATGTTTGGAGCGAGGCGACTGTCCGCGACGACACGGTGGCCGGTTATCGCCATGATCCGGACAGGGCGGTGGTGGGGGTCCGCGTGGCTGGTGGCCGAGCGGTGTTGCGTCTCGAGCGGACGACCAATTCCTCCGGTTCGGTAGGTCCATCCGAGTCGCATGCGGATCGAGCGGCGACTCGGATCCTGGTTGTCGGCGATTCGTTCACCGAGAACCAGCGTCAGGGGACGACCTGGCCGGCGTTGCTGCAGAGTGAATTGGGCAGTCGAATCGAAGGAACGGTCTCGGTGATCAGTCGAGCTCGCAGCGGGCACGGCTTGCTGCAGATGATCGACGTGGCAGCTCGAGCCTGTACGGCGGGCGACTTCGATGTCGTGGTGGTTGCCTTCATCAGCGACGACCTGAACCGATCTCGATTCTGGCAGCAGACTCGAGTCGTCCAGAATGAGTCTCGACTGGAGACTCGACTGGATCGAACCGGCAGTGGCTGGTTGTCGCTTTCGGAGTTTTACGATTCGCGGATCGATGCCAACTGGTGTCGTCGCGTGGTAGAGGGCGAGGGAGGGGGCGAGGGAGGGGGCGGGGGCGACAAGTTGATTGCGGAGCTGGTGTCTCGGTTCGAGTTGCGCAAGAGGGACAACCCACGTCGGATCGACTATGCTTCGGTTTCCTCATCGTTTCTCTACAACCGCTTGGTCTACGGCGATCCGTTTTTCGGGATCGAGGGGATAGCGGCCGTGCCACGGTTCTCGTGGCGGGATTTCGGTCGGGATCCGGGGATGGTGCGAGGGTTGGAGGCGTTGAGGAAGTTGGAGTCGACCGTCGTGCTGGTGCAGTTGCCTCAGTACGAGGAGATGGTCGCCGGGGCGTACCTGATGACGTCTCAGCAGCGGTCGCTGTTGCTGAGTCTCGAGCAGTTGGCCGGTTCGCCGGTGGTCGATCTGATCGAGCGTGGAGGCATTCCCGTTGAGCCGAAGTCGTTGTACCTGTTGCCAGTCGATCAGCATCCGTCGCGAGCGGGGTTGACGTGGTATGCCGATTCGGTGGCTGGAGTGGTTGAACAGATGGCGAATCCGGCCGAAGCCGGCAAGGGCATAATTGAGCTGAACTCGAACAATCGGGACGAAGCGAATGAGCGATCGGGAACTGTTGAAGCGGCTGGGGTCGGGCGAGACGATTGAGCAGGTGTCGGCATCAGCTGGCTGGGATCGTGCGGAGTTCGACGAGTGGTGGCGTGAGGTGCTGGCCGGTCGGCTGTCGGATGTCGAGTCGAGTCGGTCGGTGGATGTCGCGGCGGGTGTGCGGATTGTCCGCGACGATCGCGGTATTCCTCATATCCAGGCCGACAACGACAGCGACCTATTTTTCGGTTTCGGGCTGGCCATGGCCGAGGACCGTTTGTTCCAGTTGGATTACCTGCGTCGAAAGGGCCTGGGTCGCCTGGCAGAGATTCTCGGGCCGGACGGTTTGGAAAACGACCTGCTTGCCCGCACGGTCGGTTTGAACCGGATTGCGAGTGCTCAGTGGGACGAGATGCCCGAGGAGTCTCGTGGGCTGACCGAGTCGTTCGCACGCGGCATCAATGCTCAGATCGAGTCCTTGACCGATGCGACGTGGCCGGTCGAGTTCGACCTGTTGGATTACCGTCCCGAGCCGTTTGACGGTGTAGATTTGCTGGCGATCGAGACCGAGTTTCGCTGGTATCTGACTGGTCGGTTTCCGGTCATCGTGATTCCCGAGTTGGCTCGGCGTCGATTGGGTGATGGCGAATTGCTAGAGGAATTTTTACGAGGCGAGGTTGAGGACGAGGCGGTTTTTCCGGCGGGTTTATGGGATCGGCCAGTTGGCGGCGATTCCGATCCGACCGATCCGGTTGGAGCGGTGGTGGGCGACCCGGAGGGTGCGATCGGGAGCAACAACTGGGTGGCGTCGGGTGAGCGGACCGTGGGGGGGCGTCCGATGGTAGCCAGTGATCCTCATATTGCCTTCGAAGCGGTCAGTTGTTGGTACCAGGTACATTTGTGTGGCGGGTCGTTCGACGTGGCGGGCATGGCGTACGTCGGCATCCCGGCGGTGATGTTTGGTCGGACGCCCGGTGTGGGTTGGGGGATCACGAACAACATTTGTTCGCAGCGAGACCTATACCAGGAGCGGACCGACGAGTTGCATCCGGGTTGTTTCGAGTACGACGGCGAGTGGGAGTTGGCTGGCGAGTTGACCGAGCGAATCGAGGTTCGGGGCGAGTCGGCGGTCGACCGCACGGTCCGGTTTTCTCGCAACGGTCCCCTGGTCGACGATCTACTGCCATCTCCGGCCAACCGCACGGGTCCGGTCTCGTTGAAGTGGCTGGGTGCGTATGGCGGTGGTTGGATCGAGGCCTTGCAGGGAATGGGCCGTGCCGGTTCGGTTGAGGAGTTCCGCAACGCGATGCGGCCGTGGCACGTGCCGACGTTTGTGTTGGCGATTGCCGACACGGAGGGTCGGATCGCGATGCAGTGTAGTGGTCGCGTGCCGTATCGCGAGTCGTTGTGTCGCGGCTACCGGCGTGGCTGGGATCCTAAGGATGCCTGGGTCGGGTTGATTCCTGTCGAGGGGATGCCCGGTGCGGTGGATCCCGAGCGAGGCTGGTTGGGCAGTGCGAACAACCGGATCACCGACGACAGTTATCCGTACCGGATGTTCGGTTGTTGGACGAGCGGGCACCGGGGACGTCGGATTCGCGAGATGTTCGAGTCGCACGACGGGTTGGTGGATCGTCACGAGTTTGCTCGGATGCAGTTGGACGTGGTGTCGGGCCGGGCGGCGGAGTGTGTGGGTGGTTTGGTAAGTGTCTTGCGAGTGAGCGGCGACGATCGGCTTGTTGGTGCGGGGAAAGTCCTTTCAAATTGGGACGGAGAGTGTGGTGCCGAGTCGATCGGTCCATCGTTGTTCAACGTGTTTTATCGGACGTGGTGCCGACGTGTGGCCGAGGCGAGATTCGAGGCCGACGAGATCGAGTTGATGGCGAAGGGAGTCGAAGCGGTGGCGGCCGCGTTGTTGGATTCGGATTCTCATGGCTGGTTTGTCGACGAGGCGAGTCGTCGTGGTGAGATCGAGTCGGCGATGCGTGAGGCTTTGGAGACCTTGTCGAGTCGGCTGGGCGAAGAGATGGGGGATTGGCGTTGGGGTCGATTGCATCGGATGCCGTTGCGGCATGTGTTGTCGGCCCGTGGGAGCCTGGGCGAGTTGCTCGACCACGGTGGAGCGGGAGTGGGTGGCGACATGGTAACGGTGGGCAACACTGGTTTGGGGCCAGACTGGGAGGCCGCCAGTGGGGCGGGGTACCGTCACGTCGTCGACCTGGCCGACGATCCACCGGGCTTGTGGACGATTGACGGGCAGGGGCAATCGGGGCAGCCTGGTAGTCCGCACTACGACGATCAGTACGCCGAGTGGTTGGCCGGCGAATTGCGATTTTTGCCGTTGGGTTGTGAGGTCGCAGGTGTGAGTGTCCAGGAGTTGAAGCCGAGGAGCGGTTTGGATGAGGAGGTTGGCTGAAAATGCCAGTGCTGTTGATCCGTCACGCTCAGTCTGTCAACAACTCGCTGCCCGAGGAGCGTCGGACGGCCGACCCAGGATTGACCGAGTTGGGCCTCGAGCAGTCGCAGCGGTTGGCGGTCCGATTGAAGCAGTGGCAGCCGGAACGGTTGTTGAGCAGTGCATTTCGTCGGACGATGGAAACGACTCGCGTGGTGTCTGCCGCGACCGGTTTGACGCCGGAAGTGTTGGTTGAGGTTCACGAGCAGGGAGGTTGCCAGGCGGGTGCGGCACCGGAGGTTTACCAGGGTCAGCCGGGTTTGACGCGTTCGGAGATTGTCGAGGAGTTTGGGGACTGGGAGTTGCCGGATTCGATCGATGAAGCGGGTTGGTGGAAGTGTGGGCGTTGGGAGCGTCCGGACGAAGCCGAAGAAAGGGCTCGCGGGGCGGCGGCTTTGCTGATGTCTCGATTCGGTGATAGCCCGGCCCGGGTGGCGGTGATCACTCACGGGATGTTCAAACCGATCTTGGTCTCGGCATTGCTGGGCCGCCCGTTCATCGGCAACGAGTGGCTTGGTGACTTGTACAACACGTCGGTCACTCAGCTCGAGTTGTCGGCGGGTGGCGTGCGGCTTGAGAGTTACAACGACACGTCGCACTTGTGCGATGGCGGCAACGCCGAGTTGCTTTCGGCCTAGCTTGCGGTTGGTCGGTTGTCTTGTCGCGAGAACCAGAGTTTTTGAGCGGTGGTTCCGAGTACGGCTCGCTTGGTGTCGGGGTCGAGGCCGAGTTCGTGAGTGAAGATTTTCAGGTGTTGGGCGTAGCTGATGTGTTGATTCTTGAGCCAGAGTTCGCAGGGGAAATCGCTGCCCCAGACACAGCGGTCGGCCCCGAACGCCTTGATCACCTCGAGACAGGCCGTGTGCAGGTCCTTGCCGGGGAAGCCCATCCGGGTTCCGGTCGGGATGAAGGTCAGCTTGGCGTGGACGTTCTTGAGCTTGGCGAGATCTTGCATGTCGGCGAGGGTGGCTTCGAGAGTGTTTCCGGCGGCGAGGTTCAGGCAGTGGTCGATGACGACATTGAGTTTCGGGTGAGCGGCGGCCATTTCGGCCACCTGCGGCTTGAGTTCCCGGGAGGTGAGTGAATTGATGACGATTCCCAGTCGTTGGGCCGTCTCCCACAGACGGCGAACTCCGGGCGCGTCGATCCGGCCGTCCTGGCCCGGGATGCTTCGCATTCCGCGAACGTTGGATTTCTCGACCAGGTACTCCAGGACCCAGGGATTCTGAGGCTGGTCGGGGTCGAGCGTACAGATGCCGACCATGACGTCATTGTGGCGACGGGCCGAGTCGGCGGTGAAGCGGTTGTCGAAACGGTAGTAGGTGCTGGTCTGGACGGCGGTCACATGGTCGACGCCGTTTTGTTTCATGGTTTTGAGGAGATGAGCGACGGTGCCGGTGCCAGCTGGAGGACGCAGTGGTTTGGGGATTGTCGGGTAATGTTTCTCTTCTTCGGGTGTGCCATAGATGTGAGCGTGGCAGTCGACGATGACGAGTTTCGGTTTCTTTTTCGGGTTGTTGACCAGCAGGTTGTCGCTGGGTGCGCTCGATGCGGCCGATGCGGCCGATGCGGCCGAGTGGAATGTGGCTGCGGTGGCTGCGGTGGCTGCGGTGGCTGCGGTGTTGGTGAGGAACTGTCGTCTGTCGAGGGGTGATGGATGATCGGTCATGGTGTGTGTCTCTTGGGTTCGGTCAGTCCGAGAGCAGAGTGTCGGCATCATATCTCAACGCGGTTGTGCGTGCGTGTTTCGGTTGAGTGGCCGAGTTGGAGTTTTTCCGAGTCGCGAGAATTGCGGCTTGCATTCTTGTTCTGGCGAGTCGTATCAGCGATTCTACAGTGACACGATTGATGCGATTCAGGCCCGTGTTGGGTCGTCCCCGAAAACACTAGCAGCGAGTCTGCTGGAGGAGCGAGTGATGAAGACGATGTCACGTGTTGGTCTGTCGGCGTTGATGACAGCGGCTTTGCTGTTGTCGTCAGCTTCAGCGATGGCCCAGGCGAAGAAACACTCGCCCGCGGACTTGGCGGTCGGCAAGTTGGCTCCGGAGATCAGCGGAGTGGATGTCGACGGTCGCAAGTTCAAGCTCAGCGATTACCGCGGCAAGGTTGTGGTACTCGATTTCTGGGGCGATTGGTGACCTCCTTGCCGGGCGATGTACCCCCACGAGCGGTCGCTCGTGAAGCGTTTGGCGAACCAGCCTTTTGTCTTGATCGGGATCAACAGTGACCCGAAGGCTCGTCTGCGAACGGCGATGAAAGCCAACAACATCACTTGGCGTTCGTTCTGGGACGGCGGCAGGACGGGCGGTCCGATCGCGAGTGCCTGGGGAGTGCGGGGTTGGCCGACGATCTACGTGGTCGATGACCGTGGAGTGATCCGCTACAAGAACGTCCGTGGTCCAGCGATGGACACGGCGGTCGACACGTTGTTGGCCAAGACATCGAGCAACTTGACTGAGAGTCTGTCGAGCGTGAAGCCCCAGGAGCGGGGCATGGCGGCCTATTACCTGGGTTCTTCTGGAGTGAAGGGGGCCAGGGGCGCGATTGCGAACCTGCTTGAGGATTCTGATCCGGTGGTTCGCCAGCGAGCGGCCACGGGTTTGGCGTTGTTGGGTGACAAGACGGATCCGTTGCTCGAGTTGCTTCGCAAGGCGACGAGTGACGAGAACCCGGCGGTGCAGGTTGCCAGCCTGGAGGTCCTGGGCCGAGTTGGTGACACCGATTCGACGAAGATCATCATCGAGGCATTGAATGCGAAGGATTCGGGCGTGGTTGTCGCTGCGATCGGCAGTGCCGGTGCGTTGAAGGCGAGCCAGGCGGTTGGCGCCTTGAAGACTCTGACGGCTCACGACGAGGCGTCCGTTTCTCAAGCGGCGATCGCGGCCTTGGGTCAGATTGGTGGCCAGGCGGGAACGGCGGCGTTGAAGGCGCTGGCATCCCAGCCAGAGCATCCGGCTCGAGTGAGGATTGCTGCGGCATTGTTCCAATCTGGCGACAAGTCCCAGGGCGACGCGTTCCGGACGTTTCTTGTTGACGAGTCTGTTTCGGTACGTCGTGAAGCGGTGGCGGCTCTGGCAAGTCTCGACGGGCTGGAGACTCGGTCGCTGTACCTCGTGGCACTGAAGGACCAGGATGCGGAAGTCCGCAACCTGGCTCGTGGTGTGTTGGGCAAGAGCGAGGATCCGAAGATTCAGCAGGCTCTGAAGGACGTCCTGTCTCTGGAAGTCGACGACCTGGTGCCGAAGTTGCGGGATCGCAAGACGGTCGGCAAAGCCAGCGGTCAGTTGGTGGCGTTGGGCGCGGATGTCGTTCCGTTGTTGATGGAGCGTCTAGGTGCCGAGAAGACTGGAGCCGGTCAGGACGGAATTGCCCGCACGATATTTGGTTTGCGGAGCAAGAAGCCGGTGGCTGCGACATTGCAAGCGGGTTTGACGAGCGAGGTCGACGTGATCCGTGGTTGGTCGGCTTTCCTGCTTCATTTCAGTGGCCCCAGTCCGAAGCTCCTGCCGACCTTGGCGGAATTCGCCGCGAGCGATCATGAAGTGTTGAATCACCGATCGGCGAGTGCCCTGGGCCGTTACAAGGACCAGAGTGCGACCGATGCCTTGTCGGCATCCGTGAAGAAGGCTGGCGGTGCGAAATCGGCTGTGTTGGTCCGCACGGCCATCTTGTCGTTGTCGCGTCAGGACACTCCGGCGGCGGCCACAGTCTTGGGCGAGTTGCTCGAGAATCCCAAGCTGCGTGAGCAGGCCAAGTCGGCTTTGAAGCGGATGAAGACACCGAAAGCGAAGACGTATCTGAAATCTGCAGCGGCAACGGCCGCGGCAGAGTAATGGAACAGGATACCGGCTGTTGGGACTCGAATTGAGTTTCGGGGTTTTGGTATCCAGAGGGACAATCCTCATGAGCAAATTGTCACGCATCGGGTTGTTGTCGTTGGCGGCCTTGCTGTTGACGTCAGCTTCGGCGATGGCCCAGGCGAAGAAACACTCGCCCGCGGACTTGGCGGTCGGCAAGTTGGCTCCGGAGATCAGCGGAGTGGATGTCGACGGTCGCAAGTTCAAGCTCAGCGATTACCGCGGCAAGGTTGTGGTACTCGATTTCTGGGGCGATTGGTGACCTCCTTGCCGGGCGATGTACCCCCACGAGCGGTCGCTCGTGAAGCGTTTGGCGAACCAGCCTTTTGTCTTGATCGGGATCAACAGTGACCCGAAGGCTCGTCTGCGAACGGCGATGAAAGCCAACAACATCACTTGGCGTTCGTTCTGGGACGGCGGCAGGACGGGCGGTCCGATCGCGAGTGCCTGGGGAGTGCGGGGTTGGCCGACGATCTACGTGGTCGATGACCGTGGAGTGATCCGCTACAAGAACGTCCGTGGTCCAGCGATGGACACGGCGGTCGACACGTTGTTGGCCAAGACATCGAGCAACTTGACTGAGAGTCTGTCGAGCGTGAAGCCCCAGGAGCGGGGCATGGCGGCCTATTACCTGGGTTCTTCTGGAGTGAAGGGGGCCAGGGGCGCGATTGCGAACCTGCTTGAGGATTCTGATCCGGTGGTTCGCCAGCGAGCGGCCACGGCGTTGGCGTTGTTGGGTGAAGAGACAGGCCCGTTGCTCGAATCGTTGCGTCGCGCGGCGACCGACAAGAATTCGGCGGTTCGGGTTGCGAGTCTTGGTGCATTGGGTCGAGCGGGCGACAGTGGTGCGACGGAGATTGTTGTGGAGGCCCTTTCGGCTGAGGATCCGGCTGTGTTGGTGGCTGCGATTGGTGCAGTTGGCGAGTTGAAGGCGGCGAAGGCGGTTGGAAGGCTCGAGTCGCTTTCTGTGCACAAGCAGGCTGAAGTGTCGGACGCGGCGATCACTTCGTTGGGCTTGATTGGTGGCAAGTCGGGCACGGCTGCATTGAAGGCGTTGTTGTCCAAGCCGATGCACCCGGCCCGAGTCCGCATTGCTGCGGCGTTGTTCGGGTTGGGCGATGCGGCCAGTGGCAAGGCGTTCGAGTTGTTTTTGTCGGACGAGTCGGCTTCGGTTCGTCGGGAAGCGGTCGTGGCGTTGTCGAGTTTAAAGGGGTTCGAGACCCGGTCGTTGTACCTGAAGGCGCTCGAGGATACCGATTTGGAAGTCCGCAACGTTGCTCGCAAGGCGTTGGCGGGCAGCAAGGATGCCGAGGTGCTTGAGGCAATGGAATTAGCGATGGCCAAGGATGTCGAGGACCTGGTGCCTCAACTGGCCAGTCGTACGACCGCAGCAGCAGCGACCACCCAGTTGCAATCGCTGGGTCCTGCTGCGGCTCCGTTGCTGATGAAGCAGATGGGTAAGACCAAGTCGCTGCAGGCTCAGTTTGGCTTGGCCCGGGTGATTACCGACTTGAAGAACCCCAAGGTGGCTCCGTTGGCGGCCGAGGAGTTGAAGAACGTCGAATTGTCGCGGAATGCGCGTTTTGCGTTCGAGCAGATTGCATCGACGGCTGGCAAGGACGTGGTTCGGATCGCCCAAGGGCTCTTGAAAGCCGAGTCGTCGGAAGTGCGGCAGAGTGGTTTGCGGCTGTTATTGCGATCGGGTAGCAAGTCTCAGGCCGCTGGCTTGGCACTTGAGTCGGCTCTGAAAGACACGGCATCAGAAGTTCGCGTGCTGGCCGCCTATGCCTTGTCGCAACGGGGCAACAAGGCGGCGTTGCCGGTCTTGATCGAAGGCACCAAGTCCGCGGACCGGTTGTCTCAGCAGTACGGCATGTTCGGCCTGGCGTTGTTCAAGACGAAGGCGTCGAGTGCGGCGATTGCCGATGCGATCCTGAAGACTCCGCAATTGGGTCGTCTGGGCATCCAGTCGTTGCAACGGCAGGGAACTGCAGATGCGGCGAGGTCGTTGGGACGAGTGCTCAGCGAGGGGACGGCCAGCAACAAGGCGGCCGCTTTGCAGGCGTTGCGGCGGATGAAGGTTCCCGAGGCGAAAGCGGTACTTCGTGCGGCAGGGAAAAGCACGACCTAGGAACGGGACCTTCTGGCTGGCACGACGCCAATGACGATCGATCGAATTCGAGAAGCGCTGAAGACGCACTGGGGCTATGACGGTTTTCTGCCGTTGCAGCAGGAGGCGATTGAGTGCGTATTGTCGGACCGCGATTCGGTGGTGGTATTGCCGACTGGCGGCGGCAAGTCGCTGTGTTTCCAGGCTCCGGCAGTGATCCGCGACGGAGTCGCGCTGGTCGTGTCGCCATTGATTTCCTTGATGAAGGACCAGGTCGACGGGTTGAAAGCGGCTGGTGTTGCCGCGGCGTGTCTCAACAGCGGCCTGTCGCCCGACGAGCGTCGCGGCGTGTACGACTCGCTGGCTGCCGGCGAGTTGAAGTTGCTGTATGTGGCTCCCGAGCGGTTGGTTATGCCGGGGATGCTCGAGGCATTGGTGCAGGCGAATGTGTCGTTGGTGGCGATTGACGAAGCGCACTGCATCAGCCAATGGGGCCACGACTTCCGGCCGGAGTATCGTCAACTGAAGTTGTTGAAGGAGACGTTTCCTGGGGTGGCGATCCACGCCTACACCGCCACGGCGACCGAGCGGGTGCGTGAAGACATCGTGCGGGAGTTGGGGTTGGTCGATCCGGAGTTGCTGGTCGGTTTCTTTGATCGGCCGAACCTGGCCTACAAGGTGCTGGTTCGCGATCGAGCGATTGATCAGTTGACCGAGATTCTCGGTCGTCACCCCAAGGAGTCGGGCATCGTCTATTGCATTTCCAGGCGTGACGTGGAGACCACCTCCGAACAACTCAACCAGCGCGGGTTTTGCACCAAACCGTATCATGCGGGTTTGAGTGACGAGCAGCGGAAGGCGAACCAGGAGGAGTTTATTGGGGAGCGTGTGGACACGATCGTGGCCACGGTCGCTTTTGGCATGGGGATCGACAAGTCGAACGTCCGTTACGTGATCCACGCGGCGATGCCGAAGTCCCTGGAGGGTTACCAGCAGGAAACCGGTCGAGCAGGGCGTGACGGCTTGGAGGCCGAGTGCTGTCTGTTGTACACCGGCGGTGACTACGGTCGATGGCGGGCTATTCTTGAGGGTTCCGAGAGCGAGCCGACCGAGGGGGCTTGGAAGAGTCTTCAGGCGATGCAGGAGTATGCTGGCAGCGTGGTCTGTCGACACGCTCGGTTGGTCGAGTACTTTGGCCAGTCGCTTGATTCGGACAACTGCGGTGCCTGCGACGTGTGCCTGGGTGAACTGGACCAGGTTGAAGACGCGTTGGTGATCAGTCAGAAGATTCTCTCGAGCGTGGTCAGGCAGGAACAGCGATTCGGAGCCGACTACACGGTGAAGGTCTTGCGGGGTTCGGCCGAGCAGCGGGTTCTAGACAATGGGCACGACGGTCTGAGCACCTACGGGTTGTTGTCCGACCATGATGTGCGTGCCGTACGAGGCTGGGTCGAGCAGTTGGTGGCTCAGGGCTT
The DNA here is from genome assembly GCA_963694825.1 of Planctomycetota bacterium. Taxonomy (GTDB): domain Bacteria; phylum Planctomycetota; class Planctomycetia; order Planctomycetales; family Planctomycetaceae; genus UBA8437. The sequence goes on from CAVOEV010000022.1 coordinate 19,377, forward strand.
TTTGGTCAAGACCGGCGAATACAATGTCCTGCAGCTAACCGAAAGTGGTCGAGGCGTGTTGACGGGCGAGCAGGCACCTCTGTTATTGAAACCAGCCCGTCGGTCCGGCCCGGCAACCCGGTCGACTCGGGCGTCCGGGTCTCGCGCGGATTCGTGGGAGGGTGTGGACCGTGGCTTGTTCGAGCGATTGCGTGAATTGCGGCGTGAGTTGGCCGAGCAGAAGTCGGTGCCGGCCTACGTTGTGTTTGGCGACGCGAGTCTTCGCGACATGACTCGTCTACGGCCGAGCACGTTGCCGGAGTTCCTGGAGGTGCACGGCGTGGGTGAGAAGAAGGCGGCCGATTACGGCGAGTTGTTTCTCGCCGTAATCGGAGAGGGCGAGTAGTGCGGCGGGGGGCTGGGGGTCAACTCTTGACCGGTCGCTTGGCTACTTCCTGCGTCCCTGGTACTGGACGTGCCAGCCTTGGGTTTTGAGTCGGATGCGATACAGGCTTTTGTCGACGGTGATGTAGAGCAGATTGCGGTCCTTGCCGATCCCAAATTCGACGTTACTGGGCAAACCGACGGCGGTGGCCTGTTGTTGTCCGATCGCCCCGGTGGGGATGTATCCGATGTTCTTGCCGCGTGTGGGGTCGACGACCATCACACCGGGTCGAGCGGCGTCTCGGACGGTGAGGTAGAGGAATCCGTTTTCGTCGACGGTCATCCCATCGCAGCCTTTCATCGCGTAGTGGTTGAAGTCGACGATGGTGAACCGTTGCGATTCGACTCGACCGTTGTCCTTGAGCCACCATCCGTAGATTTTCATATCGCCGAGAGTGGGTGGCACCTTGGCATCGGGGTCGATGTTGTCGGTGCCGTTGTCGTGATCGGCGACGAAGAGCATGTTCCCGTCGGGGCTGATGGCGATGCCATTGGGTTTTGAGATATTGTGAGTGACCTCGAACAGTGAGCCATCCGGTTCGATGCAGTAGACAGCCCGGTGTTTGAGTTCTCGTTTTTCGTGTCCCACGTAGCGGGGATCGGAAAAATAGATTCGTCCAGCGGCGTCGACGCAGAGGTCGTTTGGTGCGTTGAGTCGTTTGCCCGAGTAGCTGTTGGCGAGCGTAGTTTTCTTGCCGGTTTTCGTGTTGGTGCTTGAGATCTGTCGTCCGCCGAATCCGGCTCCTTCGCATGCCAGCAGTTGTCCATTGGAGTTGAAGATCAGTCCGTTGGATTTCCCACTGTTGTCGCTGAAGACGCTGGTGGTGTTAGTTCGGGGATCGAATCGGTGGATCATCCCGTGGTCTTTTCCGAAGGGGATATCCGAGAAGTAGATGCTGCCGTCGGGTGCGACGGCCGGTCCTTCGGTCAAACCGCCTTCGATTTTGGCAGTGCGTGTGAAGAGCAGCTCGAGCCGGGCGTTTTTCTTGACCAGTCGGTCGCCTTGTGGGTCGGGGATGTCTGCGGCGTTGGCGACCGAGGCGATCAGCAGCAGTGATGTCAGAGCCAGGGGGAGCATTCGGAGGGGAGACGTTGTCATGGTGGAGAGTCCGGGTGTGTTGTTGTGGATCGCACAGTGGGTGTACGGTTTCAGCGAGTCGATTTGCCGATGCAGTAGAGTGCTTTGTAGGTACGAACGAAGAGTTGTCCATCCGAGGGTGCGACGGCGGCCTTCATGTGTTCGGCCATGCGGTTTCGGGCGAGCAGTTGGAATGTCGGTGACGCGGCGAGCACGAAGATGTCGCCTTCCTTGTTGCTGACGTAGAGTCGTCCGTCGGCGGCGAGCATGGTGCCCCAGAGTGTGCCTCCGAGTCGCTCGGCCCAGACGACTTTGCCCGAGCGGGCTTCGAGGCACTGAGCGATGCCGGTGGCATTTGAGAGGTAGAGGTACTTGCCGACGATGACCCCGGAACCGACTCGCTGGTGGTTCTTGGCTGTGAGCCAGAGCCGGTTCGACTGGGTCAGGTCACCTCGTCCTCCCAGCCGCAGTGCCATCGCGGGTCCCTGGTGCCCGCTGATGCCCACGACCAGCCCATTGCCAACGGTCGGCATGGTATAGATTTCGGTGCCCAGTCCGCCGCATTTCCAGAGTTCCCGTCCGGTGGCGGGGTCGTAGCCCTTGATCTCCTTGGGCATCGTGACGATCAGTTCATCGTGACCGTCGATTTGAACGATGACCGGAGTGGACCAGGAGCCGTAGAGGTTGTTGTTCTTTGCGAATTCGGGGGTGTCCCAGATGGTCTTTCCGGTTTGTCGGTCGAGTGCGACGAGGTGAGTCTTGTCGCCGGGTCCACGGTGGACGATGACCAGGTTCTTGTAGAGGACGGGGGTGGTGGCTTGGCCGAAGACGTGAGTCAGTTTGCCGAGGTTGCGGTGCCAGGCGACTTGGCCGTCGAAGTCGCAGGCCAACACTCCGGCGGAGCCAAAGCTGGCGTAGACCAGTTGGCCATCGGTGGTGGGAGATCCCGAGCAGAACGGGTTGTCTCGATGAGTGGTTTCTTTCTGAGCGAACCGGACGTCGTGTTTCCAGATGATTTGGCCGGACTTGCGGTCGAGGCAGATCAGTCGTCGTACTCGGCCTTGGTCAACCGGGCAGGTCAGGAAGACTCGCTCGTTCCAGGTGATCGGTGTCGAGTTGCCTTCACCGGGCAGGCTGGTCCTCCAAACGACGTTCTCTGTCTGGCTCCATTCGAGCGGCAGGTTGCGTTCTGAGCTGCGTCCGGTGCCGTCGGCGCCGCGCCAGGCCGGCCAGTTTGCAGCGTTGAGTTGGCTTACGATCGACAGGGTCAGAGCCACTGCGACGGTCAGCAGGTGTGGTGTTCGAGGTGCGGTCGGCATGGAGGTCTCCGGAATCAGGCGGGATGCCTTATTGTGATTGTGAAGGCAGCCCATGTCGTCATTGTGCATCAGCTTCAATCGCTTCGCCACACTCGCGGCACTTCAATCGCTTCCCTGCCAGTCGGGCTGCGATCTTGTAGGAGCGTCTGCAGTGGCCGCAGCGGACGACCAGCGGTTGGGCTTGGGCGAGTGGTTTGTCTGGTTGGGGCGAGGAGTCGTTGTTTTCGAGTTGAAACTCGACCGAGCTTTCGGCGAGTCCGGCGAGTACCGAGCTGCTGATTTCCTGTTGCATCAGTGTGTCGGTGGCGATGTCGTCGAGCAATTCTTCGATCGACTGGTGTCGTTGATTGGGCGACTTGGCCATCATTCGATCGAGCACGGCGACGAGCGCTTCGGGGACGTCGGGGTTGAGGTTTCTGGGGTTGGGCGGCGGTTGTGTGGCGTGAGCGTTGATCTTGTCGGTCAGTCCACCGTCGGGGAAGGGGGGCGATCCGGTGAGCATTTCGTACCAGGTGCAGCCGAGCGAGTAGATGTCGCTGCGGGCGTCGGCCGAGTGGCTGTCGTCGGCCTGTTCGGGCGCGATGTAGTCGATGGTGCCGACGACGGCTCCGGCCTGAGTCACCTGGCTGCTGTCCGAGTCGGCTTCGAGAGAGCGGGCGACTCCCATGTCGGCCAACCGTGGTGTTCCGTCACGAGTCATCAGGAGGTTCGAGGGTTTGACGTCGCGGTGGATGATGTTGTTACGGTGCAGGTACGCCAGGGCTTCGGCGACCTGTCGGATGATCGAGATGGTCCGTTTCAGCGGCAGGGTGCCACGTTGAACCAGCCACTGGCTGATGTCGGCTCCGTCGATGAATTCCTGAGCGATGAAGTGGGTGTTGTCGGCGACGCCGGTTTCGAGGACTTCGACCAGGTTCTGGTGTCTGAGTCCCTGAGCGAGTTGCCCTTCGAGTTGAAATCGGCGGACGAGTTCGGGGTTCCTGGCCTGGTCGGCGCCCAGGACTTTCAGTGCAACATCGTGGCCGCTGCTGGTATGGCGAGCGAGATAGACACTGCCCATGCCACCAGTCCCCAGCAGTCGCGACACCACGTAGTCGCCGATCCGATGCGAGTCGTCCGAGTCGTCCGAGTCGTGGTTGGACTTATCGTCGGTCTGTTGGATGAGTCGAAACTCGGTTTGGCCGATGCGAAACGTTTCGTCGTAGCCCAGTGCACAGGCTGGAGTGGATTCGCCGTCGAAGTGGATTGGGTTGCGAGCCGATTCGACCTGTCGCACGGTCAGCAGGTCGTCGTTGAAGATCAGGTCGGCGTGTTCGCGTGAGATTTGATTGTCCCAGGCCACATCCCATCCCGATTCGGGGCTACGCCCCAAACGGATCGTGGCTCCGGCCGCCAATTCGCGGCACCAGGTTTGTCCAGGTTCGGGGCCTTCGGCCACCAGATGAGCCATCTTTTGTGTCTCGCGGTCCAGCGTGTGGAATCGCCAGCCGGGTAGGGATGCCTGTTGATGAGGATACTGGATTCCTGGTGTGGATGCGTCGCCGGGATCGCGACAAGAGGTTAGTCTGTTCTGGTCACGCGGGCTGTGGAGCGAGTCGGGATGAAGTGGGTTGTTACATGTGTTTGCCAGTCGGTGCTGTTGTTGCTGGCCGTGGTGGTGGTGGCGGGAGCGGAGTCGCGTGAGATACCCAAGGACACTCTTCCGGCGGATCTGGTTGGCCGCAAGTCTCCGGCGGGTTTGAAGCGACCGGCGACCGAATTGGGAGTGGACAAGCTGCTGGCGGATCGTGTTGCCCTGGGTCGGCGTTTGTTTTTTGATCCGGTCTTGTCTCGCGACGGCAGTTTGGCTTGTGCGTCGTGCCACTTGCCGTCGCATGGTTTTGCGGATTCGCGATCGTTGTCGATCGGGATCAACCAGGCCCGCGGTCTCCGCAATGCTCCGTCACTGTTCAATGTCGCAATGGGTCGAAGTTTCTTCTGGGACGGTCGAGCCGGAAGTCTGGAAGAGCAGGTGAAGTTCCCGATCGAGAATCCCAGGGAATTGGGCTCGAAGCTCGACAACGTCGTATCTCGATTGAAGTCCGATGCGGGGTATTTGCGTGAGTTTGGTCGTGTATTTCCCGACGGAGTGACGGCCGGCAATTTGGCTCGATCGATTGCTGATTTCGAGAGGACGTTGTTGCTGGGCAACAGCCGGGTGGATCGGTTCCGTGGCGGCGATGCGGCGGCTCTCAACGATGCTCAGCGGCAGGGGTTGTGGTTGTTCGAGAGTCGTGGCCATTGCTGGCGTTGTCATTCGGGACCGAATTTCACCGACGAGCGGTTCCACAACACGGGAGTGATTGCCAGCGGTTCTGGTGGAGATGTTGGTCGGATGTCGGTCACCCGACGAGTCGGTGACCGGGGCCGTTTCAAGACTCCGACATTGCGTGGAGTGTCTCGCACGGCGCCTTACATGCACGACGGGAGTGTGAAGACGCTGCGTGAAGTGGTCGAGTTCTACAACCGGGGTGGTGTGAAGCGTGCCGGGGTGGTGGTCGAGGGTCTGGATCCGCTGATGCGGCCGTTGGGGTTGGACGAAGCGGAGGTCGGATTTCTGGTCGAGTTTCTGAAGGCGCTTGATGGTCAGTGGTGAGAAATGCGGCTGAGGGGGTCGGTGGCTATAGGCTTTACAGTTTGTGGATGCCTTTGGGTTGCGGCACGTCGGGGGTGATCAGCGTCCAGGTGGCACCCATTTCTCTCATGGCTCGGAAGTCGGTCGGCTGGTAGGTGATTCCCAATTCGGGAGTCTTCAGGGGTTGTCCGGGTTGGCTGGTGGCCTGCATGGCGGCTGCGAGTGTGCCGGTCACCAGCAGGGTTCTCTCGACCGGGTAGGGAGCCTTTTGGTTTTTGAAGTGAGTTTGGATCGAGTGTGAGAGGGCCTTGAAGAGGTTTCGGTTCTGCCAGGGTCCGACGTAGAAGGCGGTCGAGTGGATGTTGGGTTTTCCGTTCATGCGGCAGGCGAAGTTCCAGCGTGTTCCGTTCTGACCGATTCGCAGCACGGTGGCCCGAGTGCCGTCGCGGTAGGTGACGAGCGTTGCATGAGCGGGTGATTTGTCTTCGTTGGGGATAAAGCTGAGATCTTCGAGCGGTCGACCCAGTTCGGCTTTCATGGCGGCGTGTGCGAGGTCGATGGACCAGCGACCCTGCCTGGCCGCCTTCCAGACATCGTCTCCGGCCAGGAACTCGACCGAGGCCACTCCGGTTTCACCTCCCTTTCGCGATTCGATCATCGACTGCAGCAATTCGAGTCCGTGGAAGTCGTAGGATTCGAGTGGTCCGCCGTGGATCGAGATGGCTTCGTCGATGACCTGTCCGGGCGGCAGTTCCAGGTTGGGTCGTCGAGTGGCCAGCGGCACCGAGCTACCGGCCATGAACGGGATCTTGTGCTTTTGGGCCACCTGGTACATTTCGAGTGCCCAATCCCAGCGATAGGAGAGGTGTTTGTCGTTGAAGAGTGGGACGAATCGTCCCGATCGTTTCATGGTGGCGACGATCTGGTCGAAGAATTGTTTGCGTGGGTACTTGACCTGGCCCAGCTTGGTGCGGGGGTAATTCCCGTGTTCGCCGATACAAAGCACGGCGTCGACATCCAGCTGTTTGCCACCGACGCAGAGTGCGTCGTTGATCGTCTTGAAGACCGGCAATTTGTAAGCCTTGGCGATCGAGTCGGTCATGTCGCGATCGCCGGGTCTCTGGTCGGCGTAGATCGAGACGATATCGACGCCCGGGTCGGTGGGGACGCCGTTGAAAAGGTAGGGGCCGAGGAAGTTTTCGAGGAGAACGTGAGCATGCGAGCGGTAGAAGCAGGTGGTGTAGATCGCAGCGACACGTGGCCGTTGTTGGGATGGGGCTGCCAGCAGGCTGCCGGCCAATGGCAATGCGATTGCTGTCCCGGCGGTAGCCTGTAGCAGTTGGCGGCGGGTGAAGCGATTGTCGTGATGCGGGTTTGTCATTGTGGTCATCCCAAAAGTATACCGGCATAGCCGACCACTCGAGCTGAGTCGCCGGTGGTTTCGGCCGAGGTGGTGTATCCAGTTCTGTGGCATCGAGAGAGCGTGTCGCGTTGTTTGAGTGTTTCCATGACGATGACTGCCGGGAGGACTCCGCACATGCTGATATTCAGATCGCGGACGGTTTGCAGCAGAGTGTGTGGTTCGAGGGTTTCGATGGCGGCAAGTGCGGCTTCGTCGAGTCGTCGGTTTTCGGAGTCCGAGGCAAAGTGGTTCATGTCGCTTGAGATCAGAAGCAGTGGTGGATTGTCGAATTGATCGAGTACGCCGGCAAGGTGTTTGGCGAAGTCGCGGCAGGACTCGAGGTCACCGCTGCCGATCACGATGCCGGTGACCGTGGTTTTGGGTGCGAGGTGTCGGAGGAGTGGCAATTCGACTTCGATGGCGTGTTCCTCGCGGTGTGCTTCGCTGTCGAGTTCCAGGCCGGGAATCGCATCGGCCAATTGCCTGGCCAATGCGGGATCGGCGGCCATCTCGCCTCCGGGCAGTTGCCAGGACTGGTGGGGTGAGACGGCCCAGGGGACACCGTGGCGGGTGTGTTTGGGACCGATGATGATCACCGAGTTGGGGATGTCGATCGATGCCAGTGTTTGTGCGGCGACGGCACCCGAGAACTTCAAACCGGCGTGGGGCAGCATGGCTGCCGGCCAGTTGCGGGTGTTGGGACTGGTTGTCTGGAGTTGTGCGGCGTTGGAGAAGCAGTCTTTTACCTGTTGGTCGAGTGCGAGGGGGTTATCGGGATAGAACTTCCCGGCGACACCTGCCGGCCTGGTTCCGTTCGAGGCGACGGCCCGGGGGACGCGGTTCATGGTGAAGGCCGAATCGGTGCCGACTCCGTGCAGGCTGTAGACTCGACCGACGGTCCCCGGGGGCAGGTTGACGTCTGCCAGGCAGCGGGCGGCCAGTTGTTCGGGCGTGGCCGACTTGTCCCAGCGCACGGCGAAGCGGTCGGCGGCGGTGACGACGATCGCCCGGTCACCTCGTTCGGCACCGCCCAGTTCTACGGCATCGGTGGTTCCGTGCATGGCGGTGTCGGAGAGGACCAGTAGTTGGGTCGACAGGCCTTGCACCTGGCGGGCCCCGATTTGTGTTCTGAGTCGAGTGACGATGGCTTCGGAGAGTTCAAAGAGGCTGGATTGCAGCGGCATGCCGGAATTGAGAGCCAGTCGGCCCTGCACGACGGGTGTGGCGTGGCCCATCCAGTTGGATTGCAGCACCAGTCCCTGCACATCGCCATCGGGTACACCGGGCAGATAGGGGCTGGCGACCTTGCCGGTGAGCAGTGCCTGGATGTTCGTGTTGCAGAACTCGGCGGAGGCGGCAACCTGTTCCTGGTCGAGGGAGTGTCGGGGTGGTGCGATGGTGGTTGAGCGTGTTTTTGCTGCGGCGTCGGCGATTCGTCCGGACAGGCAATCTCCGTCAAAGGTAAATAGCCGGGTGTCGTCGTCGCGCCACGCGGTTGGTGGGAGGCCGGCCTTGATGCAGACCTGATCGAGGAAAGTTCCGGCGTCCCAGTCGTGATCGGTAGCGACTCCGGGCAACAGCAGGCCTCGTTTCTCACCCGCGATCACCTGCAACCCGTGTCGTCCGATCGTGACTTGTCCGATTCTCGCTTCACCCGTCTCGGCGACTTCCTGCGGTCCGTGGAGCAGCCAGACTTCGAGATCGAGTTGATTGAGTTCGTTGGGCGAGATGGGCGGGAATCGGGGGTCCTTGCGTGCCGCATTGTGGGCCGCTCGCTTGATGGCTTCGTCGAGCCGGATCGACTGTCCCTGCATGCCCATGCAGCTGCGGAGTTGGCCGGAACGTTTGAGGCTGACGAAGGCACCGGAGAGGATTTCCGAGGCGGTGCCAGCGAGGGTGGGGTCGGTCCAATCGAGAGGCTGGTCGAGCACGGCAGCGGTAACGGCTTGGGCGGCGGCATGGACGATCACTTGTTGCTGCGTGGCGTTGGGTACAAAGGCCTCGGGCGACTCGGAGTCGGGATCGGTCATTGAGGTGATTCCTTGAGTGAAGACCGTGTCGATCTGTCCCAAGTCGTCGTGGGTTTCGGGGGTGACGATTGGGAGTGCGAAGCGTGTCATGTCGAGTGGTTGTCGTTTGCGTCCCCAGTCGCCCGGTTGGGATTCGAAGAGTCCGTCGATGGTGGTGCCACAGAAGCGGCAGTTGCCGTTGTCGAGGTTGTAGGCTCCGAGTTCGTGCCAATTGCGTTCGATCAGCAATTTGCTGCAGTTGGGGCAGTAGGTGCTTTGCCGTGGCGTATCGTTGACGTTTCCGACGTAGGCGTACTTCAGGCCGGTTTCGAGTGCGATTTCTCGAGCGGCGATCAGTGTTTCGTGGGGTGTGCGGGGTGTGTCCAGCATGCGGAAATCGGGATGGAATGCGGTGAAGTGGACAGGGACGCTGTCGCCGATGTGTTCGAGAATCCAGTCGCACATCCGTTTCAGTTCGTCGGGGCTGTCGTTTTCGTCGGGGATCAGCAGGTTGGTGATTTCGAACCAGATGTCAGTTTCGTGTTTGAGCCAGACGAGGGTGTCGAGGACGGGTTGGAGTTGTGAGAGTGTGATGTGTTTGTAGAAGAGTTCGGTGAAGGCCTTGAGATCGACGTTGGCAGCGTCGAAGCATTCGAAGACCGGTTTGCGAGCGATGTCGGAGACGTATCCGGCGGTGACAGCGACGGTCTTGATACCGTGTTCGTGGCATGCGGCCGCGGCGTCGATGGCGTATTCGGCCCAGATCACCGGGTCGTTGTAGGTGAAGGCCACGCTGCGGCAGCCGGTGGCCAGTGCGGCCTGGGCGATGGCATCGGGGGAGGCGTGTTCGCTGAGCTGTTCGATTTCGCGTGACTTGGAGATCGACCAGTTCTGGCAGAACTTGCAACCGAGGTTGCAACCGGCGGTTCCGAAGCTGAGCACCGGTGTGCCGGGCAGGAAGTGGTTGAGTGGTTTCTTTTCGATCGGATCGATGCAGAACCCTGTACTTTTTCCGTAGGTGGTCAGCACCATTTCGTTGCCGACGTTTTGTCGGACGAAGCAAAAACCACGATCGTTGTCTCGGAGCAGGCATTCTCGCGGGCAGAGTTCGCAGAGAATCTTCTCGCCCTGCCGACTCCACCAGCCACCGGGTTTCAGACCGTCGGCGCGGGTGGTGGTCGGTGGCAGGAGTACGGAGTCGGGCATCGTTGCGAGGATACTCGGGTGTCAGGCGGGTTGTCGACGCTCAAAGATCTTTCATTCCCGTTGGCGAGTCGATTGTCGGCCACGCTTTCGAGCCCGGTCTGCCTCGGCACCTCGCCCTGCGTCCTCCAGGCAATCGGCCAGCACCAGCCAGGCACCGGTTTCGTCGGGATGCCGGCCGAGGTAGTTTCGAAGACGGTCGATTGCTGCTTCGAGTCGTCCCTGTTCCTGTAGGACTCCGGCCAGACTTTCGACGTATTCGCTTCGGTTCGTGTCGATTCGGCAGGCGGTTTCCAGGTGAGTGATGGCCTGGGACATCAGGTTCTGCTCGGGGTGGTTCCTGGA
>CAVOEV010000023.1:0-29709 GCA_963694825.1 Planctomycetota bacterium
AGCGAACCCCGTCGTGAGTTCGACGTCTGTTGGCCCAGTTAGGAGCCATCATCAATCGGGCTGACCCATAACGAATCTCCTGCCGTCCGATTCTCGCCGTCAGCTTTTCCACTCCTTCATTCAAAAGCATATTCACATGCGCTTGATAAAGGTCCAGCCGGTTCACTTCTCGACTTCGAGATGGAAAGACTTCACCTACGCTGGCTGCGTCTATCACACCGAGCCGGAATCCGATTCGAGAATTCCACTGCCCATCAGCCCACAATCGTGTTTGATGGAGCCAGAAAGTATCATCAAGCCCCGAAAGGCCTCCTGTGGTCCCGGGACGTATGTTCCTCTCTCGGTGGTGTCTCGCTCGATAGCTGCCGCCAATGTCCAGCCAACCACTTTTCCCAAACGGGATCTCTTTCAGTGGCTTCGCCTCGAGCCATTCCGGTGGAATTAAACGGGCAGAAGTTGCCTCCACCATTGTCGCTTCGCTGGCGACGGAGCTTTCCTCCGTGCTTTCAGCAACCAGCGTTTCGGTCAAAGTCTTGTCTGAGTTGTTGTCGGCCGGATCACTGGCGTGCAAACCATTTACGAGAAGCAGAAACAGCAATAGCATCCTTGCACAACGTGAAATCACGAAAAAACTTTCCCACCAATACTGATTACCAGAACGACAGCAGTTCTATTCAATCTACTTCGGCCGATCGGACGAAGTTGATTGAGGTGAATTGGGGGAACCTCGGTAGGCGATTTCCGGCGTTCGTCCGGATCGATCGCCGCGGACGTTGTGGAAAAAAACAGGCAAACGGCAAGACTTGTCGACAGCCCTCTCCCTTTCTCCCCACCCCGGCCCCGGCGTTCAACTCAGGGGCGGTAACCGCCAGATCCGAACTTCGCTCGGACGGTGCCGGGGAATCTCCACACGTGTCCGTCATGGCGGTGACCTGGGTGCCGCCGAGAGGCTGGCTATCCTCTTGAGATGCAGCAGCCCCAATCACCGACTGAGCGTCTGTGACATCGGCTCGATCTGCTTCCTAAAGCAACAGCATCGCTTGCTCGTATGGATTTCGGCGGTGTGTTGAGCCGCTGCGTGACCGTTCGGACCGGGCGGCTTCCTGGATGTTACGCCAGAATGTCGTGGACGACGTTGCCGTGGACATCGGTCAGCCGGAAGTCGCGGCCGCTGTAGCGATAAGTCAAACGCTCGTGGTCGAGTCCGACCAGATGCAAAATCGTGGCGTGCAGGTCATGGATGTGGACCTTGTTCTTGGTGACGTAAAAGCCAAACTCGTCGGTGGCACCATAAGTTGTTCCCGGCTTCACCCCTCCCCCGGCCAGCCACATCGTAAAGGCGTGCGGATGATGATCTCGGCCAGATCCCTGGGCGGTTGGTGTACGGCCAAACTCGCCACCCCAAACGACGAGTGTTTCATCGAGTAAACCGCGTTGCTTGAGATCGCCAAGCAGCGCCGCCACCGGTTGGTCACAAGTTGCAGCCACCTTTTCATGATCTCGCACGTTGCCGTGGCTATCCCATTTGCCGCTAACGTTAGCAACGACATACCGCACACCGCGTTCAACTAGCCGCCGCGCCAACAAGCATTGCTGAGCGTAGTCTTTGGTCGTCTTCTGATCCGTGCCGTACATTTTGTGGATGGCTCGTGACTCGCGTGACAAGTCGAAAGCTTCCGGTGCTTGCGTCTGCATGCGGAAAGCGAGTTCGAAGGCGCCAATACGAGCGTCGAGCCTGCTGTCGTCTTCACGCCCTTGGCGATGCAACTCACTGAAGCGACGTATCGCTTGTAAGCGTTGAGCCTGGACGGTTCTCGGTACGGGCATTTCCAGATTGTCGATCGGGTTGTCGACGTCGGAAATCGCCACACCTTCATATGCCGTCGGCAGAAACGAAGAACTGTACGGCACTTTTCCAGGCAAGTCGTTCTGGGTTCCAAGGGAAACAAAGCCGGGCAAATTGTCCGCCTCGGAACCAAGTCCATACAACAGCCACGAACCCAGACTTGGGCGAGGTAGCACACCATCGCCAGTCGTCAGTTGCCGAATTGCCCCACTGTGCTCGATCTGGTCGCAGTTCATCGATCGAATCACGCACAAATCGTCTGCGTGGCGGCTGAGATGTGGCAGCAACTCACTGATGACGATGCCAGATTCCCCATGTCGTCGGAACCTATACGGCGATGGACGACAAATGGGGGTTGAGTCGCGAGTGATTCGCGGCAACGTGATAGGGATTTTCTGCTTTGCGTATTTGGCCAGCGTTGGCTTGGGATCGAACAGATCCACCTGTGATGGTCCCCCACCCATAAACAAGAAGATCACACTCTTCGCACGAGGCGGATGATGCGCCTGTTTGGATGCAAGCGGGTTCGCTTGGGTGGTCGACTCTTGAGCCAACAGCGCAGCAAGAGAAAGCAGCGGGAAACCGGCGGATGCCTTTCGCAGCATGTCGCGACGAGTTAATTGCCGGTAGCCCGACGCGTTAGCGAGGGAATGCCTGGAACAATCGTTCGAAAATCGGCTTGGAAACATGGTCATTACTAATGCAAAAGCTCGAAGCAATGTAGCTCGTTCGTGAGGACGTGCCTACGTTCGACGGTTTCTTGCGCTGTGGTCGACGTCTCACGCCGTCGGCTACATCAATCGATGTACAAAAACTCATTGCTGCAAATCATTGCCATACACAAGTCGTTCCAGACACCCTTCTCGATCTCAGTTGTGTTGGTTGCAAACTTGCGGCGAGTCTTCGATGCCTGGCTGACTAAACTCAACGCCAGATCGCTCTCTTGCCGCGAGGGCGTGCGACCAAACAGCACGAGATACAACGAATTCACGCGTTGTATCTCGGCTGGCACTTCCATCGCCCGCCGAGCCAGTTTTGCCGCCGTGCCAGTCACTTTGTCATTGTTCAGCATGTACAGGGCTTGCAGCGCTGAAGTGGAATCGGGTCGAGCTGGCACCAAAAGGTCTGGGTTCGCGCCGTCGAACAGGTCGAGGGTCGTTTGCGGCTTGTCGCGACTAAAATCGCCGTACAAAGCTCGACCATTCAGGGCGAGCTTCCATTTGGGCATCGACCTGGTGCTTCGCCTAACACGACCGGCGTGCCAACCAAGTGTGTCCATAAGCGTTTCGGCATCGAGCCGTTTACGATTCATACGACCGAACCAGCGGTTGTCAGGATCACGCGCCAGGTTCCTGGCAGTCATTTGACTCGACTGTTGATAAGTACGTGACAGCATAATCTCTCGAATCAGGGTCTTGATTGACCATCCATTCTGGACAAAACGCGCAGCCAAATAGTCGAGCAGTTGTGGGTGCGTTGGTGGTCGCCCAAGTTTGCCGAAGTTGCTTGGCGTGGCAACGATTCCCCTGCCGAACAAGCGTTGCCAAACTCGATTTGCCATCACCCTGGCGGTCAACGGGTGCTCCGGTTTCGTTAACCAGTCGGCGAGTGCTCTTCGTCCGCTACCACTGATCTTCATGGTGCCTCGTGCGACAAACACACCAGGCACATCTCGGGTTACTTTTTGGCCGAGCGCGAGGTGGTTCCCGCGAATGAACAATGGAATATCACCAGCGGCTTTGTGTCGCGTGCCCGGAATAGGACCTTCTCGAATCACCATCCGCAACGGGAACGCTCCCAGTTTCTTCTTCATGCCATCGCGTTGGACAACCAATTTAGCGTGCGTCTCCAACTGCGGCGGATCCAGTTGCCAACCGCTCTTCTTTTGGTCCGCCAATAGATTCATTTTCTTGTCGCGCAACAACTTGATTCGCCGAGCCACTCGCGCCTTTTGGTTCGGTGTCTGCGGCTGCTCTTTCAGTTTCGCCTTTAGTTCATCACGTATGTTCTTCAGCTCCAGCGGATTTTCGTATTTGTCCTCGAGAGTCGCGATCTGCTTCTCCATGTTGGCCAGCTCCTTTTCCAATGGAGCAAACTCACACTGTTTTGCTTTGGTTGGGTATGCCCGCTCCTGGATGCGGACTCGTTTGCGAGCACTTTCGCCATCAAACTTGAAGCTGTGGCTACTGTAGAAGATCCCGGCCAAAGCGTAGTAATCGGTCTGTCGAATTGGATCGAACTTGTGATCGTGGCATCTTGCACAAGAAATGGTTAACCCAAGGAAGGTTCGGCCCAGGACGTCCAGCTGTTCGTCGACGAAGTCAGCAACGACCTTCTCTCGGTCGTTGCCTTCCACCACATGTGCCAGGCCCCACATGCCCGTTGCGGTTAAAGCATCGACGTTGAAACGCTGGCCGTCTTTCGGCTGCATCAAATCACCGGCGACCTGCAAGCGGATGAATTGATCGTAAGGCAAGTCGTGGTTCAAAGATTTCACCACCCAATCACGATAGGGACCGGCGGCGAATGCTCCATTGCTGTTGGCCGCACAGGTCGGATCGTCTTGTGCATAGCGGACGTTATCCAACCAAAAGCGTGCCCAGCGGATGCCGAAATCGGGGGAGTCAAGCAGGCGGTCGATAACTCGAGCGAAAGCATCTTCGCGTTTGTCTTTCAGGAACGCGGTTACTTGCTCGGCTGTCGGCGGAAGACCAAGCAAGTCATAAGTCGCCCGGCGAATGAGTGTTCGGTTATCGGATGCGGAAGCAGGAGTGAGCCCATTGGCTTCCAGCTTCGCCAGCAACAGTCGGTCAATGTCGGAGGCAGCCCATTTCGCATCGGCAACTTTCGGTAGCTTGGGCATTCTTGGAGCTTGGAACGCCCAACTTTCGCGAGCCTCCTGCAGACTGATGCCCGCGCGTGGGTTTGCTTTACCGGTTCGTGGATCTGGAGCGCCCAACTTGATCCACTTGACGAAGTCAGCAATGACCTCTTTGGAAAGTTTGCTCTTGGGCGGCATCTTGAACGTTTCGTGACGAATGGCCGCGATCAGCAAACTGTCTGCCGGCTTGCCGGGCACAACCGCTGGTCCACTGTCTCCACCTTTGCGGGTGCCTTGGCGAGTATCCAACAGCAACTCACCCTTCAACGTTTTCTTGGCTGCAGCCTGAGACGAGTGGCAAGAGTAACAATGCTCGACGAGGACCGGTCGGATTTTTCGCTCGAAGAACTCAATGCCTTTGTCGGCAGCGTTCGCGCCAACCGCGCCGAGGAAGATGGTCGATAGCCAGCACACCGCGGCGATTCGAACGCTGGAGTAACGAGGCATTGGTAAACAATGGTTAGAGGTCGGTGCGACAACTATTGATGGCAACTCAAACTGAAGAGGCGAGATCTGGCCACGCTGTGGTGGAATAAGTGTCTCGTGAGTTTAGTCCGTCCTCGCGGCCAGACCAAACGTGTACCCGATATGAAATTGGCCCTGGTGGTCGCCGAACAGGTGGAATTCCTCCCAGTGACATGGATGACGATTGGCGTCATCTTTCCACTCCCAGGACACTCCCACGTCCTGTAGCATGTGCCATAACCGCGTGGCTACTTGGGAGTTACGAGATTGGACCTGCGGGTTCGATTCCCGCCGCCTCCACTTTTCTCCGTCTGTGCCATCGATTGCCACGGGCGGACAAACGGCGTCTAAACCCCTGTCACCGCAGGGGTTTTCGTCGTTAACGGTGGCCAGTTCCATGGTCACCGTGTTGCCAGCCGATGACGGCAAATGACAGGGTTCGCCGCACGGTTCACTCCTGAGACACTCCCAGAGTGGGGCGTCGTCCGACGCCTTTGCCTGCGAGATTCGGGGTGCGGGAATCGCTGCAACGGCCCTGGCCTGATCGTCCAGGCCAATGTGGGTGTGCCGCATCGGCATGCGGATGTCGCTGTGGCGAGCCAGTTCACGGGTTTCGAAAAGCAACGCTATCCCACTTGCCAACTGGCGTGCCTTCATGGAAGAACACAGAAGCTAGGAAAACAGCGGAATGGGTTCACCTTCTTCCAGCAGGTTGACACGGCGTCCTTCACGGTCGTTGATTAGCAGTTCATCGCGTCGAATACCGAGAGCGTGATAGATAGTGGCTGCGACATCACCTGGCCAGACGGGTTGTGTGATCGGGTAGCCCGCCACCTTGTCCGTAGCGCCGTAGACCTGGCCACCACGGATACCGCCCCCGGCGAACAGGGCGAACATGCTGTTGATCCAGTGATCACGCCCTGGCTGATACTTCGTGCCGCGGACTCGAGGGTCGGCCCACTTCGGTGAGCGGCCCATTTCTCCCATGGCTAAAACCAGGGTGGATTCGAGCAGGCCTCTCTGGTCCAGATCTTCCAGAAGGGCCGAGAGCATCTTGTCCAGTTCCGGCAGCAAGTGCGTGCGGAGGTGGAAGAAGTTGTCTGCGTGAGTATCCCAGGTGGAGACCAGAGGTGACTTCTGAGGAGTGCGCCAGTGGACCGTGACAAAAGGCACCCCGGCTTCTACAAGCCGCCGGGCCATCAATGTGCCCTGTGCCGTCACCGTGTTGCCGTAACGGTTCCGCAGACTCTCTGGTTCACGTTCAAGGTCGAAGGCCTCTTTCACTCGCTTTGAGGTGAGTAACCTGAATGCCCGCTGCTGGTGCGTGTTGAAGTTGTCAACCTGGCGAGAGTTTTCAACACGTCCTTGCCAGGCATTGAGTTTCCGCAACAGGCGTTTTCGACCCGCGATCCGCCGGTGACTGACTTCGCCGGGCAACTCGAATGACGGAATTCGGAATTCCCGTGGCTTGAAACCGTGTTTCACCTTGGGGTCAGGAACACCACGAATCAGCAGCGATTCGTGAGCGCGACCTAACTTGCCGGCGAATTGCCCCGGAACCACGTAGCCACTGAACTCGTTGCTGTAGAACGGCAGTTGAACGGAAGCAGGCAAGTCTCCCTTGGTTGGCCGGCAGTAGGAGACCGTGGAGCCGATGAATGGCCAGTCGTCGTCTGGTCGCGGCTTGCGGTTGATTCCCTGGGCGATGTCCGACTTGGTCAGTCGCTGACCCGTCAATACGTAGTAGGCATCGCAGTGGTGATCACCGGTGCTCCTGCCTTCCATTGTCATTGAGCGGACAATGGCAAGGTCCTTTGTGCGTTTTGCCAGCAGCGGCAGATGTTCACAACAAGTGACGCCCGGCACGGCCGTCGTGATCGGTGTGAATTCCCCTCGGTATTCGACCGCGGCATCAGGCTTCATGTCCCAGGAATCGATTTGACTGGGACCACCATAGAGGAACAGAAAGATGACGTGCTTGGCTTTGCCAAAGCCCGTCAGGGGGCTGGCCTGCCCGCGTTCGGCAAGTAAATCCCCTAATCCCAGGCCCATGACTCCCAGGCCAAGGGTTCGGTCGAACTGACGGCGGGAGATGTGGCGGTGGCTGGACATCAGCAGGTTATTATCCGAGGTCGATCGAATTCGTTCAATGCGTATGGCCCGGAATCAGCAGAAGCCGGTTGCTCGGATTCATGAGTGGACCTCCATTGCCGGGTGCTTCGGGAAACCAGAAGTTGTCGGGCTTACCGCAGCCGTACATGTGCCGGGGCGATGGTCGTGATCAGGGTGGCAGTCATCGGTTGTCGATCCTCCGGCGTCAGTGCTCTCTCAGCCATCGTCGGTCTCCTGGAACACCCCAGTCTCCCAACCCCAGCCCCGGCGTGCAACCCGCCAGATCCGAACCACGCACAGCGGCGGTGGGAATTGTCGCTCACTCCGTCGCGGCAAGCGAAGCTTCGGCGATCACGTCCGCTGAGCGAACAATCGCCAGGATGGCCTGCCTGAGATCGGCCGAGAGCAGCGGCCAGGCAGTGATCACCTCGGCCAGTTCTTCGTGTCCGAGTGCCATCGGTTGACGATTGGCGTCATCGTTCCACTCCCAGGACACTCCCACGTCCTGCAGCATGTTCCATAACCGCTTGGCTACTTCGGAGTTACGAGAATGGACCCGCGGGTTCGATTCCCGCCGCCTCCACTTTTCGTCCCTGGTGCCATCCAGTGCCAGGGACGGACAAACGGCGTCTAAACCCCTGTCACCGCAGGGGTTTTCGTCGTTAACGGTGGCCAGTTCCATGGTCACCGTTTTGCCAGTCGATGACGGCAAATGACATGCTTTGGCGCAGGTTTTACTCCCAATATACTCCCAGGATTCTGTGTCGGGCCGATCGGCCTGAGGGGGCCGCGGGTTCGATCCCCGCCGTGGCCATTGTTTCTGTATTTGCGAATGATTATCTGGGACAAGTTGTTGTCCCATTACTGACCTTCCCCGAGACCTCTATCGCGACCGAAGCACGCGCGAGCGGATAAAGTCGGCAATGTGTTCGATGGCCTCGCGGGATTCTGGAAGTCTCCTGATCTGGAATACATGGACCATTCCAGGCCAGACTTCGAGCTTCACTTGGATTCCGTCCGAACGAGCCTTCTTCGCCACTCGGATGCTGTCATCGCGGAGCATTTCATGTTCACCGACTTGAATCAGCAGCGGCGGGAGACCGCGGTACTCGCCAAAGACAGGTGACGCCAGCGGGTTGCGTGGGTCCGTCTTATCCAGATAGCGATCTCGGAATTCCGGCATAGTTCTCGCACTGATGATCGGATCATGGACAGTCTTCAGAGACTCACTTGCCAGCGTAAAGTCCGTGGCTGCGGAAAGGGCGATGCCTCCCGCCGGAAGTGGTCGCTTGCGGTCTCGCAGTGCCAGCAGCGTTGCCAGAGTCAGGTTGCCGCCCGCCGAATCCCCTGCGATGAAAGTCGCTTTGGCGGGGCGAGGGCCTGATGGTCCGTTAGCAACCAGCCAGTCGTGAGCTGCAATACAATCCTCAAGCCCGGCAGGAAACGGGTGCTCCGGCGCAAGTCGGTAGTCAGGGAGCAGCACGGCACACCCGGCCGCCACTGAGATGTCGGCTGCCAACGGGAGATAGTTTCCTCCCGATCCTGAGACCCAGCCGCCACCATGCAGATAGAGCAGCCGTAGATCGGGGTCGGCACCCGGTGCCAGAACCCATTCACAGGGAATCTTTCCAATCTTCAGAGGAATCAACCTGACGCCTTTGACGCGCGGCTCGTTGCGTGTCCCCATACCCGCCCGCAATCTCTGGAGATCGAATTTCACTGTGCCGAACGGTGCGCTCTTTCGGCGTCTTTCCAGGTATTCGGCACCTTCCCGCGAAACCACCCTCGGTTTACCGTCCCGAGTTGTCGGGACGGCAACGTCGTCGCTGCCGTTGGGAGAAGCCGCCTGAAAACCGTCCTGAGCAAGTGCCCCTGACTCCAGAGGCAGGTCGGGAAATGCGAATGCGCTGGCAGCGAGAATGACAGGAAGCAGCACAAACCCAAGAGTGTTCCTCATCGCAACATCCGATCCAATGAGTGGCAGCGGGACGTTCCAGAAGTTTTGCTGAACGGTGAGTGACCTGCCCCAGTGAATGGTACCACTCGCTAAGTGGTAATCTGATTGCTGTGACTGGTCACGAGAACAGGCTCTGGAGCCGCTGGTCTGTAGCCCAGAGACCTATGCAGTCGCACGGTGTTGTCGCAGTTGCGGCGACACCCCGCGAGTCTACATCCGATGCATGTCACCCCAAAACCATGCCGCGTGTATCGGCGGACTACTGCGACGCCGTTCTGAGCGGTGAAATCGTTACTTCCGCCGCCTGCGAGCACAGTTCGAGATGACGCCGAAGTCAAAACGCGGGCTGGCTTCGAGTGATCCGGGTGATCCTCTCATTTCCACTGGTACAACGGGAGGGGGTAAGGTCATGAGGGTGCACTTCGGTGCGTATCTATTTCTTCTTCTTTTCCCTTTTCAATTGTCGTTTTTCCTTGGGGCTAAGCAGGGCCTTTTTCTGTTGTTCCTTTTTGCCTTTATCTTTACTTCCCTTGTCACCCATATCTGCTTCTCCGTGATTGAAAACGAATGTTTCTCTCAGCCTCATCAGACCGGCTTGACGTCCTCGGCACATCGCCCTTTCGATCCATGTCCTTCGTTGTATGACACTCGTTGCCCTTCTTGGAGTTCCTCGTAGCTCACGCCATCGAGGCTTGACGAGTGAAAAAACAAGTCCTTATCGCTCCCGGTGTCAAGAAACCCGAAGCCCCTGTCCGTGAGTCGTTTGATGGTACCTTCCGCCACTTGTCCAATTCCTCAAGAGGTGTCCCGCAGCGTTGCGCGAAAACACCACGTTCAGACTGCTCCACTGCGAACGCGCCATTCTATCGGGTGGATTGGCCACATCAAACTGACAGCAGGCTGACCTTACCCCCCCAATATCCCAACCCCAGCCCCGGCGTGCAACTCGTCAGATCCGAACCACGCACAGCGGCGGTGGGAATTGTCGCTCACTCAGTCGCGGCAAGCGAAGCTTCGGCCATCACGTCGGCCGAGTGAACAATCGCCAGGATGGCCTGCCTGAGATCGGCAGAGAGCAGCGGCCAGGCGGTGATCACCTTGGCCAGTTCTTCCGTCCCGAGTGCCATCGGTTGACGATTGGCGTCATCTTTCCACTCCCAGGATACTCCCACGTCCTGTAGCATGTGCCATAACCGCTTGGCTACTTCGGAGTTACGAGATTGGACCCGCGGGCAGGTCATGAACAAACGTCGGAAGCTGCTCAGATCGCAATTCAATGCTACAACCTAATCCGGACTTACCACTCATCCCGCAAGGACATATCAATGAAGATCGTGAGGTACCACGCGCTGCTTCTGCTTGCGTTTGCCATGGTCGGCTGCCAGCAACAAGTTGCCCCCGTCGCCACATCACCGGACGCAACTGAGATCGACAAACCGCAACAAGCCGATGCTGATTCCGCTGAGCAAAGTGACACGCCGGAGGCAGCTTCGAAGGAATTCATCATCGACGTTCGTTCTCAAGAAGAATGGGATTCGGGACATCTTCGTGACGCAGTTTGGATTCCACACACGGAAATTACGGAACGGATTGGCGAAGTCACCGAAGACAAGTCCGCTAAACTGGTTCTTTACTGACGAGCCGGTGGTCGCGCAGGTCGCGCGAAACAAGCGTTGGAAGAACTGGGTTACACGAATGTCGAAAATGGAGGCGGGCTTGAGGACTTGAAAGATCGGTATCCTCAGTAAGATTGGTGGATTACTACCTTGATAATTCGGAATCGCTACCGCGGTATGCCCGAATCTGGCTTTCCCCCTTGACCGCGACCAGTTCCAGAGTGCCCCCAACACATCCAGTGAATCCCCCGGATTACTCGCAGCCAGCCCGCGTTTGGACTTCGGCGTCAGCCCGAACTGTGCCAGCAGGCTGAGGGAGTGATGATCTCACAGCTCAGAACGGCGTCGCAATAGTGGTCGATGCCGTCGGCATGGTTTCGGGGTGGCATGCAACTGATGTAGACTCATCGCAGTGCTGGAATTCCGTGAGACCGTTCAGGAAAGGCTGTCGTCATGAAGCAAGTACTGCTCACTCTGTTGCTTGTTGCTGTAGTTGGGTGCGGCAATTCGGACACGGCACCTGGCGAACAGGCCGTGAAACCCGGAGCCGATACGGCAGAATCGACGGATGCTGCGACAGTTGAACCGCAGGACGCCTCACACACGGGAGACAGTGGACCGGAATCTGTCGCCGCAGGCTCGGGCGATACCGAGGAAGACCCCCGATGGTATGAACGCTTTGTTGTCAGTCAGGACAACCAGAGGGCTCTACAAAGTGGGACGATTAAGGCTCGCGAAGCTGTCACGATCGACCTGGAGGCGAAGAACAAACGACACATTGGTTTTGGTACCAACGTCTTTCAGGATGATATCAGTTTCGCGGACGGTGAAAGCATCACCTTTCATCAAACGAAGGGAGCTAAGGTCGGGATCGGGGTGACCAGCACAGACGGCAATGGCGGTGGTCAGGAATTCACGCCAGTTGATGGAGTACTTTCCTTCCAGCTTGAAAACAAAAGCAATCACAGCCTGAAGTACGTTATCTACGAGGTTGTGGAAAACAAATAAGCTGTGCCGCATCCCACGTCCACAAATGCCACAGGATCGCAGAGCCAGTCGCAGGATGATGTCCCGGTTGTGAACAGTATAGGTATGCGTTTTGTGCCGATCACTGCCCGGACATTTACACGGGGTCGGGGGGGCAAGAAGCCTTCAGGAGTTTGACTTTGACGCAGCCATTTGAGCTTGGCGTTTATGAGGTGACACAGGAGCAGTACGAAAAGGTGATGGGTACGAACCCGAGTAAGTTCAAGGGTCCTCAGAACCCTGTTGAAACGGTTAGTTGGCAGGACGCAGAGACCTCCCCTGGCCATCGGCGTTCACGCATCCAGCGACATCGCACCGCCTCCCCCGGGATCCCTCGCAGCCAGCCCGCGTCTGGACTTCGGTGTCAGCCCGAACTGTGCCAGCAGGCTGCGGGAGTGACGGCTCAGGATGGTTTTGCAGAGGTTGAATCCACCGACCGCAACAATGTCGGAATGACCTGACGGCACGGTTGTGGCAGGTGCGGCCAGCGGACCAGGAGATAAGCCAGCTCCAGTTCTCGTGATGCCACTGAGTGACCGTGAGTGTCGTCCAACAACTGCAAGTATGCTGTTGTGGGATCAGGTGCCGACGTGAGTTGTTGCAGCTTCTCCCATTTCGATTCACTAGATACGGGTTCGATTCCCGCCGCCTCCACTGATGCCGGATCACAACCCGGCTCAAAACGAAAAAGGCTCGCCAGTTCATTCTGGCGAGCCTTTCTTTTTGGCCCCACTTATCGCGTGTTTTAAACGACTTGACGAATCCGTGGCTGCGATTGGTCACAGGACGCAGTCGAGTCGGCAATATGACGCAATCCATCCCGGAGGCAGTTGCACACGATCCTGGGCATCCCGGATTGACAAAATGTCGGTACAATTGGGCGACGGGTTCTGATTTCACAGGCAGTCAACGTATTCCGTGTTCTGCGTTTTAGTTCTTGCTTCGTGCACACATCCACAGGACCAGGCTGAATGAAACTCTCTCGCAGGCAGTTCCTGATTGCCAACGGGGCCACGCTGTTCTTGCCGGGGCTGCCTTCTCTTGCAGCGAAGGCCAAGGGGCAACCGCAGCGGCCGTCCAAGAAACTCGTGATCATGTACATCCCCAACGGGATCGTGCGTCGTGGTTTCTTTCCCGGAGAGGAGAATGCGGACCTGCCCGGATTCATCGGGGGGTTCAATGCCGACAAGACGAAACAGCAGAGGCGGATTGAAAACAAGCCCGGGATTTACCCGCTGGAATTGACGTCAACGATGCAGCCTCTCAAGGAGTATGCTCGGGACATCACCTTGATCACGGGGTTGGACCGGACGTACAAGAATGGGCAGGACGTGCACGCGCAGGGAGCTTCCTGCTACCTGACCAGCTTGTCCCCCGTGCAGGCAGCCGAGCAGGGCATCCGCCATCCGAATGGGCGGACCCTTGACCAGGTGATTGGCGATGCGGTGGGTGGCCCGACGGTCTTCCCGACGTTGGAAATCAGCTGCAACGGATTCACGGCTCCCAAGGAACCCATCGAGTTCGACAACATCTCCTGGTACAGCCCCAACGCCATCGCTCCGTCGATCCGTGATCCTCAGAAGCTGTACGACAGGCTGTTCCTGCGGAACAGCTTCCGCAAGCATGTCGCCGATGTGACCGACCTTGTGCTCGCGGATGCCAAATCACTTTCCAGGAAGCTAAGCCGCGAGGACCGCGAGACGCTCGGAGAGTTCATGGAGATGGTCCGGAACCTCGAGATCCGAATTGCCAAGCAACGGAAACTGATCGCCGATGCGGACATCGATATCCCGAAAAACGAGATCTTGCCGCGGGGCGACTACATCAAGCTGCAATGTGATCTGATGCTGCTGGCTTTGCAGATGGGCATCACCAATATCTGCACGTTCATGATTGGTCCGGAGAGATGGGATGCGACCCTGCTCTACGAGGGTGTCTTCGACAAGGCCGTGCAGCACCACAACATGACGCACAACCAGAAGGGCAACGGCTACAAAGAGGTCCAGAAAATCGACATCTTCCACGTTGAGCAGTACGCCTACATGCTCAAACGCATGAAGGAAATCAAGGAG
Organism: Planctomycetota bacterium; assembly: GCA_963694825.1. Lineage (GTDB taxonomy): Bacteria > Planctomycetota > Planctomycetia > Planctomycetales > Planctomycetaceae > UBA8437. Next base: position 13,976 of record CAVOEV010000023.1, read on the forward strand.
ATCGATGGCAGCACGATGTTCGACAATTCGATTGTCTCCTATGGCGCCGGGCTGGGTGACGGAGCGACACATCAGTACTACGACCTGCCGATGATTGTGGCCGGCGGGGCCCAGGGGCAGGTCAAGCAGGGCCGCCTGCTCAAGTGCAAGAGCGGCACGTTGAATTCCAATCTCTGGCTGACGTTCGCCCAGTTGATGGGGCTTGAGATCGACGCTTTCGCTGATAGCAACGGCGTGATTTCAGATCTCTGGACCTAAGGAGGGGGGGCATGGCTTTCACCAGGACGCTCGCCGTTGGGCACTGCCTGCCGATTGCATTGGTCACGTTGGCCACGGTGTCTGCATCGGTTCGGGCTGACGACTTCGATGGGTACCTCAAAACGCTTTTCGCCGAGAAATGCGTGAGATGCCACGGTGGCAAGGAAGTCAATGGAAAGGTCAATCTCCAACAGGTTGCCTCGGAACGCCAGTTGCTCGGGAAGCCCGAGTTGATCAGTGACATCATTGGAGTCGTCGACTCCAACGACATGCCTCCCGAGGGTGAGCCGCAGATCAGCAAACCAGACCGCGCGAGGTTGCTCACGATCCTGAGAAGAATGTTGCGGACGGCGGCCAGAGCCCAGGGGAACCGAAAACCGGTCGCGATTCGCCGGCTCAATCGCCTGCAATACAACAACACCCTCAAGGATCTCTTTGGGTTGAAGCGGGATGTGTTTCCCGTGCCGGAAAAATTGATGACCCGGGCTGGAAACTACCTGGTGTCGAAGTCAGGCAAGATGCCCGACCGGGTCACCGTGGCGTCGCACTCGCTCGCGCCGAAGGCAGGACTGCGTGATGTCCGTGCTTTTCCCAAGGATCTGCGGGCATCGCACGGATTCGACAACCAGGCGAATCAACTCACACTCTCCCCTCTGCTGTTGGACGCCTTTCTGAGGCTCAGCGTGTCCATCGTCAAGAGCCCGGACTTCACCAGGGAGAATGTCGGCATGTGGGACGACTTCTTTGCCGAACCATCCGGCGATGCCGACAGGGAACTGGTGATCCGGCAGCGACTGGATCGTTTTCTACACCGTGCCTTTCGTGGTCTTGCCGATGACGTGACGCGCGATCGTTATGCCGCTTACGTCACGGCCAAGCTGAAACAGGGAGTGCCATTCACCGATTGCATGAAGAAGGCTGCGTCGGCCGCACTCTCGTCGCCGTTGTTTCTTTACCGGTCCACCACCGTGAATGACCAGGACCGCCAGTTCGAGTTGGCGTCCCGGCTGTCGTATTTCCTCTGGAACAGTTGCCCGGACGATGAACTGCTTCGCCTGGCCAAGCGAGGTGAACTCGCACGACCTGTGACATTGAACCGGACCATCGATCGGATGCTGGCCGATCGGAAGATTTCACGATTTCTCGATGCTTTTCCTTCCCAGTGGATGCAATTGGAGAACTTGCTGGCCGTTACGCCGGATCCGAAAAAGAGCAGGTATTTTCAACTCGACAGAAAATACCCGGCAAGCTTGCAGATGGTGCTCGAACCCCTGTTGCTGTTCGACGCGGTTTTTGTTGAAGACCGACGCCTCATCGAGCTCATCTCGCCGACCTTTGGTTTTCAGAGCGAGTTCCTGAAGACGTGGTACACATCGGACCTGACACCGCCGCGGGTCGATGTTCGTCGTATCGTGGAAGAAGGACGGATGAATGACATCCGCCGTCGGAAGTTGCAGGGGTCGATCAAGCAGACAGAGACCGAACGGGACGAGTTGCTGCAGTCGGTGAGAAGCAAGTTGCTGGCAGCTCGCAAAAAGGACCCCGAGGCTGCCAAGCCAGTGGATCTGAAGCCGTATGCCGCCTGGGAGTTCAACGGTGATCTCAAGGAGTCTGTCCGGTCGCTGGAACTGCAGGCACGTGGCAAAGTCGAATTTCAGGATGGCATGGTCGTGTTGAACCGGTCGTTCCTGATCAGTAAGCCGTTGCCCATTGACCTGAAGGCCAAGAGCCTGGAGGTCTGGTGCCAGGTCTCGGACCTGAATCAGAGGGGTGGTGGAGTGATGGGTATCCAGGGACCCGGAGACTTCTTCGACACGATTGTGCTGGGTGAACGCAAGCCGCGGCACTGGATCTCGGGTAGCAACGGATTCAGTCGGACCGACGACTTTGCCGGATCGACACCTGAGACGAAAGCGGGCGAGATGCTGCACCTGGCAATGGTCTACACGAAGGACGGCACGACGACGCTCTATCGTGACGGCAAGCCATACGGCAAGCCCTTTCGCAAGGGGGCGGCGACGTTTCCCAGGGACCGCTCGTCGGTGATTTTTGGCCTGCGTCACCTGCCGCCGGGTGGGAACAGGCACCTGGCAGTCCGGATCGACAAGGCCCGGCTTTATGATCGAGATTTGACGGCCTCAGAAGTTGCCGCCTCGGCTACGGGAAACGGTCTCTACATTGCACAGAAGGACGTGGATGCCGCGTTGACTGCCGATCAGAAGGCCAGGCGAAACGAGTTGACCAAGAGCCTGACGCGGTACCAAGCCGAACTCAAGAAGGTTCCACCACGGCGTGATCCGAACAAGGCACAGCAGGCAGTCAACAAGCGGTACGAAGACGGGATCCGTCGCAAGTTGCGTTCACAGGTCTTTGATCGGGTGCCAGCCGACGATCCTCGTTATGGCGGAGTGATCACCAATGCTGCCGTTCTGAGCATGACCTCGGGACCACGGCGGACGCATCCCATCTCTCGCGGAGCCTGGATCATCGAGGTCATTTTCAACGATCCTCCACCTCCACCGCCCAACGACGTGCCTCCGCTCAAGGAGGAGGACGATGGCAAGAACCTGACTCCCCGGCAACGGTTTGCCGCTCACCGCGAGAATCCCAGTTGTGCCGGCTGTCACTCGCGGCTTGATCCGCTGGGTTTTGCCCTGGAGAACTTCGACATCACCGGCCGCTGGCGAGACAAGTACGAGAACGGACAGAAGGTGGACGCGAGTGGGGCGCTTTTGCGGAAACACGATTTCGACGGAATCGTGCGGTTCAAAAGTGCCCTGGTGCAGGAAGAACGACGATTTGCCAAAGCCTTTGTCAGCCACATGCTGAGATTTGCCCTGGCACGGGAACTCTCCGCCACGGACACCATCACCGTGGACGAGATTGTTGAAAAGACCCAGCAGGATCATTTCAAAATGAAGTCCGTGATTCGCCAGGTGATCCTGAGCAAGGACTTCGTCGAAGGTCGCAACTAGGCGATGACGTCCTGGATCACCTGGCCGTGAACATCGGTCAGGCGAAAGTCGCGCCCGGCGTGTCGGTAGGTCAGTCGTTCGTGGTCGATGCCCAGCATGTGAAGCATCGTGGCGTTCAGGTCGTGCGTGTGTACGGCATCGCCTGCGGTCAGGATGCCGTGTTCGTCGGATGCACCGTGCACGATGCCTCCCTTGATCCCGCCGCCAGCCATCCACGATGAAAAACACAAGTTGTGGTGTTCGCGTCCCGGGTGGTTGGCGGCCTTGTTGAATGGAGTGCGGCCGAACTCGGTTGTCCAAACGACGAGGGTGCGGTCCAGCATGCCTCGCTGCTTCAGGTCGGTCAGCAGCCCAGCGATCGGCTGGTCGATTGCCCTGGCCAGCTTGGCATGGTCAGCCATGTTTCCGTGCGAGTCCCAGTTGCTGTTTGATCCAACATCGATCAGTTCCAGGAATCGAACCCCGCGTTCGGCCAGTCGCCGGGCCACCAGGCATTGCCAGCCAAACCCTGTCGTCGCGCCTCGCTCCAAGCCATAAAGGTCCAGTGTGGCCTGGGTCTCACCGGACAGGTCAAACGCTTCGGGAGCTTCTCGTTGCATGCCGAAGGCTGTCTCGAAGGAGCGAATTCTTGCGTCGAGGGCCTGGTCGGCCTCGCGTGTTTTCTGGTGCGCCCGGTTCAAGAGGGCCAGGAGATCCAATTCCATCTTTTGCAGGGCAGGCCGACTGACACGTGGGCGGATGTTGGGCAGCGGGTTCTTCCCCGGAACGACCTGTGTCCCCTGGTGGCAGCCCGGAAGGAAATCGCTGCCCCAGGTCTGGGCTCCGGCGTAGGGAGCTGCAGGGGCGAGCACCATGAAAGATGGCAAGTTCTGGTTTTCAGTTCCCAGCCCATAGCTCACCCACGAACCGGCACTGGGACGTGCGAACTGTGCCGAACCGGTGTGGGCCGCCAGCGTGGCCTTGTCGTGTCCGTCGCTTTCGCAGTGCATTGCGTTGAGCACACACACGTCGTCGATCATCGATCCCAGGTGGGGGAACAAGTCGCTGACCCATGTTCCGCTGTTGCCGTGCCGCTTGAACGACCAGCGAGGCTTGATCAGGTAACGCTTGAATTCGCCTGACTTGTTGAGCCAGCGGGAGGCGGTGATCGATTTGCCGTGATCAACCGTCAACTGTGGCCGATGGTTGAACGTGTCGATGTGGGATACACCACCCGTGGAATAAAGGAAGATCACGCGATCGGCTTTTGGAGCGTGATGTCCCTGGCGGGCGCTCAGCGGGTCGTGTGCCTGGGCTTGCAGGTTGTTCCACAGGCCGGACAGCGCGACGGCGCCAAATCCACCGGATGCGCGGTGAAGGAATTCGCGACGCGATGTGGAAAGATGATGCATCAATCGACTCAATCGACATACAGGAACGCATTACTCGTCAACAGTACCCTGGCCAGTGCCGACCACGCGGTGAGCTCCTGGTTCGCCGTGGCCTGTTCGCCGGCCAATTTCTTCTGATACCCAGCCACGAAAGCGATGGCAGTTTCGGCCTCACGGTCTCCGGGAAGTCGGCCGTGGGCCATCTCGAAAGCAACACGTACCCGGGTTCGAGTGTCCCGGTGTACCGCCAGAAGCCGTTCTGCAAAACCGCGTGCCCGCGTGTGAACGAATGGCGAATTCATCAGGTAAAGAGCCTGTGTGGGCGTCGTGGTGGGTTGGCGCGATGCCACACTCTGGTTCGGATCGGCAGCGTCGAACAAGGCGAGGTAAGGGTGTCGACGGTTTCGTTGCACCATCAGGTAAACGCTGCGGTGATTGGAGTCGTATACGGCGTGGAACGGGTGATGGATGGAGAAACCCCACGTGTTGACTGGTGGAAACGGATGCGCTTGGGGAATTGTCCGGTTGAGGTGGCCGCTCAGAGCGAGCATGGCATCACGAATCGATTCGGCGTCAAGCGGTCGCCTGGCAAACCGCCAGTGCCAGAGGTTGTCGGGATCGACCTGCAGGTTCCGGTCGTTGTCGTCGCTGGCAAGTTGGTACGTACGTGAGTTCATGATCAGGCGATGCAGCGCCTTGACCGACCAACCGGAATCAATGAATTGCACCGCGAGCCAGTCGAGAAGCCGCGGGTGTGTGGGGGGCTGTCCACGTGAGCCAAAATCGCTGGGCGTTGAGACCAACCCGGTTCCGAAGTGCCACAGCCAGACACGATTGACGAACACGCGGGCTGTCAGCGGATTCTTCCGTCGCGTGATCCAATCGGCCAATTCGAGTCGGCCACTGCCAGCGGCCGGCTTGGACAGCCGGTCGCCGCCGAGGACTTCGAGAAACCGTCGGGGGATTTCACGACCAAGCCGGCCTGGCTCGCCTCGCTGCTGTATGTGGGCGTTGACGGGAGTTCCTTCGCTGACTCCGTACGCGACTTCGTAGGCCGGTCTTTCCGCACGGGTCTGCCGTTTTCGCTTGAGTGCCTCGATCTCCTTCGTGGCCGCAGCGGCAAGTGTCTTGGTCTCGGGAGTCGAGAGCCTGGGTTTGACGGGCTGGCCGTCGGGGGGAGCAAATGCCACGTCCTGGAGGCCGATGTTGTCGAGGTCACGCGAACAGGCGGGGCCGGCGACATGCCCGGTCGCATCGCAAATGAAGCAGTCGGCAATGCCGTCCCAGCCGGGGCCAACGGCCTTGTTGGCAAACGTGGTCAGGTCATCCGGAGCGCCGACGACACCGGAGAAAGTCTTCTTGGCCGGATCGATCGAAATTCTCAGGGTGTACCACGTGCCGGGAGTGATTCGGCGAACCGTTTCCCACTTGTTTCCATTTCGAATCGCAAACTCGGTTGCCGTGGCGCTGCACTGAATGGCCAGCGACTGGACGACGCCTCGCCCGAGATAAAAACGAAAGGCGCCGGATTTGCCCGGTGATTCCAGGGACCGGAAATCCACCGTGAAGTGCATGTGCCGGCCCGGCTTGGTTTGCAGGCCATCTTTGAAGACATAGCGGAGTCCGTCAGTCGGTTTTCCGCTACCGATTCTCACGCCGAGTGTGCCTTTCGGATGGATGTGCTGGAATGGGCTCTGTGCCTCGGTGGTGATTTCGATTGGACCAGCGCAGACCCACGGACTGCCGGGCCGTTGGCTGGACTTCTGGGCTTCAAATCCCAGGTCGAATCCGCCAGCTCGCCAGTTTGGGGCAAATTCCATCTGTCGGCGTTTGAGTACCGACAGTTGCGTATCGAGGCGGGCGAGTTCTTCGGCCTTCAGTGTTTCCAGTTTTGCGGTCAGCGTGGGTGGAACGAGCGGTGGGAAATGGGCAGGCCGTTTCTGCTCTTCCCCGCCCGGAAACGCCCACGTTGTGCTCTGGAAAATTCCATACAGGGCGTAGTAGTCGGCGGCGGAAATGGGGTCGTACTTGTGGTCATGACATCGTGCACATCCCAACGAGAGCCCCAGCAGGGAGCGTCCGACCGAATCAATCACGTCGGCGAAGTCGAGATACTGGTAGTCGGGTGATGCCTTGTACCCGTAACGTTTTCCGATGGCGAGAAATCCGGTTGCTGTGACCTGGCTGGCGTATCGTTCCGGCCCGTTATCGGCCTGTTGCTTGGCAAGAATGTCGCCGGCAATCTGCTCGCGTAGAAACTGATCGAATGGCATGTCGCGGTTGAATGCATCGATCACCCAGTCGCGGTACTTGTACGCCTCGCGGACGGGATAGTCGGACCCGTCTCCGGCCGTGTCGGCGTAGCGAGCCACATCCAGCCAGTGTCGGCCCCATCGCTCACCGTACGCCGGCGAATCGAGCAAGCGGTCGACAACTCCCCGCAGGGCTTTCGGTGAGTTGTCGTCCAGAAACGTCTTGATTTCGGCTGGCGTGGGTGGGAGTCCGGTGAGATCGAAAGTGGCACGGCGAATGAGAGTGCGTTTGTCGGCCGGGGCGACCGCGGACAGCCCGTGGTGGTGCAGCCGCTCCCACACGAAGGCATCAACTGGTGTTTGGATCGAGGTGGTGTCTGGGGTTTTGGGGACGCGAGGCGCAGTGAGTGGGCGAAAAGCCCAGAAACTCCGTGCCTGTTTGAGGGTCATTCGTTTCGCAGTCGCCGTGTCCGGTGTCAATCTTCGCGGATCGATCGCTCCTCGCTGGATCCACCGCGTCAGGTCGGCAATCTCGGTCGGCGACAGCTTTCCGCGAGGCGGCATTTTCAGCGAGGGGTCGAAATAGTTGACCGCCTGGATCAGTCGGCTGTCCGACGGCTTTCCGGGAACAATCGCCGGTCCCAGTTCACCACCGCGGGCCCAGCCCGCCGGTGTGTCCAGCCGCAGGCCCGATTCCTGTTTCTTTGATCCATGGCAAGCCAGGCAATGCTTGATCAGCAATGGCCGAACACGTGTTTCAAAGAAGTTGCGGTCGTCGTTGCCCGCTGCGTGGACGGGATCGATCGCGAGAGACAGCAGGAGGCCAGTGACTGCTAGTGCTCTCATTTTGGCGTTTCGAGTTCAATGACCCGGCCTCTCGGACTCGTGGATTCAAACCGGTGAATGCGTGGTCGTGACTATGAGTAGACTGTTGCATGATTCCAGATTCTAACACCGACTTCGGGTTCATGTCAGCATTGGTCGAAACGAAGGCGGAAAAGCGGTTCTCGACGGGGCAGCATCCGGCAGGAGATCCCCCTTTTGTCAGGACCGGGGAGCACGTGAGGGTGTTTTTGACGCAGCGAGTCGATTCGTGGGATGTTGTTGTGCCAAACGGCATTACTACCCACGGCCAGTTTCGAACCGAACCACTCTCGGATGCCAGGGAAGTCACCGGACCCCGAGGCCTGGTCGGTTTGCTATAACCGGCGGGTGGTCGTCGTCGGTTCCGTCAGGTCGACCCGAGTGTTGCACGCCGTGAAGTTCTCTCCGTGTTACCTGCTAATGATCGCCCCGGCCTGCGGGGCACTGGCGGGAAACACCTAGACAGGAAAAAGGTAACCATGACACGACAAGCAAGAGCTTCCCGCGCCGCGGTGTTGCTGGCGGCCGCGACTGCGATGCTGTTCTTCGGGTTCGCACGGGTCTCGGCCGAAGAGCCCGTGCCCGGGTCACAGACGGCTCACAAGCTGGCGGTCAGCAAGAAGCAGGTCGGGTACTGGTTGTTTGTGCCCAAGTCGTACGAGAAGAAGAAGGCGTGGCCGCTGCTGCTGTTTCTTCACGGTGCCGGAGAACGGGGCGACAACATCCAGGCGGTCAAGGCGTGGGGGCCGCCCCGCCTTGCGGCCAGGGACCAGGAGTTTCCCTTCGTCGTCGTCTCGCCACAGTGCCCGAAGGGCGCCGGGTGGAATCCCGAACAGCTCAAGGCACTGGTCGAGCATGTGGCCGGTTCGCACAAGATCGATCGCTCGCGGATGTACTGCACCGGGCTGAGCATGGGGGGATACGGTACGTGGTCGATCGTCGCGAAATATCCGAAGCTGTTTGCTGCGGCGGTGACCTGCCCGCGTGAATGGTACCACTCGCCAAGTTGTGATTTGCATTCTGTGACTGGTCACGAGAACAGCCTCTGGATCCGCTGGGTGCGTTGCTGGAATCTCCTGCATTTACCCGTCGGCGGTTTTTTTTGGTCCTACGGGGTGTGGAGCGTGGAGACATCGGCTTACATGCCGAATTGCATGCCGGTAGGTTAGCTCGCCCGTTGGATGATCATGTAATCATCGTTGTGCAACTGTTCCAGAAACCGTCTTGAAAGCTCTATCTCCATGTCCGATCGCATCATTTTCCGTACTGGCGAAGCTCTGGTTGCCGGTGGTCCGCCCTTCACCGCTGCAGAACCGGAAGTGGTGATCGGAGAACTCGATGGACCAGTCGGCACCGCACTGGCGACTTTGACAGGTGATCAAGCGATGGGGCACTCGAAGGTGTTTGCCATCCTGAATACCGATATCCAGGTTCGTCCTGTGACGTTGTGCGTTAGCAAGGTGACGGTCAAGAACAGCCGTTACACCAACATTCTGATGGGAACTGTCCAGGCTGCGATCGCCAATGGCGTGCTGGATGCGGTTCGCGCGGGTGATCTGCCCAAAGACCAAGCCAACGACCTGGGAATCATCTGCAGCGTGTGGTTGAACCCTGGAGTGATTACCGACGACAACCTTGACCACAAAGCGTTGTTCGACATCCACCGTAAGGCGATGGCTCAGGCAATTCACAAAGCCATGCACAACGAACCATCGATTGACTGGCTTCTGGAAAACCAGGACACGATCACCCACAAGTATCATCAGATGGGTTTGGACGGAAAGATCTGAGTGGGCCCAACTCCCGTTGGGTCAAAATACTCTGCCGTCTATGAACTTCAATGGCGGATGTCAGTTCGGTCAGCCCTGGCCTGATTGATCGTCGAGGCCAATGTGGGTGTATCGCATCGTCATACGGATGTCGCTGTCGTAGGAAGCAATCTTCCGTCTAGAATGATGAGCCAGGCCCAAGTTCTTGTGGAAAATCAGACGCATGGTTTGCTGGCCGCGAAATGTCTTGATCACTTGCTGCTGTCTGTTGTGTGTTTCAGCAGCAGGGGCTGAAGAGAAGGTCGACTTCAGTCGGGACATTCGGCCGATTCTCTCCAATGCCTGTTTTCGTTGTCATGGGCCGGATGCCGCGGCTCGGGAAGCGGAATTGCGATTGGACATCCCGGCGGGTGCGTTTGCCAAGCGAAAGGGCAAGGCGGCGATTGTCGCAGGCCATCCCCAGCGCAGCGAATTGATGCGTCGTATTTCCCATGCTGATCCCGATCAGCGGATGCCACCGAAGGAATCCAATCGAAACCTGACTGCCAAAGAAATCGATTTGGTCCGTCGCTGGATAGAGCAAGGTGCTCCCTGGCAGCAACACTGGGCCTTTCAGCCACTCGTGCAGCCCGCACTCCCAAAGTTGGCGGAAGATGCCTGGCCAAAAAATCCCGTTGATCAATTCGTGTTGAGGCGACTGCGCAGTGAGGGATTGACTCCCGCTCCGCAGGCACCCGCGGAAACTCTCGTGCGGCGGGTTGCGTTTGACCTGACCGGTTTGCCTCCAACCATCGAAGAGATCGATCGGTTCGTTGAGGACAAGTCTCCCAGAGCTTACGAGAAAATGGTGGATCGCTATCTGCAGTCGACCGCTTACGGGGAGCAGATGGCACGACACTGGTTGGACCTGGCTCGCTACGCCGACACGAACGGCTACCAGTACGACACGGAGCGGACCCAGTGGGTTTGGCGAGACTGGGTGATCGCTGCTTACAACCGCAACCTACCCTTTGATCAGTTCACGATCGAACAACTGGCTGGTGACCTGTTACCCAAGGGAACGGCCCAGCAGCGACTTGCAACCGGTTTCAATCGGAACCATGGCATAACGATTGAGGGCGGGATCATTGATGAAGAATATCGCGTGGAATACGTGATGGATCGACTGGTGACGGTGGGCAGCGTTTGGATGGGGCTCACCGTGGGCTGTGCACGTTGTCATGAACACAAGTACGATCCGATCTCTCAGAAGGAATTCTATGGGCTCTTTGCCTTCTTTAACCAGGTCCCGGAAAGAGGCTTGGGCTTTGCTCCCCAGGAGAGCATTGCGTCTCCATTGGCCGAGCAGCAACGACGGGAGATTGACCAGGAGATTGCCCGTTTACGGGCTGAACTGGAAAGGCCTGTTGATAACGCGGCTGAAGTGGAGCAGTGGGCTCGAAAAATCGCTTCCGGTGTTTATGGCTGGGGTGTTCTGAATCCCGACTTCATGAAGTCCAGTGGTGGTTCGAAGTTCACTAAGCAGGAGGATCATTCTTTGCTGGTTGGCGGTGCCAACCCGGGCAAGGATGTCTACGACATTCACGCGCGGACGGATCAGTTGGGAGTGACCGCGGTTCGCTTGCAGGCCCTGACGGATCCTTCCCTGCCAGGTGGTGGCCCAGGCCGCCATTCCAACTCGAACTTCGTACTGAGTGAATTCGAATTGACTGTCGTTTCGGTCAAGAATCCCGAGACATCCCAGGTGGTCAAGTTCAGCCAGGCGAGGGCAGAATATTCGCAGCGGAATTACGAGATCAAGAAGGCGATTGACGGGACCACGAGCAACAACAACGGTTGGGCCGTGGATGGACCGGTCCGCAAGAAACCCGTGGCAGCGATCTTCGTGGCCTCGGTACCGTTTGGCTATGAAGGTGGTAGCGTGCTGCGGTTCCGAATGCGTCATGAAGCCAGCTTTGGGACCCACGGCGTGGGGCGGGTGAGGCTGTCGGTGAACTCGGCGCCAACCGAAGCTCTGGGCTACGTTGGTCCGCCAGTGGACATCGTGCGAATTGCGTCCCTTGCTGTCACGGATCGCTCCGAGCCGGAGCAGAAAACTCTGGCAGCCTACTACCAGCAACAGTATGGCAGGCATAGGGTGCTGCTGGTTCGCATTGCTGCATTGGAACGCGGCAAGGCGACGGTATTTCCGGCCACGATGGTAATGAAGGATCTTGCCAAGCCGCGTGATACGTTCATTCTCAAGCGTGGCCAATACAATGCCCCCGGCGAGAAAGTCGCGGCCACGGTGCCGGCAATTTTTCCACAACTGCCGGCCGACGTGCCACGGAACCGACTGGGACTGGCCCGGTGGCTGATGGACCCGTCGCATCCGCTGACCGCCAGGGTGACGGTCAATCGTTACTGGCAGCGCCTGTTTGGAGTCGGCCTGGTGAAGACATCGGAGGACTTTGGCGTGCAAGGAGAAATGCCCAGTCATCCCGAGTTGTTTGACTGGCTGGCAGCAGAGTTCATTAGGCAGGGGTGGGACATCAAAAAAGTCCACAGGCTGATTCTCACGTCGGCCACGTACCGGCAATCCTCCCATGCGGGTACGGCGGGCTATGCTGCCGATCCGGAAAACCGCCTGTTGGCTCGCGGTCCCCGGATGCGGCTGGCAGCAGAAGAAATTCGTGACAACGCGCTGGCGGTCAGTGGATTGCTGGTGAAGCGGTTAGGCGGCAAGAGTGTCTACCCCTATCAGCCCAAGGGACTCTGGATGGAATTGAACAATCGGCCCGGCTATTCCAGGGAATACCCACAGGGGCAAGGAGAAGATCTTTACCGGCGCAGCCTGTACACGTTCTGGAAGCGAACCGTCCCCTCACCGATGCTCAAGACACTCGACGCTCCGGAACGAGAGTTCTGCACCTTGCAGCGGTCACGAACCAACACACCCCTGCAATCCCTGCTGTTGCTGAATGGGCCCCAGTTCATTGAAGCAGCCCAGCAAATGGCTGGTCGAGTTATGCGAGAAGGTGGTGAGGCGGTTGAATCGCGAGTTGTGTTTGGCTTCCGACTGGCTACGGGAAGACGTCCGACGCAAGAAGAGGCGGCACTGATCGGGTCGGTTTACCGGTCGGAGTTTGTGCGATTTCGAGCTGACGAGCCAGCAGCGAAGAAGCTCCTGCAGGTTGGCCAGACCAGTCAGTTGTCTCAACTCGACATGGTCGAACAGGCAGCTTGGACCAGTGTGACGCGGATGTTATTGAATCTAGATGAAGCGATTTCGAAAGGTTAGGCAATGAGTCACGCCTGGTGGGAATCACGACTGATTGAAAACCGGCGGCAGTTCTTTCGCCGTTCCAGTACCGGGATCGGTGTGGCCGCGTTGGCTCACCTGTTGAACCAAGATCGAGAGACGGTCGCTCAGAAACCAGGTGCTGTGGCTGGCAACGGCGGGTTGCCAGGTGTTCCGCATTTTGCACCCACGGCCAAACGCGTGATCTATCTGCTGCAGTCTGGCGCTCCCTCGCATGTCGATCTGTTCGACTACAAACCGTCGCTGGACAAGCTGCATATGCAGGAGTTGCCTGCGACCGTTCGGGGCGGACAACGGCTGACTGGCATGACGGCTGGCCAGAAGAAGTTCCCGGTCGTCAAGTCACCCTTCAAGTTCTGCCAGCATGGTGAATCAGGACTCTGGCTGAGTGAACTGTTGCCTCATCTGGGTGGCGTGGCCGACGACATTTGTGTCATCAAGTCGATGCACACCGAAGCGATCAATCACGACCCGGCAGTGACGTTTTTCCAGTCGGGTCACCAGCAGCCCGGGCGACCGAGTCTAGGAGCCTGGCTGAGTTATGGGCTGGGCAGTGAGACCGAAAATCTGCCGGCATTCGTGGTCATGCTCACTCGTAATACCTTTGGCGAGGCTCAGCCGCTCTATGACCGGTTGTGGGGAAGTGGGTTTCTGGCATCCAAGTACCAGGGAGTGAAATTTCGCAGCCAGGGGGATCCCGTCCTTTATCTGAATGATCCCGCCGGTGGTAGTTTGGCGAGTCGCCGATCCTGGTTGGATCAACTTGCCAGGCTCAACGCGTTGCGTCTGAAAGAAGTTGGTGACCCCGAGATTACCACTCGCATTGCGCAGTATGAAATGGCCTACCGAATGCAGACTTCGGTTCCCGAACTGGCGGACTTTTCCGATGAACCGGAAAGCACGTTCAAGCTGTACGGCGAAGAGGCAAAACAACCGGGATCTCATGCGGCAAATTGCCTGATGGCGCGGCGGCTGGCCGAACGCGGAGTGCGTTTTATCCAGGTGTTTCACCGTGGCTGGGATCATCACAGTAATGCGGCTAAGAACTTGCCAGTGCTTGCCAGGGAGACCGACCAGGGATCAGCGGCATTGATTGCTGATCTGAAACAACGTGACATGCTGAAGGATACGCTGGTTATCTGGGGCGGAGAATTTGGTCGTACTGTCTACGCGCAAGGCAACCCAAATGCATTTGGTCGCGATCATCATCCGCGGTGTTTCTCTCTCTGGATGGCTGGCGGGGGTGTGAAAGCGGGACTAACTCACGGCAAGACCGATGACTACTGCTACAACATCACGGAAAATCCGGTGCATGTGCATGATTTTCATGCGACGATTTTGCACTGCCTGGGAATCGATCATGAACGACTGACCTACCGCTTCCAGGGGCGGGATTATCGCTTGACGGACGTTCATGGCAATGTCGTTGACGACATACTAACCCAGCCGCGCGGGTAGTTGTCGGTGTTCACTTCCAGGGAATTGGTTCCGGGAGTGGAGGACGCGGGATCTGCGGTGCGGGAATCGCCGCGACCGACCTGGCCTGATCGTTCAGGCCGATGTGGGCGTACGGCATCGTCACGCGGATGTTGCTGTGATGAGGTGAGAATTGCAGTAGAATTACCGCGGACTTCTTTGCTCGATTACCAGGTGTCGACATGACACGACTGCGTGTCTGCTTGCTACTCTCGCTGCTTTTTGTGGGGTGCGGATTCGAGCCGGCCGAAGATCCGGTGGTCGATAGCAGTGTGGCCGAACTGGAAACGCCGGCATTTGCCGAGGAGTCGTTGGTCCGGTTGGCGGAAGAGTATCCAGAACGAATCCTCCCACTTGTGCAGAGACACTGTCTGAAGTGTCATTCGGCCGAAAAGAAAAAGGGGGGACTGGATCTCGCCCGTTTCGGGACAGTTGCTGACGTTCGCAGTCACTCGCGAACCTGGCAGAAAGTGCTGCGACGGCTCCGCGACGGGGAGATGCCTCCCAGGAACAGCCCTCAGCCGTCAGCGGCTGATCGAAAGCGGCTGATCGAATGGTCCGAGAGTTACCTGTTGGCCGATGCGAGAGACCGTGCCGGTGATCCGGGACTGGTGCTGATGCGGCGTCTGACCAAGGCGGAATACAGCTACTCGGTTCGTGACCTGACCGGTGTCGACCTGCGGCCGGCGAAGAGGTTCCTGGAAGATTCGGTGGCCGGCGAAGGGTTTGCCAACACCGGTGAATCGCTGTTCATGGCGCCGGACCTGCTCCCGAAGTACCTTGACGCTGCGCGGCAGGTGTCCGCACATGCCGTTCTGACGCCGACCGGGGTTCGCTTCTCGCCGAGCAGCGATCGGCATGACTGGATTGCCGAAGCGGCCCAGAGAATCAAGGACTTCTATTCCCGGTACACCGACCGCGAGGGGCGACTCCCTCTGGCCGACTACCTCAAGGCAACGTTGCGATACCGCTACCGTGATCCGGCAGTCGACCTGTCGCTGGAGGAGTTTGCCGCGCAACAGGAACTCGCAGCGGGACGAACGCTGAGTCCGAAGTATCTGCGGCTGCTCTGGGAGTCGCTGAATGAGCTGCCACCTGAAGGAGAAATGGCAGAAGTCGTTCGGCAGTGGCGTGACACAAAGATGATCGTGGTGAAGGGAGCCCATGATGCGGCGACACGGATCGAGGAGGCCAGCAGCAGCAATCCCGGCGACCCGAAAACGTTCCAGTATCCACCGGTTCCAGGGGCGTTCGGTAATCCCGGACCGTATGGCGTCCGCAACGTGACCGGAAAAGCCGTCGACGCGGGATTCATCTGGAATCCCGGCAGTCATTTCGTTGTCGACTTCGGCAAAGCCAAACAGATCAAACAGGTTCGTTTGTGGAGCGGCTACGGTGGTGGGGCGCGTGGCGCGACTATGCAGGTGGCCTTCGCCGATGAACCCGGCGGTCCGTTCACTGTGCCCGAA